>CAZUJE010000066.1:0-13275 GCA_964620215.1 uncultured Hyphomicrobiales bacterium
AGAAGTTATTCAGAGTTGGGTTCGGCAGGCATTGACGCTGATCGGCGGAATTTTTGTTGCAAGAGGAACGATCAGCTCCGACACACTCACCGCGGTCGTCACCAACATCTCGACCATCTTCGGCTCTGCCGCCGTACTGGTCTCGATCTGGTGGTCCTGGCGCTCGCATAAGGAATCTTGACGCTTGAACTGGCTTTCATTCCTTGCCGAAGCGGCGCGGCTGTTCTCGAGCATCTTCAACGCGGTTCGTGAATGGACAGTCGCCGCCCTCGGCGAGGCGAAGGGCCGGGCAGCAAGCGAAGCTGAACACGCGCAGGCGGCACAGGAAGCGGGCGAGGCGATGGAAGCAATCGCCCGCAAACCGGCCGCGCGCAATGAAATCGAGAAACGTCTAGAAGAAGGCAGCGCATGAAAACGAATTGCAGGGCATTTCTTATTTACGGGCTGGTTGGCGGGCCTTTCCCATACGGGTGGGGCTATTCGCTCGGCCTCGATCTATTGCGCGAAAAGCTGCGCGCGGCCGGCATCGACGCCACCACCCATGTCGAGGGTGTCTTTATTCCCTATACGAACGTGCCGTTCCTGACCTCGAAGGTGAGGGAGGCCGCCCGCGCAGGAAATAAAATCGTTTTAATCGGGCATTCGATGGGCGCGGATGCGGCGACTAAAATCGCGTGCCGTCTTGCCGGAGAGAACATCCCGGTCGAACTGCTGGTTGGCCTCGACCCGACGAAATTCGGCTGTCCCGATGTGCCGCCTAATGTGAAGCGCGCGCTTTGCTTCTTTCAGAAACAGGAATTTCTCGGCCGGGGAAATTTCGCGGCTTCGCAAAGTTTCAAAGGCCAGCTTTCGAATGAGCGGGTTTCGGTCGGCCACAAGGAAATGGACGACTCCACGGAAATCCGCGAGCGCATCGTCGCGGAAGCGCGGAAGCTGTTGCCATGAAACTGGTCTGCTTCGGTCTTCTGTTCATGGTTTGCCGGGGTGTGGAAGCTCCGCCGCCCGCGCGCGTCACCATCGCTGCGTGCCCGGTCGCGGCACACTGGAGTCTCGCCTATCAGAAGAAACTTGCCTCCGAACTCCGCGCACTGCCCCAGGGCAGCGCGCTGGAAGGGGCGGTGACCGAGGCGGTCAGCCTGCGGGATCAGGCGAGGGCTTGCCGCTCATATTCCAGCCGATAACGATTTAACGACGTTCATTGATTGCATTGATTGCACCCGGCGAAGCCTTTTCGCAGGCTGACATCCTCCCCCCATCAATGGCACAATCCCGCCCGAGTCGATCCCTAGAACCGGGCCGCCATGCGCCTCCTCGTCGTCGAAGACGATCCCGATCTCAACCGCCAGATCTGCTCCGCGCTGACCGATGCCGGTTACGCGGTCGATAAGGCGTTCGACGGCGAAGAGGGACACTTCCTCGGCGAGAGCGAGCCCTACGACGCCATCGTACTCGATCTCGGCCTGCCGAAGATGGACGGCATCTCGGTGCTGGAATCCTGGCGCCGCACCGGCAAGATGACGCCGGTCCTGATCCTCACCGCCCGCGACCGCTGGTCCGACAAGGTGCAGGGCTTCGACGCGGGCGCGGACGACTACGTGGCGAAGCCCTTCCACATGGAAGAAGTCCTCGCCCGCATCCGCGCGCTGCTCCGGCGCGCTTCCGGCCACGCCAGTTCCGAACTTACCTGTGGCCCGGTCCGTCTCGACGCACGTTCCTCCCGCGTCACCGTGGACGGCAATCCCATCCGCCTCACTTCCCACGAATACCGCCTGCTCGCCTATTTGATGCATCACTCGGGCCGGGTGGTTTCCCGCACCGAGCTGGTCGAGCATCTCTACGATCAGGATTTCGACCGCGACTCCAACACGATTGAAGTGTTCGTCGGCCGCTTGCGCAAGAAACTCGGCATCGACGTGATCCAGACTGTGCGCGGATTAGGCTACCGGCTCAGCCCGCCAGCCGATGCGCGGTAGTTCTCTCGCAAGACGCCTGTTTCTGACGGCGCTGTTCGTCAGCGCATTTGTGCTGCTGGCGAGCGGTTTTGTCCTGTCGTCGCTTTATCGCTCTTCGGTGGAACGGGCATTCGACCGCCGTCTCACGGTCTATCTGAAAACCATCGTAGTCGATGTGGCGAGCGCGCCTTCGGGTTCATTGCCCGAACCGGCGCCGCTCGGCGAGCCGCTGTTCCAGATTCCGCTTTCCGGCTGGTACTGGCAGATCACGCGCATTACGGGTGAGATACGCGAAGTCAAACGCTCTCCTTCGGTGCCCGCCGATACATCCATCTCGCTTGAAGAACAGAAGGTGCCGCTCCGCGCCGGCGGCGGGCGCGAAGGCTACAAGCTCGGACCGGAGGACCAACCCCTTCGCGTGGTCGAGCGCGAGATCGATCTCGGCGAGGACGGGCGCTATCTCGCCACCGTCGCCGCCGATGCGGGCGAGATCGACGACGAAGTGGACGATTTCAACGATGCGATCCTGATTACCTTCGGTTTCCTCGGGCTCATCTTCATGGGCACGGCCTGGTTCCAGGTGCGCTTCGGCCTGCGTCCGCTGAAACGAATTTCCGAAGCGCTTTCCGCCATTCGTTCCGGCCGCGCTGAAAAGCTGGAAGGAAATTTCCCCGCCGAGATCGCGCCGCTCGCCAGCGAAGTGAATGCGCTGATCGAATCCAATCGCGAGATCGTAGACCGTGCGCGCACCCATGTGGGCAATCTCGCCCATGCGCTGAAAACCCCTCTTTCAGTTCTGCTCAATGAGACGGCGATCCGCGACGATGCAGCCGCCGAAAAAGTAAAGGAGCAGGTCGCCGTCATGCGCGAGCAGGTGCAGCGGCACTTGGAGCGGGCGCGGCTCGCCGCCCGCGTCGCCGTCATCGGAACCGTGATCGAGGTAACGCCGGCCATCAACGCCGTGCTGCGCACGATGGAAAAAATTCATCGCGGACGAGGCTTCGCGATGGGAAGCCGCGTGATGGATGAAGTCAAATTTCATGGCGAGCAGCAGGATCTCGAGGAAATGCTCGGCAATCTCATCGACAACGCCTGCAAATGGGCATCCTCGCGCATTGATGTCGAAGTGTTCGCCGAGGGAAAAACACAAGCAAGTGAGCGGGCTTATTTTCATATCGTGATCGACGACGACGGGCCGGGCCTTTCACCGGACGCAAGGCAGGATGTTTTGAAAAACCGGGGACGGCGGCTGGATGAAACCAAGCCTGGTTCCGGACTTGGCCTTTCGATCGTCGTCGATCTTGCTTCGCTCTATGGCGGACGCCTTGAATTGGGGACGTCGCCGATTGGCGGCTTGCGCGCCGACCTTGTGCTTCCGGCCGCAGCCTAATTTTGCCCTAATTTACCTCCGTGCTAGGAAGCGCCGGTCCAAGTGCCGCGCATTCAGGGACGCGGGAAATTCCCCGCGTATTTTCGAGAGGCGTTTCATGCAAGCGATTTCGGCCAACAAGCCGGTCCTCGTCGGTCTCGCGGCAATGCTGCTCGCGGGTTGTGCGGGCGAGCCCGGACCGAAGACAGGTGCGGGCATCGCATCGGGCGCAATCGCGGGCGGCCTGATCGGCGCGGCCACCGGCGGCCACACCCGCAACGTCGTCACCGGCGCGCTGATCGGCGGGCTGGTCGGGGGCATGATCGGCAATGCACTGGACGAAGACGACCGCCGCCGCGCCTATGCCGCGGAAATGCAGGCGCTGGAATATGGCGGTCCGGGAACTCCGCATAGCTGGCGCGGCGAGCGTGGCGCCTACGGCACCATCGTGCCGGGCCCGCAATATGCGCGTGCGGGTTATGCGCGCTGCCGCGAATATACCCACACCATCTATATTCAAGGACGCCCGGAAACCTCGCGCGGCGTTGCCTGCCGCAATCCGGACGGAAGCTGGACGCCGGTCAGCTAGGCTTCCGGTAAATCCCTACATTTGCCAGCGACAACCCGCCGGTCTTTCCGCATCAAGCCGTCTCCTTTAGGACTGCGTGCGAATGATGCTGTTCTGGCTTCTGTTCGCGCTGATGACGGGTTCTGCGGTTTTCGCGGTGCTCTGGCCGTTGGCCTTCGCGCGGGCAAAAGCGCCGGCCCCCGCCGAAGCCGATCTCGCCGTCTATCGGGATCAGCTGGCCGAGATCGAGCGCGACCATGCGCGCAATCTCATTGGCAAGGATGAAGCGGAGGCCGCGCGCATCGAAGTCTCCCGCCGCATTCTGGCGCTGGAGTCCGGCACCCAAATAACGACGGACAAAAAAACCTCGCTCTTTCGCCGCCGGTCGATCGCGGTGGTGGCGCTGATCGCGGTTCCCGCGATTGCGCTCGGGGTTTACAGCGGCGTTGGCTCACCGCAATTACCCGACGCCCCTCTTGCGGAGAGAATGTCGAAAGCGCCGGCACAGGCGGACGTTTTGATTCTCGTCCGGCGCATCGAGGCGCATCTCGCGAAAAATCCCGATGACGGCCGCGGCTGGGAAATCCTCGGGCCGGTCTATCTGATGACCGGGAAGTTTTCCGAGGCTGTGAAAGCGCGCGAAAACGCCCGCCGGATTCTCGGCTCCACGCCCGCGCGGGAAGCCGATCTCGGCGAGGCGATGGTGGCGGAAGCCGAAGGGCGCGTTACCCCAGAAGCTAAGCAGGTTTTTGCCCGTTCGCTTGCCGCGGAGAAAACAAACTCCAAATCGCTGTTCTTCATGGGTCTTGCCGCGGCGCAAGATGGAGATCGCGCCAATGCGCTTGCCATCTGGAAGCCGCTGGTGGAAAGCGCCGCAGCCACCGACCCTTGGCGAAACGAGGCGCTGAGGCGTATGGAGATGCTGGAGCGCATGCAATGACACGCCGCCAGCGCCGTCTGACCTTGATCGGAATCTCGCTGGCCGTGCTTGGCCTCGCGGCGCTCTTGGCGCTTTCGGCGCTGCGCGAATCCATTGTTTTCTTTTATTCGCCCACCGAGATTGTCGAGAAAGCTGTCCCGCCGGGAACGCGCATCCGCATCGGCGGGCTGGTGAAGGAAGCGAGTCTCCAGAAAAACGGATTGGATGCCCGCTTCGAGGTCACCGACGGAGCGAAAGTATTGGCCGTGACCTATCGCGGCGTGCTGCCCGATCTCTTCCGCGAAAAGCAGGGCGTGGTCGCCGAGGGTGCGCTCGATGCGTCGGGTGTTTTCCACGCTGACACGGTGCTTGCCAAGCACGACGAAAATTACATGCCGAAGGAAGTCGCTGACAGCTTGAAGAAGCAGGGCATGTGGCACGAGGACAAGGGGAAGGCGAAGTGATCGCCGAGTTATCCCACTACGCTTTGGTCCTCGCTTTCGCGCTTGCTGTCGTCCAAACCGCCGTTCCGCTATGGGGTGCCGCGCGCAACGACGCGACCCTGATGGCGGTGGCGGAGCCGGTGGCGTTCGCTGGGCTCGGCTTCGTGGCCTTCGCTTTTTTCGGCCTGATGGCGCTCTACGCGGGTTCGGATTTTTCCGTCGCGAATGTCTATGAGAATTCCCATTCGCAGATGGCGTTCATCTACAAACTTACCGGCGTATGGGGAAACCACGAAGGCTCGATGCTGCTTTGGGTGTTCGTGCTCGCGATTTTTTCCGCGCTCGTCGCATTTTTCGGGCGCCATCTGCCGGATCGTTTACGCGCCAATGTTTTAGGCGTCGAGGGCGCCATCGCCGCCGCCTTTCTGTTTTTTATTCTCGCGGCCTCGAATCCGTTTCTGCGGATTGATCCGGCCCCCTCCGAAGGCCGCGATCTCAATCCGATCCTGCAAGACCTCGGCCTCGCGATCCATCCGCCGCTGCTTTACCTCGGCTATGTCGGCTTCTCGATTGCGTTTGCTTTTGCCGTCGCGGCGCTGATCGAGGGAAAAATCGATGCCGCCTGGGCGCGCTGGGTCCGGCCCTGGACGCTCACAGCGTGGATTTTTCTGACACTCGGAATCTCGATGGGCTCCTACTGGGCCTATTACGAGCTGGGCTGGGGCGGCTTCTGGTTCTGGGATCCGGTCGAAAACGCTTCCGTAATGCCGTGGCTCGCGGGCACAGCGCTCCTGCACTCGGCGGTGGTAATGGAAAAGCGCGATGCGTTGAAAGTCTGGACCATCCTGCTCGCGATCCTGACCTTTTCACTCTCGCAGCTCGGCACGTTTCTGGTGCGCTCCGGCGTGCTCACTTCGGTTCACGCCTTTGCCACCGATCCGACGCGCGGCGTGTTCATTCTTTCGATTCTCGTGTTTTTTATCGGCGGATCGCTGGCGCTGTTTGCATGGCGCGCAGGCGAACTGAAACAAGGGGGAATCTTCGCGCCGGTTTCCCGCGAAGGCGCGCTGGTCCTGAACAATCTTTTCCTCACAACCGCCGCCGCAACCGTATTGACCGGCACGCTCTATCCGCTGGCGCTGGAAGCGCTGACCGCAGAAAAAATTTCCGTCGGCGCACCATTCTTCAACCGCACCATCGGCCCGCTGTTTCTGATCTTGCTGGTGCTGATGCCCGCCGGCCCGCTGCTCGCCTGGAAGCGCGGCGATGCCTATGGCGCCTTGCAGCGGTTGACGCTCGCCGCCGGTCTGGCGCTCGTGACCGCGGCGCTGGTTCTTGTACTCACTGAAGGCGGCTCGCTCTTGATGGCGGCTGGATTGTTCGCGGGCGTTTTCGCGATCGTTGGTGCAATTACGGAATTCGCCGATCGTATTGCGCTGTTCCGCGAGCCGCTTGGCTTGAGCATGGCGCGGGCGAGGGGGCTTCCGCGCTCTGCTTTCGGCACAGCACTTGCCCATGCGGGTATCGGAATTTCCCTGCTTGGCGTTGTCGCGGAAGCGGGCTGGAGCCAGGAACGGATTGTCTCGCTGAAACCGGGCGAGCGCGTGAGCATTTCCGGCTTCGAGCTTGTCTATAAAGGAGTCGAGGAACGGCAGGGTCCAAACTGGCAAGAGGATGTCGGGCATTTCGATATTCGCGCAGGTGGTGTGACCATCGCCACGCTCGATCCGGCGAAGCGCGTCTATCTCGCGCGCAACCAGCCAACGACCGAAGCGGGCATCAAGACCTTCGGGTTTGGCCAGCTCTATGTGAGCCTCGGCGACAAGGAAGCGGGCGGCGTCTCCGCGCGAATTTACTGGAAGCCTTATGTCACGCTGATCTGGCTCGGCACGCTGGTGATGGCGCTGGGCGGAATACTTTCTCTTTCGGATCGCCGCTTGCGCATCGGCGCGCCGCGTCCCGCTACGAAGCGTGTTGCCGCGACGCCGGCGGAGTAGGTCATGCGCAAGCACATCCTCCTCGTCGTGACGCTCCTGTCGCTTGCCGTTCCCTCCCTCGCCGTCGAACCCGGCGAGATGCTTTCCGATCCGGCACTCGAATCCCGCGCGCGCACACTGTCGAAAACGCTGCGCTGCATGGTGTGCCAGAACGAGTCGATCGACGACTCAAACGCTCCGCTCGCTAAAGACCTTCGGATTCTGGTGCGCGAGCGTATTTCGGCCGGTGACAGCGACGCCACGGTGCGTGAGTTTCTGGTCGCCCGCTATGGCGAGTTTGTTCTGCTGGAGCCGCGCTTTCGCGCCCAGACGCTCTTGCTTTGGGGCGTTCCGGCGCTGGTATTATTGATCGGCGTCGGAGCAATGGTCGTTTCCGCATCGCGCCGCCGGAAAGAGAAGCCCAAGGCGCTTTCCGGCGAAGAAAAGAAGCGGCTCAATGCCTTGCTCGGGCCGAACAAGAACCCGTGAACTTGCACTACCTTACTAATTTGTAATTTTGCGGTGAGAGCGCCGTAAGGCTCACCGTCCTATATGTCTCCGCGACACCGCCCACTGGGGGCAGATTTCGCGCTAGCGGAGACACCAAATGTTTCGTGACCAAGACCAGAATAATCCCTCCGGCGTAACCCTCAAGCGCCATCGCTCCCTCCTGCTTGCCGGCATTTTCGCCGTAGCCGTTACGGGCTTCGCCGCCGGTCAGGTATTCCTTCCCCAGACTTCCAATTCAGCCCTCGCACAAATCACGACCGACCGTCCCGCGCACCAGTATTCCTTTGCGGACGTGGTCGATCGCGTGCGCCCGGCCGTCGTCAGCGTCAAGGTCAAGGTCGATGCACCCCAGACCATGAGTCTCGACGGCGACAACTTCAATCGCGGCGACGTTCCTCCACAGATGGAAGAATTCTTCAAACGCTTCTTCGGTGAGCGTGGCGCGCCGAACCGCCGTGGCGAAGGTGGCCCGCGCGGCAATCGCCGTACTTCCGGACAAGGCTCCGGCTTCTTCATCTCGGCTGACGGTTTCGTCGTGACCAACAATCACGTCATCGACAAATCCACCGAAGTCGAAATCACCACCGACGACGGCAAAACCTATCCGGCGAAACTGGTCGGCACCGACCCGCGCACCGACGTGGCGTTGCTGAAGGTCGATGGCCGCAACGATTTCCCCTGGGTCAAATTTGGCGCGGCCGTGCCGCGCGTCGGCGACTGGGTACTCGCGGTCGGCAATCCGTTCGGCCTCGGCGGCACGGTGACAGCAGGCATCGTCTCGGCCCGCGGTCGTGACATCGGCGCCAACGTCTATGATGACTTCATCCAGATCGACGCAGCGGTGAACCGCGGCAACTCCGGCGGCCCCACGTTCAATCTCGCCGGCGAAGTGATCGGCGTGAACACGGCGATTGTCTCGCCGTCCGGCGGCAATGTCGGCATCGCTTTCGCGATCCCGGCGGAAAACGTCAGCCGCATCGTTGCCTCGCTGAAGGAAACCGGATCGGTCACGCGCGGTTTTATCGGCGTGAACATCCAGCCAGTGACCAAGGAAATCGCTGAGTCTCTCGGCCTGAAGGCTGAAGGCGGCGCGCTCGTCTCCGACGTATCCGTCGATACGCCTGCGGCCAAGGCCGGCATCAAGGCCGGTGATGCGATCCTCGCGGTCGATGGCGAGCGTCTGAAGGATGCCCGCGATCTTTCCCGCCGCGTCGCAGCCAAGCAGCCCGGCACCACCGTCAAGCTGCTCGTCGTCCGCGACAACAAGGAACAGACAATCGACGTGCAGCTGGGCCGTTTGCCGGACCAGCAGCGCGCGAGCGTCACCCCGCAGAAGAAGGACGACCGCACCCCGTCAACGAACGACACGCGCCTCGGCCTCTCATTGGCTCCCGCAAAATCGGTCGCGGGTGCCGGCAATAACGGCGTGGTCATCACCAATGTCGATCCGAACGGTCCCGGCTCCGAGCGCGGTTTTCGCTCCGGTGACGTGATCCTCGAAGTCGCCGGCAAGGTGGTCTCCAGCCCGGATGAAGTACGCGACGCCTTCAACGACGCGCGCAAGGACAAAAAGAACGTGGTCCTCATGCGGGTGAAGCGCGAGAACAACACGCGCTTCGTCACCCTGCCGGTGGAGCGCGACAAGAGTTAAAAAGCTAGGGAATCGGTGGCGGCCCCGTCGCCCCCTGCTGTCGCCGGTATCCCAGGGCGGGAGGTCTCAAAGCCTCCCGCCCGATTTTTTCCAGATCGCCCAAGAGGGATTATGTTGCGTCATGATATCCGGGCGATTCCACGCAACGCGGAGCAGGGCCGAATGCGCCTCCTCGTAATCGAAGATGACAGGGAAGCCGCAGAATATCTGCGCAAGGCCTTGCGCGAGGCGGGCCATGTCGCGGAAATTTCCCACGATGGCGAGGAAGGTTTCATCGCCGCGATGGACGGTGAATTCGATGTGCTTGTCGTCGATCGGATGCTGCCGAAGCGCGACGGGCTATCGGTCGTTTCCGAACTGCGCACGCGCGGCAAGACCACACCGGTTTTGATTCTTTCCGCATTGGGTCAGGTGGATGATCGCGTGACCGGCCTGCGCGCGGGCGGCGACGATTATCTCGCCAAGCCCTACGCATTCTCGGAACTGCTCGCGCGCATCGAGGCGCTGTCGCGCCGCCGTGCGCCGCAGACCGGCGAAATGCTCTATCGCGTCGCCGATCTCGAACTTGACCGGCTTTCCCATCGCGTCAGCCGCAACGGACAGGAAATCCCGCTACAGCCGCGCGAATTCCGCCTGCTTGAATATCTCATGCGCCACGCGGGACAGGTGGTCACGCGCACGATGCTGCTCGAAAATGTCTGGGATTATCATTTCGATCCGCAGACCAATGTGATCGACGTGCATGTTTCGCGGCTGCGTTCCAAAATTGATAAAGGCTTCGACAAGACGCTTTTGCATACCGTGCGTGGCGCCGGATACATGATCCGTGACGGCGCTCGGTAAGCTTTTTCGCACGACGGCGTTCAAGCTGATCGCCGCCTATCTTTTCGTGTTCGCGCTTTTTGCCGGCAGCACGATCCTCTATCTCGCGCGCCACACCCAGCAGCTTGTAGTCGACCAGATCACCGAGACAATCGAGACCGAAGTCCGTGAACTGAAAGACCAGTTCCTGTCAGGCGGCATCCGGCGTCTGGTCGAGGTGGTCGAAGGACGCGTCGCTCAGCCGGGTTCCAATCTCTACATTGTCACCACCTATTCCGGCTCCACCTTCGTCAGCAACGCCGACATTCCAAACAATGTGCTGGCGCTGCCGGGCTGGCAGGAAGTCTCCTATCACCGCTCCGATGAGCCGGGCAGCGAACTGAACAGCCGCGCGCTGGTGAAAGTCGAAGTCCTCGACGGAGGCTTTCGCCTGCTCGTGGGCCGCGATTTCGAGGAGCGCGACCGGCTGCGCCAGATTCTGGCGAAGCCCGCGCGCTGGGCGGTGGTGTTCATTGTCGTACTCGGAGTCGCGGGCGGCATTTTCGTCGCGCGCCGTGTGTTGAAGCGCATCGACGCGATGACGGCGACCGGCGAGCGCATCATGCTTGGTGATCTTTCCGGCCGCCTGCCGGTGACCGGCACCGGCGACGAATTCGACCGGCTCGCGAACGGGTTGAACACGATGCTGGAACGCATCGAGGCGCTGATGGGAGGACTGAAACAGGTCTCCGACAATATCGCGCACGACCTCAAGACGCCGCTCACGCGACTGCGCAATCACGCCGAAGAAGCGCTGCGCTCCGCGAAAACCGAAAAGGATTACCAGAAGGCGTTGCACGCGACGATCGAGGAGTCCGACGGTTTGATCCGCACCTTCGATGCGCTGCTGTTGATCGCCCGCGCGGAAGCGGGCGAAGCGCGCAAGCACATGGTGGATTTCGACGCCGCCGAGATGGCCGAGGGTGTTGCCGAGCTTTACGAGCCGCTGGCCGAGGAAAAAGAAATGGCGCTGGAAGTCGATGCGGCGGGTCCGCTCGTGATTCACGGCAGCCGCGAATTGATTGGTCAGGCGGTGGCCAATCTCCTGGACAATGCGCTGAAATACGGCGCCTCGCCTGAAAGACCAAAAGGCGAAATCCGCATTCAGGCTCGCATCCAGCAGGGCAAGTTGCTGCTGACCGTTTCGGACCGCGGCCCCGGCATTCCGGAAAAAGACCGCCTGCGCGTGACCGAGCGGTTCGTACGGCTGGAGGAAAGCCGCTCGCTGCCCGGCGCAGGGCTCGGCCTTTCGCTCGCTGCCGCCGTGGCGCATTTGCACGGTGGCGAGATGATCCTTGAAGACAATTCGCCCGGGCTGCGGGTGACCCTCGCGATTCCGGCAAAGGCGCGCTAGAGAACTTCAGCGCTTCTTTACCGAGGGCGGATGACGGGCCGGAAAATCAAAGCTGCAAGCAAGGTCAAGACGCTCGCGGCGCGAGTCAGCGAGACGCCGCACGCGGCGGATTCGAAACGCGCGAAATTGCTTCTTGCCGAACTTCTGAAAGATGCCGGCAAGAGCGAACGTGCCAGTCTCGAGACGCTCGCTCCTCCGCGCTCGAAGGTGCTGGCGCTGCTGGAAGGCATTGCCGGCCATTCCCCGTTTCTCTGGAACATCGCAAAATCCGATCCGGCGGTTCTGGTCCGCATGCTGGAGAGCGAGCCGGAAACCCATCTCGCTGGACTGATTGAAGAAGCAACGCAGGCCGTTCGCGCGGCGCGCGATGAAAACGCCGCGATGAAGGTGCTTCGCACAATGCGGAGCGAGGCGGCCCTGTTGATCGCGATAGCCGACATGGGCGGCGTCTGGCCGCTCAACGACGTCACCCATGCGCTGACGTCCATCGCGGAAACCGCTATCGGCAGCTCGGTGGATTTTCTGCTGCGGCAGGCCGGCAAGGCCGAAAAAATCCGCATCCGGAATCCGAAGCAGCCGGGCGAAGGCAGCAAATTTTTCGTGCTCGGGATGGGCAAGCTCGGCGCGCGCGAGCTGAATTACTCGAGCGACATCGATCTGATCGTGCTGTACGACCGGGATGCGCCACTGGAGCGCAATCTCGATCCAGCGCCTTTTTTTGTGCGCCTCACGCGCGACCTCGTAAAAATGCTGCAAGACCGCACGGCGGACGGATATGTGTTCCGTGTCGATCTCCGCCTGCGCCCGGATCCCGGCTCCACCCAGGCGGCCATCTCCACCGAATCCGCGCTCACTTATTACGAGCACACAGGCCAGACCTGGGAACGCGCCGCGATGATTAAAGCGCGCGTGGTGGGCGGCGACGAGGTCGCGGGGGAATCCTACCTCAAGGAAATCTCCCCCTTCATGTGGCGTCGCTATCTCGACCACGCCGCCATTGCCGACGTGCATGACATGAAGCGGCAAATTCATGCTTTTCGCGGCCATGAGGAAATCGCGGTCGAGGGACACAACGTGAAATTGGGCCGCGGCGGCATCCGTGAGATCGAATTTTTCGTGCAGACGCAGCAGCTGATCGCCGGCGGCCGCTCGCCAAAATTGCGGGGGCGCGAGACGATTCCGATGCTGGATGCGCTCGCGGAGGAAAAATGGATCGGCCCGGAAGCGCGCGACGAGCTTGCCGCGGCCTACATTTTTCTCCGCCGGGTCGAACATCGCCTGCAAATGGTGGCGGACGAGCAGACCCATACGCTTCCGGAGGATAAGGAAGCGCTTGATCGTTTCGCGCATTTCTTCGGCGCGGCTGGACGCGATGAATTCGCCGCGGCGCTGATCCCCCATCTCCGGAATGTGCAGAAGCACTATGCGAGCCTGTTCGAGGACGCGCCGCCGCTCGCGGCCATCGAAGGCAAGTTCGATTTTTCCTCCGGGACGGAAGATCGCGAGACGCTCGACACATTGCGCCGCCTCGGTTTTCAGGAGGCGCTGTCCGCGAGCGCGACCGTCCGCGAATGGCTGAAAGGCGCGCACCGCTCGCTGAAATCCGACGCGGTGAAGGCGGATTTGCAGGCCGTGCTTCCGGTCTTCCTCGTGGCGCTGGCGCGCACCGGCA
>CAZUJE010000066.1:13375-15332 GCA_964620215.1 uncultured Hyphomicrobiales bacterium
GCGGATTTGCAGGCCGTGCTTCCGGTCTTCCTCGTGGCGCTGGCGCGCACCGGCAATGCGGATGCGGCCATCCTCGCCGCCGACCGTTTTTTTTCCGCACTTCCCGGCGCGCAGCGCTTGCTCGGCGCGCTGCGCACGCATCCCGATCTCGTCACGTTGCTCGCGACTATTCTCGGCACGGCGCCCCGGCTCGGCGCGATTGTGGCGCATTCTCCTTCGGTGCTGGATGGATTGCTCGACCCCGCGTTTTTCGGCGCACTTCCCGATGAAGCCCTGCTCACCGCGCGGCTCGATGCGGTCTTGAAACAAGCCCAGAGTGAGGAGGAATTCCTCGATCTCGCCCGCCGCTTCGGGCGCGAGCAGCAGGTGCTGATCGGCGTCCGGGTGCTGTCCGGCACCATCGGCGCCAACCGCGCCGGTGAAGCCTATGCGCGGCTTGCCAACGTACTGATCCGCGCAATTCATGCGTCGGTCAGCGAACGCTTCGCAGCGGCGCACGGAAAACTGAAAAATTCGGAATCCGCGGTCGTGGCACTCGGCAAGCTCGGTGGCAATGAAATGACCGCCGGTTCCGATCTCGATCTGATCCTGCTGTATGACTTCGACCCAAAGCATCCCGAATCCGATGGCGCCCGCCCGCTGCCGGCTTCTCAATATTTCGCGCGGCTCACGCAGCGGCTTGTCAGCGCGCTCACGATCTCCACCAATCTCGGCAAGCTCTATGAAGTCGATATGCGGCTCCGGCCCTCGGGCCGCTCCGGTCCGCTCGCGACATCACTGGAAAGTTTCGCGCTCTACCAGCGCGACGAAGCCTGGACCTGGGAGCATATGGCGCTCACCCGCGCGCGTGTGGTTTCCGCCCCTGCAAAATTCCGGCAGCGCGTCGAGAAGGAAATCAAAAACGTGCTGCGCCGGGAGCGCGATGCCGGCATGGTCGCGGGCGACGTGGCGGAAATGCGCAAGGCCATCGCTGACGAAAAAGGGGAGGGCGACCGGTGGGATCTGAAATTCGCCGCGGGCGGGCTGATCGACCTCGAATTCATCGCGCAATATCTCCAGCTTGTTCACGCCCGCGCAAAACCGGAAATCCTCGACCCGTCCACCGCCCGCGTGCTGGAAAGCGCGCAAACGCTCAAGCTTCTGAAACAGGAAACCGCCGAGGCTTTGCGCGCGGCCTTCACGCTGCACCATGATCTGACGCAGATTTTGCGGGTGTGTCTCACCGCGAAATTCGATCCGGCCAAGGCGACGCCGAGCCTGCATGCGCTGATGGCGCGCGCGGCGGGCCTGCCGGATTTTCCGACGCTGGACGCGCACCTGATCGAAACACAGGCGAAGGTGCGGCGTTATTTCGGGGAAATCCTCGGGAAAAATTAGGCGGCAGCTTCCGCATGTTCGCGCGGCGGGCCTGCGAGCGGCAGGCGCACGAACACTTTCGTCCCTACATTTTCAGCCGAACGGATTTTCATTCGCCCGCGATGCAGCTCTGCGAGCGACTTGGCGATGGCGAGACCAAGGCCCGATCCCGCATAGGTTTTGGTGAACTGGCTTTCCACCTGCTCGAACGGGCGGCCAAGCCGCCTTAATGCGGCCTTCGAGATGCCAATTCCGGAATCCTGAATCACCAGCATCGCATGTCCGCATGCCGTCCATGCGTGAATGCGGATTTGCCCGCCTTCTTCCGTGAACTTGATGGAGTTGGAAAGCAGATTGAGCAAAATCTGTTTCATCGCGCGCCGGTCGCCGTGCATCGTGAGGCTGGGCGCTATGTCAGAATCGATCTGAAGCCGTTTCTGGTTCGCGCGCACCGACATCACGCGCATGGCTTCGGCCACGATGGAATCGAGCTGGATTTCCTCGATGTCGAGCCGCAGGCGGCCGGCTTCGATCTTCGACATATCCAGAATGTCGTTGATGACGTCGAGCAGATAGCGCCCGCTGTCCCGGATGTCGCGGC
>CAZUJE010000067.1:0-15082 GCA_964620215.1 uncultured Hyphomicrobiales bacterium
GCTTTATGCTTACGGAAGAAGCGATTGATATGTTTGTTGGCGAAACCGGCGTCGGGCGAGGGATCAAGCGTACCTGTTCGGAAATGAAGAAAGCCGGAATCGAAGACCCGAACGACATTGCCGCCGTGCGCAAGCTGTGCGTGTTCGACCTGCCGACTTTGCAGAAGAAAGCCAACCTGCATTATTCGCTGACGCTCGATCTGTTCGGCAACGAGATTTCGACCAACGCGGCCAATGCTTTCCATGCGGGCATCAAGGGGCGCTTCCGGGAAGATAAACTCGAGGACGATCACCAGCTGCAAAATGGCAGCTATCCGGTGCTGCGGTTCGTCGATGGAAAAATTGCGAAGCAGGAAGTACCCGCGCTGTCCGCGCTTAACATGCGTCTGCGTGACGATTTCGTGGACGACTGCAACGGCGGCGTCGGCCGCTGGAACCGGGTGATCGAAAAGTACGGAATTCCGTTCCAGATCAAGTTGCCGAGCGTCGCGTTTCACCGTCACATTGGAGAATTCTCCGGTGTGAAAGCGGACGCCGGAGGCAATCAGCTTTCCGATGCCCAGTGGGAAAGCAGCAAGGACAAGTTCCTGCCATCGGAATCGGATCGCCAGTTCATCGAAAGTTTGATGAAGCCGGAGTTCGAGCCTGGTAAATTCGCGAGCTGGATTTCGCCGCCGAAGGTTGGCATCGACAACAAGCCCGGCGATTATGAATATGTGAAGATCGCAACCTGAAGAAAGAGGCCATGACTGTCGCGGTCAAACAGCATCTGATCGATCCCGCGGTTTGCATCCGTTGCAACACCTGCGAGGCGACTTGTCCTGTCGGCGCGGTGACGCACGACTCGAACAACTATGTCGTGGACGCATCCAAATGCAATTTCTGCATGGATTGCGTATCGCCATGCCCGACCGGCTCGATCAATCATTTCGTGCTGGTCGAAAAGCCCTTTTCCCTGGATGAACAATTTTCCTGGACGGATTTGCCGGAGGTTGCCGAGGGTGACGCGGCCGGCGAGACGCATGCGACCGGTACGGTTGTCGAGGCGGTTGACGAGGAAGTCGCGGAGCTTCTCGCGGACGCCCATAAGGGCTCCGGCGGCAAGGTGCGCGCGCCTGCGTCCGCGGCGAAACCGCGGATTAATCTCTTCAGCCGCGCTCACCCTGTCGAAGCGGCCGTCGCGGGAAATTTTCGCCTCACCGGCGAAAATGCAAGTTCGGACATCCGTCATATTATTCTGGACTTCGGTGCGACTGCATTTCCGGTTCTTGAAGGCCAGAGCATCGGCATCGTGATTCCCGGTGTGCAAGAAAATGGCCGCCCGCATCCGATGCGGCTCTATTCGGTTGCAAGTCCGCGTGACGGGGAGCGGTCAAACACCAACAATCTTTCGCTGACGGTGAAGCGCGTCGCGGAGAAGCAGGCCGATGGCAAGGAATTTCGCGGTCTCGCCTCCAATTATGTCTGCGACCTGAAACAGGGCGACAAAGTAAAAGTTGCCGGACCTTTCGGGTCCACTTTCCTGATGCCCGACGATCCCGCAGCCGACATCATCATGATCTGCACCGGCACAGGTTCGGCGCCGTTCCGGGCTTTCACCGAGCGCCGCCGCCGCTCAATGCCGAGCGCGGATGGAAAACTTTATCTGTTTTTCGGCGCACGCAGCCCGCTCGAGCTTCCCTATTTCGGGCCGCTGCAAAAAGTGCCGAAGACCCTGCTCGATCAGGAACTGGTGTTCTCGCGTATCGAAGGCACGAAAAAAGAATATGTGCAGGATCGCATGCGGACGCGGGCCGCGGATCTTGCGGCCTTGTTGAAGCGCGCTTCGACGCACATCTATGTCTGCGGGCTGCGCGGCATGGAGCAGGGGGTGGAGGATTCCTTCGCGTTCATTTGCGAAAAATCCGGCATCGACTGGAACGAAACCCGCGCCAGGATGCGCGATCAGGGACGCTATCACGTCGAAACCTATTAAGGCGGGGCCATGCGGGTCGCAATTCTCGGAGCTGGACCGGCAGGACTTTATCTCGCCTATTTGCTGAAGCGCCGCCATCCGGGCGCGGATGTGCATGTGTTCGAGCAGAACCAGGCCGACGCCACCTTCGGTTTTGGTGTCGTTCTTTCAGACCGCGCGCTGGAATTTCTCAACGAAGACGATTCCGCAACCTATCAGGCAATCGCACCGCTGCTGGAAACCTGGCGGGATATTGCGATTGTCCACCGCGGCGAGCGGATCGCGATCGACGGGGTCGGCTTTGCGGCGATCGGCCGGCTTAAAATGTTGCAGCTCCTGCAAGCAAGGGCGCGGGAGGCCGGTGTCGAGCAGGTTTATGGCCGCGCCATCAAGGAATTATCCGAACTCGCGGACGCCGATCTGATTGTCGGTGCTGACGGCGTGAATTCGCTGGTGCGGCGAACCTATGCGAATGAGCTTGGCGCAAGCGTTGATTATCTGAGCAACCGCTTCGCATGGTTTGGCACGGACAAGCCCTTCGAGACGCTGACGCAGACTTTTTGCGAAACGAATGAGGGGTTTTTCAACGCCCATCATTATCGCTTTCGCCCGGACATGAGCACGTTCATCGCGGAGACTGACGAGACGACTTTCAGGAGCGCAGGGTTCGAAAAATTCAACGAGGAAGAAACACTCAAAAAGTGCGAGGAAATTTTTGCCGGACCGCTCGCCGGAGCTAAGCTGATCTCGAATCAATCCATCTGGCGCAGATTTCCCATCGTGGGTAACGCGCGCTGGTCTCACAAAAACTGCGTGATTATCGGCGACGCCGCGCATACGGCGCATTTTTCCATCGGGTCGGGGACAAGGCTTGCGATGGAAGATGCAATCGCGCTGGACAGGGCCATTGCCGGAACCCCCGGTAATTTGTCCGGGGCTCTTGAGAATTACGAAACAAAGCGCCGGCCGATTTTGGAAAAAATCGCGAAGGCGGCGGCGGAAAGCGCAAGATGGTATGAGCGCTTTCCGGAGCACATGAAGCTTGCCCCGCTCGATTTCGCAATAAGCTACATCATGCGGTCAGGGCGCATCGAGCCGGAAAAGCTGCGGCAGATGTCTCCGCAATTCGTGACGCTCTATGAAAACAGCGGAAGAATGCTGACCTGAGATTTCAGCGCTTTCCCTTCATTTTTGCTTTCTCGGCTGGTTTCGGTTCGCTGCCGCTGTCATTCACCACAAAACACGCGTGATAGAGATCGGGCGGAATTTTTTTGTCGTTCGCGCAGCGATCAAAAATCGCGAGATCGGCTTCATCAGTGTAATACATGTAAGGAGCGATCAGATATCGTGAATCGCCGCCGGGCGAATTTCCATAACGGTCGATTTTGCCTTTCCGGGACGGATCGACGGCAATGATCGCATCGCGCAACTCATCGCCCTTGATGAAATTGTCCGGCAACTGGTCGAACGGACCGTCGAAGTAATTATTCACTTCCGAATTTGCATTGAATACGCCGACGAGAATTTTTCGCTCCAGTTTATGGTCGCGATAATAAGCGAAACCGGTACGCCGCCCGATCAGCAGCCTTCCGTCTTTGCCTGAAGGCACCAGTTCATCGGCGACCGGCACCGTTTCATCCAGCACGTAATGAAAGAGTTTCAGCTTCGCGTTGAAGACCAGAAAAAAGCGGATGCCGGATTCGTCGAAAATCGGCCCGAGAAACTTGTCGTCAGGACCGAGTGCCGATGCGGGCGGAGTGACTTTGGAAAGATCGTTCAGCGCGAACAGCACGCTCTTTCCGTTGTGCGTCAGCCGGTAAAGCAGCGGCTCCAGTTTTTCTATGCCGACGCCTTCTTCTTTTCCGAGCAAAGCGAAATTCACGCCTTCCCGGCTTTTCCATTCGGTCAGTTCGACGAAATAGGCAAAATTCAACTTTCCCAGATCGCGGCTTTCGGGATCGAGGCGGATATTCCCCGCGTAGCGGGTTCCGTTGTGATAGAAATAAAAATAATAATAGTTCTCGGTCGGATACACGGTGACGCGGTCGGGAAGGCTGGCGAACACCATTCCGAAGGCTTCTTTGACATCGTTAGGGATGCTGGTCCGGCGGGTGACGTCCTCGATATAGGATTGATTTGTGTAGATCCTCGGAGTCTCGCTCTGGGCCGAGGCCTGTGACCCGGCCAGCAGACCGACAATTCCGCCAAGAAGAAATTCTCGAAATTTCATCGGATCACCCGTTGTCTCTCTCGCGGCCGTTTTCTGTTCCAGCAATCAGAACGATTTAGCCATGCTTTCGTTTCCGGGCCGGTCCTTATGTTGCGCAAGGGAAATGTAGCAAAAACAGCTTCGTCATACTGCCCGCAAACCGTTCGTACAGCGAATGCCCGCCTAAAAGCGCCGTTGCGATTGATGCTGCTGGTATGCGATCAAAGCGGCTGGCCGGGGAGCAAAGTTCATGCGGATCGACGCATACAATCATTTTTTTCCGAAGCGCTACTTCCAGAAGATCGAGGAAGTCGCTTCCGGTCACAAAGACATCGGCAAGCGTATCCGCAACATTCCCGCCATCCATGATCTCGAAGCGCGTTTCCGCTCAATGGATCCCTTCCCGGATTACAAGCAGATCATTTCCGTCGCTCTTCCTCCGCCGGAAGAATTCGCGCCGGCCAGTATGAATGAAGAACTGTGCCAGATTGCGAATGACGGGATGGCGGAACTTTGTGAAAAACACCCTGGCCGCTTTTGTGGATTTGTCGCGCAGTCCCCATTGCTGGCTGCGGACGCGGGGGTGCGCGAGACCGAGCGGGCCTTGAAGGGACTCGGGGCCGCCGGCGTGCAGATCAATACAAACGTAAACGGCAAACCGCTCGACCGGCCAGAGTTCGAGGCATTTTTCGCAGCGATGAATAAAAATAAAATGCCGATCTGGGCGCATCCGACGCGCACATCTTCAATGCCGGATTATTTCGACGAGAAAAAATCGCTCTATGAAATCTGGTGGACCTTCGGCTGGCCTTACGAGACTTCCGCCTTCATGGCGCGGATGGTGTTCTCGAAAACGATCGATAAATATCCGGACCTGAAAATCATTACGCATCACCTCGGCGGCATGGTGCCGTATTTTGAAGGGCGCGTTGGGCCGGGCTGGGATCAACTCGGCGCTCGTACGAGCGACGAGGATTATGTCTCGTTGCGTAAAAGTTTGAAGAAACGCCCGTTCGATTATTTCAAGGATTTCTACGCCGATACCGCCACCTTCGGTTCGCGCCCCGCAACGGAGTGCGGGCTGGAATTCTTCGGCGTCGATAAAGTCGTATTTGCCTCAGACAGTCCATTCGACCCGGAAAAAGGCACGGCCTATATCCGCGAGACCATTAAAATTATCGACGGGCTGGATCTCAGCAAGGAAGATCGCGACAAGATTTATTTCAAGAATATCGAGAAGCTGACCGGCAAGAAATTCGTGAAATAATCAACTTGCAGTAACGGCGGCTTTTGCGCGTCCACGCGCAACTTCGCGCATGATTGCGAAAGCAGCGATGGCGGAGGCCGCAAGGTTGACGTAAATCGCGGCATCGAAGGCGCTTGGCGGAAGCAGCAGCGCCAGTGCAATCGCGGCATAGAATGCGCGAGATAGGGGCGCGACAGCGGTGGTAAAATATCCGACTACCGCGATTGAGCCCATCACAATTCCAAAAATAACCAGGCTGGTGACCAGCAGAATGCGAGGCAACGAGCCTTCCATAATCAGTTCGGGTGAAAAGGCGAACATGAACGGAATGAAATAGGCGCACCAGCCGATGCGCGTCGCGGTCCAGCCGGTTTTCCACTGATCTGCTTTTGCGATGGCAGCCGCCGCGAATGCGGACAACGCCACAGGCGGCGTCACCATGCCGAGCATGCCGCTGAACAAAACGAACATATGCGCCTGCATCGGCAACAGGCCCGCCTGCACGAGCGCGGGCGCGGCCAGCGTCGAAAGAATGACGTAAACGCCGAGCGTCGGCAGCGGCAACCCGAGCACGAAAGAAACGAAAGCGGTGATGATGAGCAGGATCGTCAGATTGCCGCCACTCGCCAGCAGCAATTGCTGGGTGAGCGCAAATGCAACGCCGGTGAGCGCAAGCGCACCTATCAGCAAACCTGACACCGCTGTCACCGCGATGATTTCGACCACGCTTCCGCCGGCGGCGACGAGGGCATTGCCAATGTCCTTCGGCCCGAACCGCTTTCCCTTGTGTTTCACGATCATCGCAAGCGCGATCATTGTGGCGGTTGCATAGAGTGCCGCGAATTCAGCTTCAAGATTCCACCAGACGAGGCCGCCGATCAGCACCGCGAATGGAATTACAAAATGCCAGCCTTCGAGCAGCACGCGCGATATACGCGGCAATTCCACGGGCGGCGTGCCTTTGATGCCAAGCTTCGCGGATTCCAGATCGACCTGGGCGAACAGTGCCGCGTAATAAAGAAAAGCGGGAATGATCGCCGCCATCATTACTTCGGCGTACGGCACCTGAAGATACTCGGCCATCAGGAAGGCAGCGGCGCCCATCACCGGCGGTGCGATCTGTCCGCCGGTCGAGCCCACGGCTTCAATCGCTCCGGCTGTGTGCGGCGGAAAACCGGCGCGTTTCATCAGCGGAATCGTCACGGTGCCGACGCTCGCGACATTCGCGACGGCGCTGCCCGAAATCATTCCGAACAACGCCGAACCAAACACGGCTATCTTGGCCGAGCCGCCGCGATAACGACCCATCAAGGATGCGGCCAGATCGCTGAAAAATTCCGAGCCGCCGCAGCGGTTCAGCACCTGGCCGAAAATGATGAACGGCACAACGACCACGATCGCGATTTGCAGCGTGTTGCCGAGAAGCGAATTCGTGTCGATGCCGAGATAAACCAGTAGGCGACTCAGATGCACGGGACGGCTCGCGAATTGATCCGGCAGCATCCAGCCGAGCATTGCGTGCGTGCAAAGTGCGAGCACGATCAGCACCAGCGCCCAGCCGGTCACTCGCCTCGTCGCTTCGAGCACAGACAGCACGATGACGGTCGCCACGAGAATGCCGTCCCATGGCCGGTAAACGAGTTCGCGGATCAGCGACTGATAGCGGATCGCCACATAGAGACAGGCAGCGAGCGAAACCGCGGCCAGCAGCATGTCGATCCATCCGGCGGATGGCTTCGCCTCGTCTTTCCCGATCGCGGAGAGTGCCACGGCTTCTTCGCCACTGTGGCGAGAGCCAAGTGGAAACATCAAAAATGTAAGCGCCAGTGAAAAGCCAAGAACCGCGGCCAGAATCTGCTCGGTGAACAATCCGATGCCAAAGCGGGCCGGAACGTTCATGATCCAGGCGATCACAGTAAATACAATCGCGAGCTTGAGAACGGCCAAAACGAAATTCAGGCTGCGGGCGATCATCCGGCTGGCCGATCAAAAACTGGAAATACAAACAGCAATGGCCGGAACTTGCCAAGCGAGATCCAGGCGAGTTCCGGCCGCAATCGAAAGCCGCTTATTTGCCAGCGGGTATTCCTTTTTCCTTGAACAATTCGAGCGCGGCAGGATGAAACGGAACGCCGATGTCCGTGTTCAGCCGCTGCGGGTTCATTCCGCGGAATTGCGGCATCGATTGAACAAGCAGGTCTTTTTGTTCCGCAAAGACACGGGCGACGGTCTTTACGCGGTCAGCCGGCACGTCGGCATTCACAAACACCGTGTAGTCGTAATGCATCGTGTTGATCTTCCCCCGGATGCCGGGAAGATTTGGCGCGGGTTCGACTGCGCCCATGTAAGAAGTGCCGAACTCCTTTTTCATGCGGGCGGCGCCTTCCGGAGAAGCGTCAAGATCGAGATAGCGAATTCCGACCGCCGCATCCGCTTCGGCGACCTTGCCTGCGCCAATGGCGAACGTGGTAACATCCACGCGGCCAGCGATCAGCTCGTCAACGCCGCGGATCAGATTCGGCACCAGCACCGGTTTCATATCGGCGATGCTCAGGCCCGCACTGGCGAGCATGGCGTCGACAGTGGTCTTGATGATTTCCTGGCTGGTGAAGCCGTAAGCGATCGTCTTGCCCTTCAGGTCGGCCATGGTCTTGATCGGAGAGTCGGCGCGCACGAACAATCCGGTACGCAACGGAAACAGTACGCCCACGGTGCGCAGTTTCGGGTTGGGACGTTTGTCGAAAGTGCCGGTTCCGTGGAATGATTCATAAAGCTCAAGCGAATTGCAAAATCCGAAATCGATTTCGCCGGTATTGACCAGTGGGATCATTACGCCGGTTCCGCTCGAGGGCTGCACACGGGATTCGACGTTGGCGGATTCCTTGAGCGCCTTGGAGAGTGCCGCGCCCAGCGAATAGACGATTGTCCCTTGCGGGCTGGTGCCGATTCCCAGAACCTGTGCGTTGGCGATAGTGGAAAAAGCGAGCGACGCGCCGAGCACGCCGGCGAGCAGAAATCTTTGCACGTCATCCTCCTGGTGGCGATTTTGTCGTTGATTTTTATGGCATTCTAATCAGACCGCCGGGTGCTTTACAACTTGCCCGGATTTCCCTTCTGCAAGGCCGGTTATCGAAGCCATTGATCTGAAGCGCGCCCCACATCAATCTTAAAATATGAAGTCTCCGGTTCTGATCGTGGATATGGGCGGCACGAGCACGCGGTTTGCGCGTGCGCGAGGCGGCCGGCTTGAAGCCGTACATACCCTTGCGAATGACGAGTTTGGAGACGTCTTCGATCTTTTCAGCGCGGTGACCAAACAATTTCATCCGTGGAAGCCTGCATCCTGCGTGCTGGCGGTGGCCGCTCCAGTCGACAGCGATCATGTTCTGATGACGAACCGGGCGTGGTCCTTCTCGCAGCGCGAACTGCGGCAGGAATTCAGAATCGCCCGAATGCTGGTGGTGAATGATTTTGTCGCCGTTGCGAATTCCCTCCCGCTGCTGAAAAAAGCCGAACTTTTCGAGGCTGGCGGCAGCCGTGCCGATCATCGCCGGACGGCGCTGGTCTGCGGGCCGGGGACGGGGTTTGGCTCGGCGGCTTTGTTGAAAGGAAAAAATCGGGTTCAGGCGATAGCGAGCGAGTCGGGCCATATGCGCCTCGGCGCAGCGACAACAGAAGAAATGAAATTCATCGAAGAAATTTCCAAGGAGACAGGACCGGTTGTCGTAGAGCATATCCTGTCGGGCGCGGGGCTGGCGCGGTTGCATCGCGCGCTGTCAGGCGAACAGGCCAGTTCGGAAACGATTATATCCGCGGCACATGAAGGAAGCGTCAGCGCGCGCTCGACAATCGATGCTTTCCTGCGGCTGTTCGGACGCATTGCCGGCGACCTGGCGCTTGCATTCGACGCGCGCGGCGGAGTTTTCATCGCGGGGGGCGTAGGGCGTTCGTTGGGGCCGTTTATTCCAAATTCTCCGTTCCGCGCCGCTTTCGAGAATCATCCGCCCTATCAGACGCGGCTTGCGGTCATACCGACCAGCATCATCATTCATCGTTATCCTGGCTTGCTCGGCGCGATGCGGCTTGCGAGCGAATTACCGCCGCGGAAATAGAGCGCGATCAGGAAAAGGCGCTGTCGGCTTTCTGTTCGATTTCCGCAGGGACAATGTCGAGTGCTTGCAGCGTCGATCTGATATGCGCGGGCAGCGGTGCGCTGACCGTAAGCGCACCTTTTTTGCTCATGGGCAAAACCACGCGCCGTGAGTGCAGGTGAAGAATTGGTCCCGCTGGCTTTGCGGGTTCGCGTCCGTAAATACTGTCACCGAGCACGGGAAATCCGGCTGCCGCAAAATGCGCGCGGATCTGATGGGTGCGGCCGGTCAAAGGCGAAGCGGCAACGACGGAAAAATTCTCACCACGCTCCAGCATGCGCCAGTCGGTGATTGCTTCCTGTCCGGAAGGGTCGACCGCGACCCACCAGCCGCGCGTAGGCGAGCGCTTCTTTAGTTTAAACTCGATCCGTCCGCCGTTTTCTTTCGGCGTACCGCGCACGACTGCGACGTAGGTCTTGCCAACCTTGCCTTGCGAAAAAAGATCGCCAAGTTTCACCAGCGCCTTGCGGTGACGGCCGAGCACGAGACAGCCCGACGTATCCTTATCGAGCCGGTGCGCGAGTTCGGGCGGGTTCGGCAAACCGAAGCGCAGTACATCCAGGTGGTCGGTCAGCGTCTCGCCGCCCTTTGGACCGTGATGCACGGCGATGCCCGCCGGTTTGTCGAGCACGAGTATCAGCCCGTCGCGATGCAAAAGACGCGCGAGAATTTCCTCGTCGGTGACGATCGGTTTCAAACGAGCCCCAGTTCGGCGAAGGCGGATGCGTGATGAATGGCCGATTCCTGACTGAAGCAGCAAAAGACGATGTGCGGAACAGCGTGGTTAGCGGAAACTTCCGTGATCGTTGTAGCGACGGCGATGTTCGCCGCGCGGTCCGGAGGGAACCGATAGACGCCGGTGGAAATCGCAGGGAAGGCGGTTGAATAAAGATTGTTTGTTTTTGCGAGCATCAGTGAATTTCGATAACAGGCCGCCAGCAAATCATCTTCCCCGTTTTCACCATCATGCCAGACCGGGCCGACGGCGTGAATCACAAAGCGAGCACGGAGTCCGTAACCCTTGGTAATTTTAGCCTCACCGGTCTTGCAGCCGCCAAGCGTTTTGCATTCGGCGAGCAGTTCCGGTCCCGCCGCCCGGTGGATCGCGCCGTCAACACCGCCGCCGCCAAGAAGCGAAGTATTCGCGGCGTTCACGATGGCATCCGTGCCGAGGCGAGTGATGTCGCCAACGACGATCTCAAATCGTGCGCCGAGAGTATCGGCGGATAAATGCGTGCGTGGGTCCATGCGGCAATTCTAGCCGCGCTTTCCGGCTGCCGCTAGGCAAGCTCGCGGCGCAGATCGAGCGAACCGCGCTTTCCGATTGCCGAGAAGTGACGTTTCAGGAAACTCTCGGCGGTGGCGCGTCCGATGTCCCGAAGATGCAGGAAGAACGGCCATTCGACGTTGAATTTTGAACTGGATGTAAGCTGGTTCAGTTCGTCATCGGCGGCGATACGATGCAGCCGCACGCTGCGGTAGTCCGGCTTGCCGGTCCAGCGGCGCATGAAGCCGCGCTCGATCAGGCGGCGAACGAACCCGATCGCGCGGAATTCCGAGAGCAGCGATGCGTTGAAGGTGATCTCGTTGATGCGGTTAAGAATGTCGCGCGCGTTCTGCGGGGTTTCGTCGCGCAGGATCGGGTTGGTCTGAACGAGGATCACGTCGTCCGTTCCTGCCGTGCGGTAAAAAGGAAAAAGCGGCGGATTGCCGACATATCCGCCGTCCCAGTAAGGCGTCCCGTCGATCTCCACCGCCTGAAACAGAAACGGCAAACAGGCCGAGGCCATCACCACATCCGGGGTGATTTCATTGGTGTGAAAAATCTTGGCTTTTCCGGTCCGCACATTGGTGGCGGAGACGAAAAGCTTGATGTCCTTGCAGGCGCGAACCGCCTCAAAGTCCACTTCCCGCTCCAGGATTTCCCGCAATGGATTGATGTTGAACGGATTGAAGTGATACGGCGAGACGAAGCGGCTGGCGACGTCGAAGGCGATAAAAAATGGGTTCTGATCCATCGACCAGTTGCCGAGGACGCGATCCATCAGGCTGCGCTGCATCGGGTTCATGCGGCCATCGCGGGAAATAGAGCGCCAGAATTTTTGCAAGGCCTCCCGCGCACCCTCGCGGCCGTCTTTCTTGTAGCCAGAGGCGAGCACCACTGCGTTCATCGCGCCGGCGCTGGTACCGGAAATTCCTTCGATGACGAGGCGGTCATCTTCGAGGAGGCGGTCAAGCACGCCCCAGGTAAAGGCGCCATGCGCGCCGCCGCCCTGGAGCGCCAGATTGACGGGTTTTGCCTTTTCGTTCTTGCGGAATGCCATCAATGGAAAAAATCGCTCCGTTCAGACGGCGGTCCATCCGCCGTCGATGGAATAGGAAGCACCCGTCATGGTCGAGGCGGCTTCGCTGCAAAGGAATACGGTGAGCGCGCCGATATTCTCCGGCGTGGAAAATTTATGCATAGGCTGTTTTTCGGAAAGGAGCGTCAGTTGCTCGGCTTCGATGGTTTTTCCCGAAGCCTGTGCGCGGGCAGCGATCTGCTGTTGCACGAGCGGCGTCAGTACCCAGCCGGGACAAATCGCGTTGCAGGTAATGCCGGCATTCACCAATTCAAGTGCCACGCTTTTCGTCAAACCGATGACACCGTGCTTGGAGGCGACGTAAGCGGTCTTCTGCGCGCTGGCCACAAGCCCGTGCGCGGATGCAATGTTGATAATGCGTCCCCATTGGCGTTTTTTCATGCCGGGGACGGCTGCCTTGGCCGTGTGAAACGCCGACGAGAGATTGATCGCAATCACCTGATCCCATTTTTCATCGGGAAAATCCTCAACCGGTGAAATGTGCTGGATGCCGGCATTGTTCACGAGCACATCGAGCGAGCCGAATTTCTTTTCCGCCTCCGCGACCATGGCGGCGATTTCCACCGGCTTGGTCATATCGGCGGGCGAATAGGAGACCTCAACCTTGGCTTCGCTTGCGATCGAAGCGCGCAGCTTTTCAATTTCAACCTTGTCGCCAAATCCGTTCAGCGTGACATTCGCCCCGTCCTTGGCGAGGGCGCGGGCGACGGCGGCTCCAATGCCGCTGGTCGAGCCGGTGACGAGCGCATTTTTTCCCTTGAGCAAAATGAACTCCTATATGACTTGGACAAAGTGGCGCTGAGGCCGGCAAAGGCTTATTGTGCGCTGCAACATAGCTACCGTATCAAGGTTTCTCAAGTGGGTGCGGCGCTATAGAATGTGATGAGAAAAGCCCGATGAAATCAGGTTTTCCAAGCCCCGGACACGATCACTCGGCCTGCGTCGCCGATACGCTGGCGCATGCGGAAAAGACCTGTGACACGCGCGGTGTCCGGCTGACGCCGTTGCGGCGGCGGGTGCTGGAGGTGCTGGCGGGCAGCCACGCCCCGGTCGGAGCCTATGACATTGTCGATGGCCTGAAAAAATCCGGCGAATCCGCGCCGGCCATGTCGGTCTATCGCGCACTCGATTTTCTGGTAGGCGAGGGTCTCGCGCACCGGATCGAAAGCCGCAATGCGTTTCTCGCCTGCAATCGCGGACATGATTCAGATGAAATCGTTGTGTTTCTGTTGTGCGAACGGTGTAGCACGGTGGCGGAAGTGACTTCCGGCGCGGTCGGCCGCGATCTGAGCAAGGCCGCAAATGCCGTCGGCTTTGAAGCGCACGCACCGGTGCTTGAGATCAAGGGACTGTGTGAAGTTTGCCGCGGCACGCCCGCTTGAGAACATGAAGCAGCAGCCAATGAAAACTCCCTCCGCTTCCGGCCCGGCGCTACGCCGCGCTTCGGTTGCAGTGCGCGTAGGCGCTGTGGAAGTTGGCGGCGGCGCGCCGGTCATTGTGCAATCCATGACGAATACCGATACGGCGGATGTGAACGCCACGGTGCGTCAGGTTGCCGATCTTGCGCGCGCGGGCTCGGAGCTTGTGCGCATCACGGTCGACCGGGATGAAGCGGCAGCGGCGGTGCCGAAGATCAAGGAAAAATTGCTGGCGATGAATGTGGGCGCGCCGCTCATCGGTGATTTTCATTACATCGGCCATAAATTGCTCGCCGATCATCCGGGCTGCGCCGAAGCGCTCGACAAATACCGGATCAATCCCGGCAATGTCGGCTTCAAGGAAAAGAAGGACAGGCAGTTTTCCGCGATCATCGAACTGGCTCTAAAATACAAGAAGCCAATTCGCATCGGCGCAAACTGGGGCTCGCTCGATCAGGAATTGCTGACCGCGCTGATGGATCAGAAC
Organism: uncultured Hyphomicrobiales bacterium; assembly: GCA_964620215.1. Taxonomy (GTDB): domain Bacteria; phylum Pseudomonadota; class Alphaproteobacteria; order Rhizobiales; family Xanthobacteraceae; genus JAUSIF01. The sequence goes on from CAZUJE010000067.1 coordinate 13,829, forward strand.
GCGAAATCTCGCGCGCCGTTGACTGCGCGCGAAGTCACGCGCGAGGCAATGGTGCAATCGGCACTTCTGTCCGCGTCGCGCGCGGAAGAAATCGGTCTTGGCCGCGACCGCATTATTCTTTCAGCGAAAGTTTCCGCCGTGCAGGATCTTGTCGCCGTGTATGCGGAACTGGCGCGGCGCTCCGATTATGCGCTGCATCTGGGTTTGACCGAAGCCGGCATGGGCTCAAAAGGTATTGTCGCTTCGAGCGCCGCGATGGCCTTGCTTCTCCAGCAAGGAATTGGCGACACAATCCGCATTTCGCTGACGCCGGAGCCGGGTGGCGACCGCACAAAAGAAGTGCAGGTGGCGCAGGAGCTTCTGCAAACAATGGGGCTGCGGACTTTCGTGCCGCTCGTCGCGGCATGTCCCGGCTGCGGGCGGACGACTTCAACGACTTTTCAGGAACTGGCTCAGGAAGTTCAGAGTTTTATCCGCGAGCGGATGCCGGAATGGAAAAAAGTCTATCCCGGTGTTGAAGGGCTTACGGTGGCGGTGATGGGCTGCATCGTGAATGGTCCGGGCGAGTCAAAACATGCGGACATCGGAATTTCTCTGCCGGGCACCGGGGAGCAGCCGACCGCGCCGGTGTTCATCGATGGCAAGAAGGCAGCAACGCTGCGCGGCGAAGGACTGACCATCGAATTCAAGCAGATGGTCGAGGATTACGTGGCCCGCCGCTGGGGCATCGCGAAGCGGCCTGCCGCCGAATAATTTTCAATTCTTCCTGGCGCTAATAAAGCGCGCGCATTCGGCGAGGATTTTCCCCCGGTCGCCGAATGGGGCGAGCGAGGCAATTGCTTGCGCAATGAGATCGTTGAGCCGTTTACGTGCGGTATCCGCACCGAGCAATGAGACTAGCGTTGCCTTGCCGACCTTCGCATCTTTTCCGGCGGCCTTTCCGAGACTGACGCCATCGCCTTCGGCATCGAGCAGGTCGTCAGCGATCTGGAATGCGAGACCCAGTGCGCGGGCGTAAGCAGCAAGCGCCTGGCGCTCGTCTTCTTTTGCGTTTCCAAGGATCGCTCCGGCCTCACAGGCAGCGGCGAGCAGCGCGCCAGTCTTCATGCCTTGCAATTTTTCGATCTCGGCAACGGACAATTTCAGCGGTTTGCAGCCATCGGCAAAACGCCCTTCCGCTTCGAGGTCGAGCATCTGTCAGCCGGCCATGCCGCCGATCCCGGTTCGGGAACACGGAGCGTTGGACTCGCTCCA
>CAZUJE010000068.1:0-4962 GCA_964620215.1 uncultured Hyphomicrobiales bacterium
GAGCTTCAGGTGTCCCGCGAGCGCAATCGCTTCCTGGGAAATGCCTTCCATCAGGTCGCCGTCGGAAACGAGCGTGTATGTATAATGACTGACAATGTCGTCGCTGAAATTCGCGGCCATGATGCGTTCGGCGAGCGCCATGCCCACCGCATTGGCGATGCCCTGCCCGAGCGGGCCGGTGGTCGTCTCAATGCCGGAGGCGTGGCCGAACTCAGGGTGCCCGGCGGTCTTGGAGCCGAGCTGCCGGAACCTCTTGATCTCGTCGATGGTCATGTCCTCGTAACCGAGGAGATGCAGCAGCGAATAGAGCAGCATCGAGCCGTGTCCGGCGGACAGCACGAAACGGTCGCGGTCCGGCCAGTTCGGCTGCGAGGCGTCGAATTTCAAAAATCTTGTGAACAAGACCGTGGCGATGTCGGCCGCGCCCATCGGCAGGCCGGGGTGCCCGGACTTCGCGGTTTCCACCGCGTCCATGGCAAGAGCACGGATGGCATTGGCCATACGGTCGTGAACTTCGCGGCCCATGCTTCAAATCTCGTGCTGGCGAAGGGCTGACAGTTCCGGTCAGTAACATGAGTCGCGCCGCTGTCTCCGCGCGCCCAAGGCCTAAGTGAAGACGGCGCACAGATAACACCCGAGACCCCCGAGTCAATGTGCGAAGGCGCATTGACTGCACTATCCACCCACCGCTTTACTGCGGCGGATCAACGCTCTCAGGATTCGCCATGCGACAGGGGGACGAATCGCCGCTCGAGCGGGCGAGACGGCGGCTGAACGCCGCGATCGACACGCTTGAAGCCGCGGTCAACCGCCGCCGAGATGAGGACCGTCATCGGGACGCGCTCGAGGCCCAGTTGCAGGCCTTCGGCAGCGACCGTTCCAAGCTCGCCGATGAGCTGGACCGGGCACGCGCGCACTCCGTCGATCTGGAATCCGTCAATCAGGAAGTCGGCAAGCGGCTGGAGCGGGCGATGGAAACCATCAAGACCGTGCTTGCGACGAACGACAGGTAAGGAAACCCGCGATGTCCGAGGTCAGCGTCACCATTAATGGCCGCGTTTACCGGATGGCCTGCGACGAGGGTCAGGAGGATCATCTCGTTCGTCTCTCCAAGGAACTCGATGCGCGCATCGCGCGCCTGCGCGACTCCTTCGGCGAGATCGGCGACACGCGGCTCACGGTGATGGCTGCATTAATGGTTGCCGACGAAGTCTCGGAAGTCCGCCGCCGCCTGCGCGCCGCCGAGCAGGAAATCGAAGGGTTGAATGACGCGCGGCAGGCTGCCGTGGAGCGTATCGACGCGAATGAGCGCGCGCTTGCGGATGTGATCGAGAGCGCCGCCGACCGCATCGAGCGCATCGCCCATGGCCTCAATGGCCGCGGCGGCTCTGGCGTTGCCATCGGCTAATCGGGGCTGGCGCGCGCCACAATGCGAGCCTAGATTGAGCGGGCGAGGCTGCGCGGTTCGTCAGGAGACCTAATTCTCGGGGCCTTATCGATCTCAACGGGAGCTGTCCCTGTTCTTGCCCCTGGGCTTGAGCATATGGCACCCACCTACTTCGTAGGTTTCCCGGGATCGTTGTCTCTAACGGCCAATCGTGGCTTCGCGCTTTCATATGATTTCATCCGATACGATTGCAGAGAATAAAACGAAATTACGTGAGGCAACGCTCGCACAACGCGACGCGCTGCCGCCCGAAGTGCGCGCCGCCGCTGCTGAAACTATCGCGGAGCGTGGCATTCCCTTCGATGTGAAGGGCAAGATCGTTTCCGGCTTCATGCCGATCAAAACTGAAATCAATCCTCTGCCTTTGATGAATCGTTTGGCCGATGCCGGCGCTTCGCTGGCACTTCCGAGAATTGCCGGGCGAGGAAAGCCACTCAGCATGCGTGCGTGGGCCGTCGGTGATCTCTTTGAAAAAGGCCAGTGGGGAATCCGCGAGCCGCAATCGTCCGCGCCGGAAGTGGTGCCGGACATCGTGCTGGCGCCCCTCGCCGCTTTCGACCGGAAGGGAAATAGGCTCGGTTATGGCGCGGGCTATTACGACATGACGATCAAGGCGGCGCGCGCGAAAAAGCCCGTGATTGTGATCGGCCTTGCCTATTCCATTCAGCAGTTCAACGAAGTCCCCGTCACGGAGCGCGACGAGCGCCTCGATCTTGTGCTAACGGAGCGCGAAATAATTGATCTTCGCGGAGCGTAGTTGATGCGTTTGCTGTTTCTGGGCGATGTGGTCGGGCGTTCGGGACGAAAGATCATCGTCGACCGTCTTCCCAACTTGCGGCGCGACTGGAAACTCGATTTCGTAGCCATCAATGGCGAGAACGCCGCCGGCGGATTCGGCATCACTGAGGAAATCTATAACGAACTGATCGACGCGGGCGCGGATGTCATCACCCTCGGCAATCATTCGTGGGACCAGCGCGAGGCGCTTGTTTTCATCGAGCGGGTGTCCGCGCTCATCCGTCCGCTGAATTATCCAGCGGGTTGCCCCGGCAAGGGTGCAAAGATCATTGAGGCGAAGAATGGGAAGAAAATTCTCGCCATTAATTTGATGGGCCGTGTTTTCATGGACGCGATGGACGATCCGTTCGCGGCGGTGGACCGGGAAATCGAAGCCTGTCCGCTCGGTACTGGCTGCGATGCGATCCTTGTCGATATGCACGCCGAGACCACCAGCGAGAAACAATCCATCGGGCATTATCTCGACGGACGCGTGAGCCTTGTCGTCGGCACGCATACCCATGCTCCGACTTCGGATCATCGCGTGCTGTCGGGCGGCACCGCGTTCATGTCTGACATCGGCATGTGCGGCGATTATGACAGCGTCATCGGCATGACCAAGGACGAGCCGATCCGCCGCTTCACGACCAAGCTTACTTCCGCGCGCTTCGAGGCGTCGAGCGGCCCGGCCACCATGTCCGGGATCGCGGTCGAACTGGATGATAAGACAGGGCTCGCCACGCGCGTTGCCGCCGTGCGTCTTGGCGGCGTGCTCGAAGAAGCGCGGCCCAGCTTCTGGGAATAGGCGCGCACTTTATTTCCCGGAATCGCCGCCGTATAACCCGCGCGAGCAGATCGCGCGGGAATTCCAATGGCCGGCCACTCACAATTCAAGAACATCATGCACAAGAAGGGCCGCGCCGACGCGGCCCGCGCCAAGCTGTTTTCCAAGCTTGGCCGCGAAATCACCGTCGCCGCGAAACTTGGCATGCCCGATCCCGCCATGAATCCGCGCCTGCGCGCGGCCGTGCTTGCGGCACGGGCGGAAAACATGCCGAAGGACAATATCGAGCGCGCGATCAAAAAATCGCAAGGCGGCGACATGGAGAACTACGATGAGATCCGTTACGAGGGCTACGGTCCCGGCGGCGTCGCCATCATCGTCGAGGCGCTGACCGACAACCGGAACAGAACCGCTTCCGAAGTCCGTTCCTATTTCACCAAGAGCGGCGGCGCGCTCGCGGAGACGGGCGCGGTGTCCTTCATGTTCAGCAAGATCGGCCTTGTGCACTACGACGCCGCCAAAGCGAGCGCCGATGCGATGCTGGAAGCTGCCATCGAAGCGGGGGCTGACGACGTTTCTTCCACGCCGGCCGGTCACGACATCATCACGACCCCGGAAAGTTTCGCCGAGGTCTCCAAGGCGCTCGAAGCCAGATTCGGCGAGCCGCGCAAGGCGGGTCTGGTCTGGCGGCCGCAGAACACGGTGCCGGTCGATGACGATAACGGCGAGAAGCTTCTGCGGCTGATCGAGACGCTCGAGGACAATGACGACGTGCAGAACGTCTATTCCAACTTCGAGATTTCCGACGCGCTGATGGCGAAGCTGAGTGCATGACTCCCGCGCGCCGAACCTTCTGGATCGGCGTAAGCGCGGCACTGCTGACGGTGACGATCTGGGCCGGCTGGATCGTCGCAACACGTCACGCTGTGATCGGTTCCCTATCGCCGCAATCGTTAGGGCTTCTTCGCTTTGGCGTCGCTGCGATCATTCTGTCCCCGGTGCTATGGCGAAGCGGCGTGTTGCCGCGAGAATCGAAGACAATCGGTTTGCTCGCACTTTGCGTGCTCGGGGCGGGCGCGCCGTTCTTTCTCGTCGTCGCGACTGGAATGCAATTTGCGCCGGCGGCGGATATCGCACCACTGTTGCCCGGCACGATGCCGCTTTTCACCGCGCTGCTCGCCGTGGCGCTGGATCGGGACCGGATCACCGGTCTGCGCTGGGCCGGATATCTGCTGATCGTAATGGGCGATCTCGCTATTGCCAGTGGCGATTTACTGCATCTTGATTCCGGCGCCTGGCGCGGTCATGCGCTGGTGGTGCTGGGCGCGCTTCTATGGGCGGTCTACACGATCGCTTTCCGCCGCAGCCGGATCGGCGCCCTTGAGGCGGCGGCGCTGATTGCGTTCTGGTCGACGCTCATCCTGTTGCCGTTCGGGACTTCCGGACTGATCGATGCCGTCCGCAATGGCCATGGGCTCGAAGTTCTCTTGCAGGCATTCGTGCAAGGCGTCGTGACCGGCGTGGTCGCGCTGACCTGTTACGGGATAGCGGTGGAAAAGCTCGGAGCGGGCAAGGCCGCCGCCTTCGCAGCACTGGCGCCGGCGCTCGCCGCACTGCTTGCCATGCCTGCGCTTGGAGAAATACCCACGCTTTTTACGGTCGCGGGTTTGATTGTGACGAGCGCAGGGGTCGCCCTGGCAAGCGGGGTTTTCAGCCGCGGATGAAGTTTGTTTGCACGCCGGCCCAAAACTTCGGGAGTTCCTCGGCCAAAGCGATAGGCAGCCGCGCCTGACGGCGGTATCCATTTTGCCGTCATGAACAGACCGATTCGCATCCTTGGAATCGACCCCGGCCTCCGCCGCACCGGCTGGGGGGTGATCGAGAGCGCCGGCAATTCGCTGACATTCCTCGGTTGCGGGTCGGTGGAAACCGACGACAAGGCCGAACTCGCCAA
>CAZUJE010000068.1:5062-15033 GCA_964620215.1 uncultured Hyphomicrobiales bacterium
GTGATCCTCGACGTGCATGGTGTCGGTTATCTCGTGCACTGCTCTGTGCGGACGTTGCAGGCGCTTCCCGGAACTGGCGAAGCCGCGACGCTTTCGATCGAGACCTGGGTGCGCGAGGATCAAATCCGTTTGTTCGGCTTCGCAACCGAGCTTGAACGCGAATGGTTCAAGTTGCTGACCGGCGTGCAGAGCGTCGGCGCGAAGGTTGCGCTCGCGGTGCTCTCGACTTTGAAAGTGCCTGAACTCGCCAATGCCATCGCATTGCAGGACAAGGCCGCGGTCGCGCGCACGCCGGGCGTCGGGCCGAAACTCGCGCAAAGAATTGTCGTGGAATTGAAGGACAAGGCGCCCGCCTTCGCGAGCGTTGATCCGGCGGTGGTGAAATTGCAGGGTGAACTCGGCGACCGGCGCGCGCCGCAGCCGGTTTCCGATGCGGTGTCCGCGCTGGTGCATCTCGGTTATGGTGAGATTCAGGCGAGCACCGCGATTGCCGCCGCCGTGCGGCAAGCCGGAGAGGGCGCGACGGCGGAGATTCTCATTCGGTTTGGATTGAAGGAACTTGCAAGATGATTTTGGCAGCTTCGATTATTGTTATTTATGTCGTGATGGGAACGGTGTTCTCGCTGTTCGGCTATCGGGCGGCGCTTGAGGGGGCGTTCCTCATTCCCGGCTTCGACCAGAACGCAGGCGACTCCAATGCATTCATGATGCTCGCGCTGATCATCGCGCTTGCCTTCGCTTCGGCAGCGGTGCTGATCATTATGATGCTGCCATCCGGTGTGAACATGGGCATCGCCATGCTTGCATCGGCTGTCACCACTGGCGTGATCGGTCTCGGCATGATGGGCTGGTTTTCCGGACTGACATCGGCGCTGCCGATCGTGATGGCGGCGGGCGGCGTGGTCTGCGCAAGCACCGCGAACATGCTCGGCATGTTCGAGCAGGGCGGAGCGAATAAAGGCTGATGGCAAACCCGCGTCTCATATCGCCTGAGACACGCGAGGAAGACGCGGCGGACAGCCATCTGCGCCCGCAAAATCTGTCCGAATTTATCGGGCAGCCGCAAGCCTGCGCGAACCTGAAAGTTTTCATCGACGCGGCGCGGGGGCGTAAAGAGGCGCTCGATCACGTTTTGCTGGTCGGGCCTCCGGGCCTCGGCAAGACCACGCTCGCGCAGATCGTGGCGCGCGAACTCGGCGTCAATTTCCGCGCCACCTCCGGGCCGGTGATCGCGAAGGCAGGCGATCTCGCGGCATTGCTCACAAACCTCGAAGACCGCGATGTTTTGTTCATCGATGAAATCCACCGGCTGAATCCGGCCATCGAGGAAATTCTGTATCCGGCGATGGAGGACTACCAGCTCGACCTCATCATCGGCGAAGGCCCAGCGGCGCGCTCGGTGAAGATCGATCTTTCGCGTTTTACGCTCGTCGGCGCGACCACGCGCTCGGGTTTACTCACCACGCCGTTGCGTGAACGCTTCGGCATTCCCATTCGTCTCGGTTTTTATTCGCCGGAAGAACTGACCACGATTGTCACCCGCGCCGCGCGCGTGCTCGGCATCGGGATCGGTGCGGATGGCGCGAAGGAAATCGCCCGCCGCGCGCGCGGGACGCCGCGCGTTGCGGGTCGCCTGCTTCGCCGCGTGCGCGATTTTGCTTCGGTCGATGGCAAGAAAACCATTGATGACAAGATTGCCGACCGCGCATTGCTCCAGCTTGAAGTCGATGCCGGCGGCCTCGACGCGATGGACCGCCGTTATCTGACGGTGATCGCCAAAAATTACGCAGGCGGCCCAGTGGGGGTTGAAACAATCGCCGCCGCGCTGTCCGAGCCGCGCGATGCCATCGAGGAAATCATCGAGCCTTTCCTCGTGCAGCAGGGTTTTCTCCAACGAACCCCGCGCGGGCGTATGCTCACTTCCCATGCATTCAAACATCTTGGCATTGCCGAGCCCAGGCGCGATGCTAACCAGATGCCGCTGTTCGACCAGGAGCAGGACGATTGAGGGCGTCTGAAGAAGGCTGGGTTCATCTGTCGGGTCAGATCGTGGAAGGCGCTCACCGGCTGCCGATCCGCATCTATTATGAGGACACTGATTTCTCCGGCGTCGTTTATCACGCGAGCTATCTGCGTTTCATGGAACGCGGGCGCTCGGATTTCATCCGGCTGCTCGGCATCCAGCAGGGCATGTTGTTTGAGCAGACCGCCGAGGAGTCTCCCGGTTTCGCCTTTGTCGTCAGGTCCATGAAGCTCGATTTCTTTAAGCCCGCCCGCATCGACGAAGTCATTGAAGTGGTTACAAAGCCGGGTGAAATCGGTGGGGCTTCCATCCTCCTGAAGCAGACCGTCATGCGCGGGGATGAGGTGCTGGTGGACGCGGAAGTCCGTATCGCCTTTGTCTGCGGCGGGAAACCGCAGCGCATTCCCGCAGGTCTTCGCAAAGCCATGGGCGAAACTTGAGTCGCGGCCATTTGATCCTTCGTGCTAACCAATCGTTAAGGACGAGGGGCGCTTGCTCGGTCACGGAGCGGTAGTCCAGCCCAAGTTTGGACAGATTCAGTCCCGATTTGAGCCGGGCCGGTGATCGGCAACACGCCAAGCTAGCTGAAGGCCAGCCATTTGCCTCCCGCTCCCTAATTGTGAATCGCAATCGCCGTTTGATGGCCAGCCGAGGTAATGCCGGATGAATCCCGCCGAAGTCGCACAGGGTGCCTTGTCGTCGCCCGCACTGGATATTTCTCTCTGGGGACTGTTCTGGCAGTCCCATTTTGTCGTGAAGGCGGTGATGATCGGCCTGATGACCGCATCCATCTGGGTGTGGGCCATCGTGATCGACAAGACCATTCTGTTTGCCCGCACCAAGCGGCAGATGGACAAGTTCGAACAGGTGTTCTGGTCGGGCCAGAGCCTCGAAGAGCTTTATCGCAATCTGTCCGCGCGCCCGAACAATTCGATGGCGGCGCTGTTTGTCGCGGCGATGCGCGAGTGGAAGCGCACCTATGAGAGCGGTGCGCGCTCCTTGCAGGGCCTTACCCAGCGCATCGACAAGGTGATGGACGTGACCATCGCCCGCGAAGTGGAGCGGCTGGAGCGCCGGCTGCTGGTGCTGGCGACGGTAGGCTCGGCTGGCCCCTTCATCGGCCTGTTCGGCACGGTCTGGGGCATCATGACCAGCTTCCAGTCGATTGCCGCGTCCAAAAACACCAGCCTTGCCGTCGTGGCTCCCGGCATCGCGGAAGCGCTTTTTGCCACTGCTATCGGGCTTGTGGCCGCCATACCGGCGACGATTTTCTACAATAAGTTCATTTCCGACGTGAACCGCCAGGCCGCCCGCATGGAAGGGTTCGCCGACGAATTCTCCGCGATCCTGTCGCGGCAAGTCGATGAGAAGATGTGAGGAATAGATGGGGGCTTCTTCCCCGATAAACGGACGCCGCGGCCGGAGACAGCGCGCGGCCGTCATGAGCGAGATCAACGTCACGCCGATGGTGGACGTGATGCTGGTGCTGCTTATCATTTTCATGGTGGCGGCCCCCTTGCTCACGGTCGGCGTGCCGATCGACCTGCCGGAAAGCCAGGCCAAGTCGATGGAGCAGCCGAAGGAGCCGCTGACCCTGTCGGTGAACGACAAGGGCCAGGTGTTTTTGCAGAACACCGAGATCAAGATGGACGAACTGGTTCCGAAGCTGAAGGCCATCGCCAAGAACGGATTCGAGGAACGCATCTATGTGCGCGGCGACAAGAAGGTCGATTACGGCACAGTGATGCGCGTCATGGGCCGCCTGTCGGCGGCCGGCTACAGGCGGGTCGCTCTTGTCACCGAAGTCGAACAAGGCAGCTAACGTGCGCACGGGGATGGCGGTCTCCAGTGTTGCCCACGCCGTCATTCTCGGCTGGGGACTGCTGACCTTTGCCCCGAGCCCGCTCGAAGCGCCGCTGACCGAAGCGATGCCGATCGATCTCGTGCCGCTCGACGAGCTCACGCGCACGCGGCAAGGCAAGCGGGATGCGCCGAAGCTGGAAGAAATGAAGCCGGCGGAAAAAATCGAGCAGCCGAAGCAGGCGCCGGAAGTTGAAAAGAAGGTCGAGAAAAAACCCGAGATCAAGGCGACTGCGCCGCCGCCCCCGTCCGAAGAGCCGAAGAAAGAAGCCAAGAAGGACGAGCCGAAGTCCGATCCGATCAAGGATCTGATCGTGAAGGACGACGCCACGGAACAGGCGAAGAAGCAGGAAAAGCCGACACCGAAAAAAGAGCAGCCGAAGCTGGCCGAAAAGCAGAAGGCGCCCCCGGTGAAGCAGCGCAATTTCAATCCGGATCAGATCGCGGCTCTCCTGGATAAAAGAGAGCCGCAGCGGCAGCATTCCTCCGCCGAGCAGGCGTCGAAATCTCCATCGTTTGGCGTGAGCAGCGGCAACGCCCCCAGGCTGACCCAGAGCGAGATCGACGCGCTGCGCGCGCAAATTCAGGCCTGCTGGAATCCGCCGCTCGGCGCTGAAAATGCCCAGGAACTTGTGGTGCGCCTGCGCATTCAATTCCGCACGGACGGCACGCTTTCCACCGAGCCGACCTTGCTGAACCGCGGCAGCAGCCCTTATTTCCAGGTGGCGGCGGAAAGCGCCATGCGGGCGGTGCGCCGCTGCGCTCCCTATACTTTACCTGCCGCGAAATATGAGGTTTGGAAGGACGTGGAAGTGACCTTCGATCCGCGCGATATGTTCCGGGGCGGTTAAACCTTTCAGATTTTCGAGATCTTCAGATGAAAAAAATCATTCTTCCCGATGCGTTTGCGCGTGAACCCTTCTCGCGCCGCCGTCTGTTGCAGGGCGCGGCTGGCATAAGCGCCGCCGCCATTATCGGCCGCGCGGTACCCGCGCAGGCGGTACTCAAGCTCGACATCACGCAGGGCACCATCCAGCCTGTGCCGATCGCGATCCCCGACATGGTCGGAGACGGCGAACTGGGCCGCAATATTTCGGGGGTCATCGCCAACGATCTGCGCCGCTCGGGCCTGTTCGCGCCGATTGATCCGGGCGCGTTCATCGAGCGAATTCAGAATTTCGATGCGAGCCCGCGTTTTCAGGACTGGCGCGTCATCAATGCGCAGGGACTTGTGACCGGCCGCGTGGCGCGGCAGCCGGACGGACGTTTCAGAACCGAATTCCGCTTGTGGGATGTGTTCGCCGGCGGCCAGCCGATTCACGGCTCGCAATATGTCGCGCAGCCGGAAGCCTGGCGGCGTGTCGCGCACATGATCGCGGACGTGATCTATGAGCGCCTCACCGGCGAGAAGGGTTATTTCAACACGCGCATCGTGTTCATCGACGAGTCCGGGCCGAAGGACAAACGCATCAAGCGGCTCGCGATGATGGATCAGGATGGCGCGAATATCCGCTATCTCACGCGCGGCGACGATCTTGTGCTGACGCCGCGTTTCAGCCCGACCAATCAGGAAGTCGCCTATATGCATTACGGGCGGGACAATCCGCGCGTCGTGCTGCTTAACATCGACAATCCCAACCAGCGCGAAACCATCGGCGATTTTCCCGGCATGAGTTTCTCACCGCGGTTCTCGCCGGACGGCCAGCGCATCGTGATGAGCCTGCAACAGGGTGCGGCCTCGAATATTTTCGTGATGGATTTGCGGTCGCGCAGGACCACGCGCCTCACCGATGCTTCGGCCATCAGCACCGCGCCATCCTTTTCGCCCGACGGCCGCCAGATCGCATTCGAATCCGATCGCGGAGGTTCGCAGCAGATTTATGTGATGAATGCCGATGGCGGCGGCGCACGGCGTATTTCGCCGCCCGGCAGCGGCAGCTATTCGACGCCGGTTTGGTCGCCGCGCGGCGACATCATCGCTTTCACCAAGCAAGGCGGCGGCAGTTTCTCCATCGGCGTGATGCGGACGGACGGTTCCGGCGAGCGCATTCTCACGGAAGGGTTCCACAATGAGGGGCCGACCTGGGCGCCGAACGGCCGGGTCCTGATGTTTTTCCGCGATCCGGGTGGTGCCGCGGGGCCGCAGCTCTTCACGGTGGACCTCACCGGCTACAACGAGCAGCGCGTCCCGACTCCGAATTATGCGTCCGATCCCGCCTGGTCGCCGCTGCTGACCTGATCCGCAATAGCGTGGATGAAAGTTCCCGCGCCATGATATGGCCGCAGAGGGAACCCACCTTCGCGTTCATTCTTTAGTAACCACACTGGCCGGAAACAGGGCCGGGCGTATCAAAACATTGACTTGGCGGGACTTTGCAAAGGCTTCGTCAAGGTTGACGGAATATTCGCTTAACCAACCGGCTGTTACATGAAGGTTCGCCGGGGGGTGAAGGGAGCTTCGAATATGATTCAGGTGAAGCAGCTCATGAACGGCATGCGTATTATCGCTTTGCTTGGCGCGGTCCTGATGGCCGGCGCCTGCGCTCAGCAGAACGCTACCGATCAGGCAGGCGCGAATGCAGCCGCGACTCCGGGCAGTGCGCAGGATTTCGTTGTCAATGTCGGCGACCGCGTCTTCTTCGAGACCGACTCGTCCGAGCTTACGCCGCAGGCCCGCGCCACGCTCGACAAGCAGGCGCAGTGGCTGGGCAATTACAACCGTTATGCGTTTACTGTCGAAGGCCATGCCGACGAACGCGGCACGCGCGAATACAATATCGCGCTGGGTGCCCGCCGCGCGCAGACCGTGCGCGACTATCTTATCGCCCGCGGCATCGAAGCCTCGCGTATGCGCACGATCTCCTACGGCAAGGAGCGTCCGGTCGCGGTGTGTAACGATATTTCCTGCTGGTCGCAGAATCGCCGCTCGGTGACGATCCTAAGCGGCGGCGCGCAGGGCTGATCCCGGAGGCCGCCGGGTATCATTCGGCGGCCCCATTTTGGACGTACTCAACCCGCTATCTGAATATGTCCGGACGCGCTAAACTGCGCTCAGATATTTTCCGATTGAAATGATGAAACTCGCATCATCGAAGTCCTTGTTCGCTGTTCTGGCCGCGCTTGTGTTTTTTGCCGCGGCGCCGCCGGCGCACGCGCAACTCTTCGGTCAGCCCGGAGGCGGAGGCGACGATGTCTCCACTCGGATCGGGAGGCTCGAAGCCCAGTTGCGTTCGATGACCGGGCAAATCGAGGAATTGCAGTACAAGAACCAGCAGCTCGAGCAGCAGTTGAAGCGCGCGTTGCAGGACACCGAATTTCGTTTGCAGGAAATGAATCCGGGCAACCGCCCGCCCGCAGGCGCTCCGCGCGGACAGCAGGGTGGCCCGCCCCAGCAGGGCGGTTTGCCACCGCTAGCGCCGCCTGTCGCACAGCAGCGGCCTTTGCCGCCGGTCGCTTCCGCGCCGCAGGCTCTTCCGCCGCTTGACGATGATCTCCCGCCGCAGCGTGGCCGCCGCGATGTGTTCGATCCGAATGCTTCGCCGAATGCGCCGGGCGCGCCGCGTCCGCTCGGCTCATTGCCCGGTGGCCGCAATGACGGGCCGGGTCCGGTCATCATGTCTCCAGGCAACGAACCGCCCGTCCGCCGTCCGCCGGGAGCGCCGATGGATCTCGGAAATACCCGCGGCAGCGATATTCAATCCGGCCCGCCACAACAGGGACCGCGCGGGATTCCCCCGCAAGGCCCGGTCGGCCGGCAGGCGGTGCTGGCACCTTCCGGCAGCGCCAAGGACGAATTCGATCTTGCGGTCGGCGCGATGCAAAGGCGGGATTACGAGCTTGCGGATGAGTCGTTCCGGACTTTTCTCGCCAATCATCCGGATGACCGCATGGTGCCGGATGCCTATTACTGGCTCGGCGAAAGTCAGTATCAGCGAAAACTCTATAACGACTCCGCGGAAACTTTCCTCGAGAACTACAACAAGTATCCAGACAGCACGAAGGCGCCGGACGGGTTGCTGCGCCTCGGCCAGTCGCTGGCAGCCCTCGGCAAGAAGGAAGCGGCCTGCGCATCGCTTGGCGCCGTCATCACCAAATATCCGAAGGCATCGGCCAACGTGAAGAAGGCGGTCGAGCAGGAACAGAAGCGTGCTCGCTGCTGATTGCGACGGCGTCCCGGTCGCCGATTTCGAACTGGCTTCTCTCTTTTCCAATTTTACGGCATTCAAAAAAATTCTGATCGCCGTTTCCGGCGGGCCGGATTCGATGGCGCTGCTTTATCTCTTGCATCGCTGGCGTGAATTGAACGGCGGTCCAGAACTGGTTGCCGCCACCGTCGATCACGGCCTGCGCCCGGAAGCGAAAGGGGAAGCGGCACTTGTTGCGGCCTTCTCCTCAAAGCTCGGCGTTCCACATCACTCATTGGACTGGCGCGGAGAAAAGCCTTCCGCGGGAATCCAGGAAGCGGCGCGGGAAGCGCGCTATGCGTTGCTCATCGATCTCGCCAAACAGGAAAAAGCCGAAGCCATCGTCACCGCCCACACGCGCGACGATCAGGGCGAGACTTTTCTGATGCGGCTCGCGCGGGGCTCCGGTCTGTCGGGACTCGCGGGTATCCGTGCGCGCTCCAAACGCGATGGAATCATTTTGCTGCGTCCCTTGCTCGATGTGCCGAAGACCCGCCTGATCGCAACGCTGCAAGCGGCGGGGATCGGCTACGCCGAGGACAAATCCAACAAAGACCCGCGATTCACGCGGGTAAGATTGCGCGAGCTGTCGCAGTCGCTGGCGCAGGAAGGCATCGATTCAACCCGCCTCGCCGGCGTGTCGCAAAGGCTTGCACGCGCCGATGCCGCCATCGAAGCGGCGGTGGACGATGCTCAGCGAATTGTGATCGATCGCGGTGACAGGACGGAGATTGAGACCGCCGTGCTGTTCCGCTTTCCCGACGAAATCTCCTTGCGCCTGCTTGGCCGGTTTATCTCGCGGCTGGGCGACGAAGGCCCGGTCGAACTCGCCAAGCTGGAATCGCTGCATTCCGCGCTGAAGGAAGCGCATGAAGCCGCCACTTCGCTGAAACGGACCCTGGCCGGCGCGGCATTAGGTCTCGACCAGGGCCGCCTTCTTATCGAGCGCGCGCCCACCCGTTCCAGCCGCATGCCCAAAGAGTAACCAGACTCCTGTCAAAAGGCCGATTCCGGCTGTTCTTCCGGGTGCTTCCCTTGGCAATGACACCCATGCGCCCTATTTTAACGCTAGTCTGGTACATGACCGGATGAGGCTTCAGTCCGGTTTTCACATGCGGGGCGGGCAACTTCCCCGATTAAAGGGTCAGCGATGAACTCGAACCTACGCAACTTCGCCCTCTGGGTGATTATTGTCCTGTTGCTGCTTGCGTTGTTCTCGCTGTTCCAGAACCCCGGCTCGCGCCCGGTCACCAACGACATCAGCTTCTCGCAGCTCCTCGCCGAGGTCGATAACGGCAAGGTGCGTGAAGTGGTTATTCAAGGCCATGAACTGACCGGCACCTTCTCCGATGGCCGCCAGTTCCAGACCTATGCGCCGAACGATCCAAGCCTGATCCAGCGCCTCTACGGCAAGAATGTTTCCATCGTCGCGCGTCCGCCGTCCGACAACGTGCCGTGGTTCGTGTCGCTGCTCGTCTCCTGGCTGCCCTTCATCGCGCTGATCGGCGTGTGGATTTTCCTGTCGCGCCAGATGCAGGGTGCGGGCGGCAAGGCGATGGGCTTCGGCAAGTCGCGTGCGAAGCTGCTGACGGAAGCACATGGCCGCGTCACCTTTGAAGACGTCGCCGGCGTGGACGAAGCCAAATACGACCTTGAAGAGATCGTGGAGTTTCTCCGCGATCCGCAAAAATTCCAGCGCCTCGGCGGCAAGATTCCGCGCGGCGTGTTGCTCGTCGGCCCTCCCGGCACCGGCAAGACCTTGATCGCGCGCGCCGTCGCGGGCGAAGCCAATGTGCCGTTCTTCACGATCTCCGGTTCTGACTTCGTCGAAATGTTCGTCGGCGTCGGTGCCTCGCGCGTGCGCGACATGTTCGAGCAGGCGAAGAAGAACGCGCCCTGCATCA
>CAZUJE010000069.1:0-14934 GCA_964620215.1 uncultured Hyphomicrobiales bacterium
TCGTCCGGGCCCGCGAGATAGTTGGCGTCGGGCGAGCGCAGGAAGCCGAAGCCGTCCGACAGGACTTCAACGACACCTTCGCCGATGATGTCGATTTCCTTGGCCGCGTATTGTTTCAGGATCGCAAACATCAGTTCCTGTTTGCGCATGGTCGAAGCGTTCTCGACCAGGTTTTCTTCGGCGACCGCGAGCAGCTCGACGGGCGTCTTGACCTTCAAGTCTTGTAATTTGATTTCCCGCATGGGGATTTCACCTCGACGGACGAATCAAAATTCGTCCGGAAAAAAGAGAATGGGAGCGCAGGCTGAAAGACGCGGGGTTGGGAACCCAGATCCGGCGCACCAGTCAAAGATGACCGGATTTCTTGGAGCGCGTGCGCCTGCGTTAGGGAAGGAAGGTGAACATAGGCAAGGGCGGAGTCGGACGCAAGCCCGGAAACTAGCCGCTTAAAACGGCTTAACGATGACGAACACGACGATGCCGATCAGTAAAATCGTCGGGACTTCGTTGGCGATTCGGTAGAAGCGGGGGGAATGCATGTTCCGGTCCGCTGCGAAGTCCTTGACCCATCTCGCAAACAGCCCATGCGCCGCGGACATCGCGAGCACCAGGACGAGTTTCGCGATGAACCAGCCTGATTTGTGATGCGCGCCTGCATAAACGAGATAGAGACCGCTCAACCAGGCGACGATCATGGCCGGGTTAGCAATCAGCTTCAGCAGCCGACGTTCCATCACCTTGAACGTCTCGGACTGCTTGGAGCCTTTCTCGGCGTCACAGTGATAAACCATCAGCCGCGGCAGATAGAGCATCGCTGCCATCCAGGAGATCACGGCAATCACATGCAGCGCCTTGATCCATTCGTACATCAGGCTCTCCGCACCCGCGCGATCATCTGTTCGACGTGACTGATCGGGGTTTCCTTCAGGATTCCATGGCCGAGATTGAAAATATGCCGGATGCCCCGGAAGTCCTGCATGATCCCGTCGATCTCACGATCCATCTTCGCGCCGCCTTCCAAGAGCGTCTCTGGTGCGAGATTGCCCTGTAATGTGCAAAGCGGGGATAAATTCTGGCGCGCCAGTTTTCGGTCAACGGCTGGATCAAGGCTGACACCATCAGCATTACAGGCTTTGACGAGCATCTCGCGCCGCTCTGCTGTCACGCTCTTCGGAAAAACGATCACTTTCGCGCCGGGAACTTGTTTCCGTAATTCCTGAACGATCCGGGCGGTTGGTTTCATACACCACTGCTCATAGCCTTCGCTGTCCAGCGATCCCGCCCAGGTATCGAAAATCTGCACGAGATCAGCGCCGGCTTTGAGCTGCCCGGCCAGATGTTTCACGGTGGCATCCGCCAGCCGGTCGATGATTTCTGCAAAGAGTTTCGGATTCTCGCGGGCCAGTTTCTTTGCCGTCGCCTGGTCTTCGGAACCCCGGCCGGCCACCAGATAGGTCGCGACCGTCCAGGGTGCTCCGCAAAACCCAATCAGCGCCTTGTCCGGAGGAAGCGAGGCACGGACTTTGGCCAGTGCTTCATACACAGGCTGTACAATCCCTGCCGCCAAACTCTCATCCATTTTCCGAAATGACGTTTCATCGTTCACGGGTTCGAGTCTTGGGCCTTCCCCTTCCTCAAACCAGAGTTTCACGCCCAAACCATGCGGCACGATCAGAATATCGGAGAAAATAATCGCCGCATCGAGATCGAAGCGCCTTACCGGTTGCAGCGTCACCTCGGAAGCCAGAGCTGGATTGAGGCACAGCTCCACGAAACCTCCGGCCTTTGCTCTGACTTCACGATATTCCGGCAAATATCTTCCCGCCTGCCGCATGAACCAAAGCGGAGGGATCGGCGTTGAGTTGCCGTTCAGAACGGAAAGAAGGGATGATTGAGATTCATCCCGTGCTGATCTCTTCAATTCGAATCCTATTTAGATTCTTCTTATTGTTATTATTAGATGGGTTCAAAGCGTTGACAGATTTAGCGCACAATCCATCCACTGGCGCTTATTTTTCCTGAGGCTGTTTTAGCTGCGATTCAGGTCAATCCGAACGCATCCCCGATTCCCACAGAGAGATATGAAAGTTGCCTGTGCGGGGCGATGTGTGGACAAGCGTGCCGGCCATACATGCAACAGGCTTGCGGACTCCCTGAACCCATGCCCTTCTCTCGATTAATCCACAGGCCAGTGGATATGTAAGCAATGACGAAAAAAACCCAGCCACCCAGTTATTTCCATCTTCATCTAGTTTCGGATTCCACCGGCGAAACACTACTCGCGGTGGGCCGCGCTGCCTGCGCACAATATGCGACCGTCTCGCCGATCGAGCATGTCTATCCGCTTGTCCGAAACCAGAAACAGCTTGATCCGGCGCTGGCCTCGATTGAAAGCAACCCGGGCATTGTTCTCTATACGCTCGTGGACCGCGAACTTGCGGCAAAAATCGAGGAGCATTGCAAGCAGACGGGGGTTCCCTGTCTTTCGGTACTCGGCCCGGTGCTGTCGTTGTTTCAGAGCTATCTCGGAGCGGAATCGACCCCGCGTATCGGCGGGCAACATACGCTCAACGCCGAATATTTCCGCCGCATCGACGCGCTCAATTTCACCATGATGCATGACGATGGTCAGCATGTGGAGAATCTTGAGGAAGCCGAAATCGTGCTCGTGGGTGTTTCACGTACATCGAAAACTCCGACTAGCATCTATATCGCCAATCGCGGCATCAGAACCGCGAATGTCCCGCTGGTGCCTGGCATTGCTCCTCCGCCGCAACTTGAAACCCTGACGAAGCCTCTGGTCGTGGGCCTGTTCGCAAGCGCGGAGCGTATCGTGGCGGTCCGGCAAAATCGCCTGCTCGGTCTGAACGCGGATCAACCCGATTCCGCTTATGTGGACCGCCATGCGGTTTCCGAAGAAATCGCATTGGCAAAGCAGCTTTGCGCCAAACACAACTGGCCGATCATCGACGTTTCCCGCCGTTCCATCGAAGAAACCGCGGCTGCGGTGATCGCGCTGCTGCAAGAGCGCCGCATGGCGGCGGAAAAAGGCCAATGAGTCTCTGGCGCGGCGAGCCGCTGATCCTTGCTTCCAAAAGCCAGGTTCGGCGCAACCTGCTGGAAGCCGCCGGCATTCCGGTGGTGACCGATCCCGCCAATATCGATGAGCGTGCGGTGGAAGAGTCCCAGGGGGAAGCCTCACCGGAGGCGGTCGCACAACTGCTCGCGCGTGAAAAAGCACTGGCGATTGCGAAAAATCGAAAAGGCATCGTACTCGGAGCCGATCAAACGCTTGCCCTTGGACAGCGCCGTTTCTCGAAACCAACCTCTCCGGAGGGCGCAAGCGAGCAGCTCGCGGCACTTTCTGGAAACACCCACGGACTTCATTCCGCGCTGGCCGTCGCACAGGACGGAAAAATTGTTTTTGAAACGGTGCAAACGGCGCGCATGACCATGCGCACGCTCACCCCTATATTTATCGACGCTTATTTAAACGAGGCCGGCGACCGCGTGAAAACAAGTGTCGGCGCCTATCAGCTCGAAGGGCTTGGCATTCATCTGTTTGAAAAAATCGAAGGCGACCATTTCACCGTTCTGGGAATGCCGTTGACGCCGCTGCTCGCGTTTTTCCGCAAGCAAAGCTGGGTGGTGTCGTGAGCTTTCGCCGCGCCTGCGTGATTGGTCATCCGGTTGCGCATTCGCGCTCGCCCTTGATTCACAAGCACTGGCTCAATGAACTGAAGATCGAAGGCGACTATGTCCGCCAGGATGTCCCGCCCGACCAGATAGATGCCTTCCTGAAAAATTTCTCCGCCTCCGGTTTTGTGGGCGCAAATGTAACCGTTCCGCACAAGGAAGCGGCGTTCCGTTCGCTGAAGAATGCCGATCCGGTGGCCGCCTATCTGAAAGTCGCGAATACGCTTTGGCTGGAAGAAGGCGTGCTGAACGGAATGAATACGGATGTTTATGGGTTTCTCGCACATCTCGATGAATCGGCGCCGGACTGGAACCAGCGTACCGAAACCGCCATCGTCCTTGGCGCAGGCGGGGCGGCTCGCGCCATTGTCTATGCCCTGATCGAGCGTGGTCTGGAGAAAATTTTTGTGGTGAACCGGACGCTTTCGCGCGCCGAAGCGCTCGCGGCCGATTTCGGAAAGAAAATAATTGCGGCAGATTGGGCGGCGTTGCCGAAACGTCTGCGGGAAGCCTCTCTCCTGGTGAACGCAACTTCGCTCGGTATGACCGGGCAACCACCGCTGGAAATTGATCTGAAGCCGATGAAAAAAGACGCCACCGTTTACGACATTGTTTATGTGCCGCTGGAGACGCCGTTGCTTGCGGCCGCGCGCAAACGCGGTCTGCGGACGGTGGATGGGCTTGGCATGTTGCTGCATCAGGCGGTGCCGGGTTTCGAGCGCTGGTTCGGCGTCCGCCCGCAGGTGAGCGGGACCTTGCGCGCGATACTGTTGCAGGATCTGGGCGCGAAAGGCCGCTCATGATCGTGCTCGGACTCACCGGCTCCGCCGCCATGGGAAAGTCCACGACCGCGCGCATGTTCGCGGAAGAAAATATTCCGGTGTTCGATGCCGATGCGGTGGTTCACCGGCTCTATTCGGGCGAAGCGGCGGAACTGATCGAGAAGGAGTTCCCCGGTTCCACGCAATCAGGAAAGGTCGACCGCGAAAAACTGGCGTCGAAAGTTTACGGAAATCCGGAAGCACTCGCTAAACTGGAAAAAGTTGTGCATCCGCTGGTACGGGACGCACGGGCGAAATTCCTGAAGGAAATGCGGAAAGCCGGCTCGGACATTGTCGTATTCGACATTCCTCTGCTGTTTGAAACCGGCGCGGAAAAGGAAGTAAACGCCGTGGTCGTGGTGACCGCCCTAGCGGAACTGCAAAAAAAGCGGATATTCGAACGGCCTGGCATGACAGAGGAAAAATTCGCCGCCATTCTGGCGAGACAGATGCCTGATTCGGAAAAACGGAAGCGGGCGGATTTTCTGGTCGACAGCAGTCACGGACTTGAATCGGCGCGTGCGCAGGTGCGGGAAATCCTGCATCAACTGCGCGAACAGGGATTGCCGGACAAAAAGCGGGAACTGACCTGATGCGCGAAATCGTTCTCGACACTGAAACCACCGGGCTCGATCCCACCCAGGGCCATCGCATCGTCGAAGTTGGCTGCGTTGAGCTGATTAACAAGATTCCAACCGGCGTCACGTTTCACCGCTACTTCAACCCCGAACGGGACATGCCGGCGGAAGCATTTGCGGTCCATGGCTTGTCGTGCGAATTTCTCTCAACCCATAAATTATTCGCGGACAGCTGTGACGAGCTGATCGAATTTCTCGGCGATGCGAAACTCATCATTCACAATGCCGGCTTCGACGTGATGTTTCTGAACGCCGAATTCGAGCGCCAGAAAAAACCACCGATTGCGCGCGAGCGTCTGATCGATACGCTGGCGCTGGCGCGCCGCCGTCATCCCGGCGGCGGAAACAAGCTCGACGATCTTTGCGCGCGCTATGGCATCGACAACAGCCACCGCACCAAGCACGGCGCGCTGCTCGACGCGGAATTACTGGCGGAAGTTTACGGAGAGCTGATCGGCGGCCGCCAGGCGAAGCTTGGTCTCGCCGAAATCGCGGTGGCGAAGCGCGCCGTCAACGCGGCCGTCTCCAAGGCGCGGCCCGAGCCGCTGCCTTCATTATTGAGCGAGGAAGAACGCGCCGCGCATAAATCCTTCGTTGCTCAACTTGGCGAGAGCGCGATCTGGCGGGATTACATCACGGCCGAAGAGTTCAGTTCTTCGCCGAAACAGTAACGGGCTCAGTTCGGATTCTGAGCCGCGGTCTGTTCCTGAAGCTTCTGCTGATAAAGCGCTGCGAAATCCACCGGATCGAGCAGTAGCGGCGGAAAACCGCCGTTGCGCACGGTATCGGCGACAATCTGGCGCGCGAACGGGAACAACAGGCGCGGACATTCGATCAGCACGACCGGATGCACATGCTCTTTCGGAACGTTGAGAATACGGAATATGCCGGCATATTGCAGTTCGATCGCGAACAAGACCGAGGTGCCGTCGGTTTCCGCCTTGGCCTCAATCAGAAGCTCAACCTCGTAATCGGTGTCCGACAGCGGCTTCGCATTCACGTTCACCTGCATGCTCAGGGCAGGCGGCTGGTCGGGGCGCATCACGTAACCGCCGCCCTTCGGATTCTCGAAAGACAGGTCGCGAATGTACTGGCTGACGACGCTCAGGGCAGGCGCACCCGTGGTTCCAGCGCTCTGGTTCAGATCGTTCATGAGTGTCTCCGCGACTGCATCCGGGAAATAAACCGCCGGATTAGCGGCGGGCGGGTGTCGCTAACATGCTTCCCCGGGGGGTACAAGAATGACCAAAACGTGACTTCTGGCAGGGAATCGCAGGGTTCTGTTGGCGCGCGGGGGCAGGATCGTCTAGGTTATCGAGGCGGGGGCGGGTTGACCGGAAGGCTTGGAATGCTGGCTCATAGCCCCATATCTATTTTGCGCTTCCCCGCGCCGGCGCTCCGCCGCGCGGGATCCCTGCTTCAAACGGCTTGGCGATAAAATCAGTGTTCGATCTTTACACCATAATCTTCCTCGCGCTCGCGGTATTCATTTTCGCGCGGCTGCGTTCCGTCCTCGGTCAGCGCACGGGAAACGAGCGCCCGCCTTACGATCCTTATTCACGCGACCCGGCAAAGCCGGTCCCCGGCCGCGACAAGGTCGTGAGTCTTCCGACGCGCGGAAATGAAGCTCCAGCGCAGCCGGTCGAAGCGGACGCGCCTGCGGGCGGTAACTGGGACGGACTGGTTGCTCCCGGTTCAGCCGCTGCCACCGGTCTCGCCGAGATCGCGAAACACGAGCCGGGCTTCAACGCGCAGGAATTTATCGGCGGTGCCAAGGCGGCGTATGAGATGATTGTTTCCGCTTTCGCGGAAGGGGATCGCCGCGCCCTGAAAAATCTTCTGGCGAAAGATGTGTTCGACGGCTTCGCTTCCGCCATCGCCGCGCGGGAGAACCGCAGCGAGACAATGGAGTCCCGTTTTGTCTCCATCGACAAGGCGGAAATCACCGGCGCGGAAGTGAAAGACCGCAGCGCGCATATCACCCTGCGTTTTGTTTCCCAGCTCGTCTCCGTCACGCGCGACAAGGAAGGCAAGCCGATCGAGGGCAATCCCGAAGCGGTCACCGAAGTCGACGATGTCTGGACCTTCGCCCGCGAACTCGGCACCCGCGATCCGAACTGGAAGCTCGTTGCGACTGAAACCGCTTGAGGCAACAGGGGCATGAAAGCGGCCCGCACATGGATCATGTGCGTCACCGCGCTCGGCCTGCTCGCGGCGACAACGGCCCGCGCCCAGCTTAAACTTCCCGACACAACGCTTGAGCCGGTTTCATTTTCCGACCTGCAAGGCTGGCAGGAAGACGACCAGGCGCCGGCGCTTTCCGCCTTCAGAAAAAGCTGTCAGGCGCTGCTGCGCAGGCCTGAAAATCCCGAGATGCGTCCGGTGGAGCTTGGCTTGCGTGAAGCTTGCGTACGGCTTGCGCTATACCGGGAGCCGGTCAGCACACTCGCCGCGCGGATTTTTTTCGAGCAAAATTTCCGCCCCGTCCGCATTTCAAGATTGGGCGAGAGTGCCGGATTTATTACGGGTTATTACGAGCCGGAAATCGAGGGGAGTCTTACGGCGAAAGACGGCTTCAATGTCCCGATCTACCGGAAGCCTAATGAGTTGATTTCAAGGGCTCAAAAGCCTTCGAAGATCAACCGGCCTGTTCGTACTTCCGCGAAGAAAAGCCAGACCGGTGTCCGCAAGGGCGCAGCCATTGCGGCCTTTCATGACCGCGCCGCCATTGATGACGGAGCACTGAAGGGCAGAGGCCTGGAAATCTGCTGGCTGAAAGATCCGATCGATTCTTTTTTCATTCATATTCAGGGCTCCGCGCGCATCCGGCTCACGGACGGCAAGCTGATGCGCATCAATTACGCTGCGCAGAACGGACATCCATATTTTGCCGTGGGCCGCTCGCTGATTGAACGCAGCATCGTGCCGGCGGAGGAAATGACCATGGACAAGATTCGTTTGTTCATTTCCGAGCATCCGGAGGAAGGCCGCGAACTGATGCGGATGAACCGCTCCTATATTTTCTTCCGGGAGGCGAACGAGCTTGCACCCGACGCGGAGCCGGTCGGCGCGCAGGGCGTATCGCTCACCCGCGAGCGCTCGATTGCAGTGGACCGCTTTCTGCATATTTACGGCACGCCGTTCTGGATCGAAGCCGATCTTCCGATCAAAACCGAAAAACCCGATACGAAATTCCGCCGCCTGATGCTGGCGCAGGACACCGGCGGCGCGATCATCGGACCCGCGCGCGCCGATATTTATTTTGGCTCTGGGCTGGAAGCCGGCGCGATCGCCGGACGCTTGCGGCATCCCGGGCAGTTCTACATGCTGGTGCCGCTTTCCGCCGACCCGTCAAAAACAGTCGATCCGGCACCAAAGCCAGAGCTCCGGCCAAAGAAATGAGCGGAAAGAAACACAGCGATCCGGACAGTGAAGACCTCGATCTTTGGGATCAGGTAAAGAAAACTGCGAAACCACTAAAACCTTCGCGTAGGGCTGCTGTCAAAGAAGAGATCGAAATCGCCGCCGCGCCAAAAAAAATCGAAAAGCCAAACAGATCCGTCAAAACGGTCGTTCTCGAAAAGAAACCGGAAGCGAAAGCACCACCACCACTGGCTTCATTTGATCGGCGTATGCGCAGCCGGGTCGCCCGTGGCCAGATCGACATTGGCGCGCGGCTCGACCTGCATGGAATGACGCTCGAACGCGCGCGGCGCAGGCTGGAGAAATTTCTCTACGGCGCCCAGGACGACGGCGTTGGGGTGGCGCTGGTCATAACCGGCAAAGGGCGCGGAAAAAATCTTGGCGACGGCGAAATCGGCGTACTCCGCCGGGAAGTGCCGATGTGGCTGTCGCATCCCGAATTGCGCGGGCTTGTAATCGGCTATGAGGAAGCCGCCCCCTCGCATGGCGGCAGCGGCGCGCTTTACGTTCGAATCAGACGCGCGCGCTAGAGCATGATCCCGAAAAGTGGAAACCGGTTTTCGGAAAAGATCATGCTCAAAAATCAGAGAATATAACGGGAGAGATCGGCGTTCTTCGCAAGATCGGCAACCTGCTTCCGCACATAGGCGCCGTCGATCGTGATTTTCTCGCCGCCGCGATCCGGCGCCGAGAAGCTGATTTCGTCGAGCACGCGCTCAATAACTGTTTGCAGGCGGCGCGCGCCGATATTCTCGACATTCGTATTTACCTCCACCGCCACATCGGCAAGCGCATCGACCGCGTCCTCGGTGAATACGAGGTCGACTTTCTCGGTCGCCAGCAAGGCGACGGATTGCTTGAGCAGGCTCGCTTCCGTCTCGGTCAGAATGCGCCGGAAATCGTCGCGGGTGAGGGGCTGCAATTCCACGCGAATGGGCAAGCGTCCCTGCAACTCGGGCAACAGATCCGAAGGCTTTGCCACGTGAAACGCCCCGGACGCGATGAACAGCACATGGTCGGTTTTCACCGTGCCGTGTTTGGTCGCCACCGTCGTCCCTTCAATAAGCGGAAGCAGATCGCGCTGAACGCCTTCGCGGCTGACATCGCCGCCCACGCGCGATCCTTCGCGCGCGCAGATTTTGTCGATCTCATCGAGAAAAACGATCCCGTTGTTTTCGACCATGCGGATTGCCTCTTGCACGAGTGAATCCTGATCCAGAAGTTTATCGGATTCTTCCGCGAGCAATAAAGGATGTGCCTCTTTCACATTGATGCGGCGCGTGCGGCGCTGGCCGCCAAATGCCTTGCCGAGCATTTCGCCGAGATTGACCGCACCCATTTGCGCGCCGGGCATTCCGGGAATGTCGAACATCGGAACACCGCCACCGCCACTCTGCAATTCGATCTCGACTTCCTTGTCGTCGAGTTCGCCGCTGCGCAATTTCTTGCGGAAATTTTCACGGGTGGCGGGGCTGGCGCCGGGACCGACCAGCGCGTTCAGCACGCGCTCTTCAGCCAAGACATGTGCTTTCGCCTCCACGTCGCGGCGCTTGTTCTCGCGCACAAGCGCGATTCCGATCTCGACAAGATCGCGAATAATGGAATCAACGTCACGGCCGACATAGCCAACCTCGGTGAATTTCGTCGCTTCGACCTTGAGAAACGGCGCGCCCGCGAGTTTCGCGAGCCTCCGGGAAATTTCCGTCTTGCCGATGCCGGTGGGCCCGATCATCAGAATATTTTTCGGCAGCACTTCCTCGCGCAACTTGTCGTCGAGTTGCAGGCGCCGCCAGCGATTACGAAGCGCTATAGCGACCGCGCGCTTGGCGTCGTTCTGGCCGACGATAAAACGATCCAGTTCGGAAACGATCTCGCGAGGAGAAAAGTTATTCATGTACCCTCGCGAACGGGCGGCAGCATTTTCGCAAAAGAACTTCCCTCAAACGGCGCAAGCAACAATCGCCGTGCCGGGCGCCACAGCACGCCGAGCAGAATGACAGCAACGCCAAGCACGAGCAGCGTGAGCGTCACCGCCCCGCTTGTGCTCGTCGCTACGCGGCCAATGCTCCAGGTGATGACGATGCCGACATAGGTGAGCGAGGCGACAATGGGCGAACGGCGGTCAAGCGCCAGACCGAACAATGTTGCGATGGATGCAATCAGCGCGACCAGCAGCGTCGAGCCGCCCGTGACGGCGTTGCTCCATACGAGCTGATAATAAACCGGATGCAGCAGCATCGGTGCGCCGGCGACATAAAGCCAGAATGCAAAATCGCTTCGGCGCAGCACCCGCTCAGGATCGCCAAGATCGAGCCATACCGCGATCGAGAGACAGGCGATGCCGACGATTGCCATCAGGCTCTGCGTATCAATGCGAAAAACCGTGTGGGCGAGCGCAAGGCCGAGTACCGCAAGCGGTAAAGCCAGGAACGGAAGACGATACCGGAAGAGAAGCACACCGAGCGTGACGAATGCCGTCAGCGGGGTGCGGATGTCGCCGCCATAGTCCCATAAATTCCGATAGACGCCCGGCTGAAAGCCGAAGAGCAGCGAGATGGTAATTGTGGCGAAGAATGTCGTCATTATGCAAGCGACGATGCTCGGCCAGAGCATGCGCGCGCGGGAATAGAAGAACTCGGCCATGACGATGGAAAAAACCGCCGCCGCCGCCGCCATGAACTGCCAGAATTTCGGCGGCGCCAGCGCAAACGAAGAGGTTATGCCCACCGCCAGCATGATCTGGCCGATGGATACGAAAATCTCCGCGAAATTATTGACGATGCGGAAACGTTCGCGCGAACCTTCTTCGCGATCCGCGCGCGCAGCTAGCTGAC
The DNA here is from genome assembly GCA_964620215.1 of uncultured Hyphomicrobiales bacterium. Classification (GTDB taxonomy): domain Bacteria; phylum Pseudomonadota; class Alphaproteobacteria; order Rhizobiales; family Xanthobacteraceae; genus JAUSIF01. The sequence goes on from CAZUJE010000069.1 coordinate 11,413, forward strand.
GCAAACGATCAGCCTGCTCTGCACTGATGATGCCGTCCTGAACCGCGCGTTCGAGATGAGTTTCGCCGAGTTTCATCCGATCGTTTCCACCGTCACATTGCGGTTGGTGTAGATGCAAATCTCGGCGGCGATATCGAGACTTTTGCGGACGATCGCTTCAGCATCCTGCTCATGCTCAACGAGCGCGCGTGCCGCCGCCAGTGCATAGGAGCCGCCGGAACCGATGCCGGCGATTCCGTTTTCAGGCTCCAGCACATCGCCGGTCCCCGCGAGCAAAAAAGTCACGTCCTTGTCGGCGACGAGCATCATGGCATCCAGCCGTCTTAAATAGCGATCCGTGCGCCAGTCCTTGCCAAGCTCGACACAGGCGCGGGCAAGCTGGCCGCGATGCTGCTCCAGCTTTTGTTCGAGCCGGTCGAATAATGTGAGTGCGTCCGCCGTGGCCCCGGCGAAGCCGCCGATCACATTGCCGCCGCTCAGGCGGCGTACCTTCCTGGCGCTGGCCTTCACGATGGTGGGGCCGAAACTGACCTGCCCGTCGCCGCCAATGGCTACTTTGCCCCCCTTACGGACGGCAAGAATGGTCGTTCCGTGAAAACTGGGGGTCTCGTTCTGGCTCATGCCGGCTCCGGAAGGATTGCTACCCAAGACCCTCGTTATCTAGGCGTTCACCGGCTCCATGCAAACCATAGAAGGACAAGGGGTTCGCGGGCGTGTGGCGCGGGCTTTTCGTTGCTGCTAGAACCCGCGCGATTCAAGGAGCTTTTGCCATGCGCTCGGGAGAAATCACCCGCGCCACCAAGGAAACCGAAGTTGCCGTCAAGGTAAACCTCGACGGAACGGGCCGCGCCGAAATCGCGACCGGAATCGGATTCCTCGATCACATGCTTGAATTGCTTGCCCGCCACTCGCGCATCGATATCACCGTGAAGGCAAAGGGCGACCTGCATGTGGACCACCACCACACGACGGAAGACGCCGGTATCGTGCTTGGCCAGGCGGTGAAAAAGGCGCTCGGCGACATGCGCGGGATCACGCGCTACGCCGACGTGCTGATGCCGATGGACGAGACGCTGACGCGCGTGGCAATCGACATTTCCGGCCGCGCGGTACTCGTGTTCCGCGTCGAATTTCCGCGCGACAAGATCGGTGACTTTGATGTCGATCTCGTGCGCGAATTTTTCCAGGCGTTCACGGCGAACGCGGGCGTGACCCTGCATGTGGAAACGCTGTACGGCGACAACTCGCACCATGTAGCCGAGTCCTGCTTCAAGGGACTGGCGCGGGTGTTGCGCATGGCGCTCGCAATCGACCCGGCCACGAAGGGCGAGATCCCTTCCACCAAGGGCAGCATCGGCTGAACGGAGAGTGTGATGAAAACCTATCTCGTGTTCGAGCCCGCCGCCGGCGGAAGGAACAGCGAGACGGCCGAGAAAATCGTTTTCCTGCGGGAAAAATTTTCCTGGCCGGCGCTTTTCTTCACGCCGATCTGGCTGCTCTGGCACCGGCTCTGGATCGGGTTTCTCGTCTGGCTTCTGGCGATGGTGGTGATCGGCATCGCAACGCAAATGTTCGGCCTGCACCCATGGGCGACGGCAGCCGCGCTCTGGCTGCCTTCGCTGATTGCGGCTTTCGAGGCGAGCGAACTGCGCCGCCGCAAACTGATCCGCAAGGGGTATCGTGACGCGAGTGTCGTGGTGGCGGACGAAGTGGAAGATGCCGAGCAGCGTTTTTTCGAGGAATGGGTGAAGGGTGCGGATGCGAACGAATCGCGCTCAACTTTCACGCCGCCGGTTTCTCCCGTGACGGCCACGACAACTTCCGCTGGTGGTGTTTCGCCGATGCAGGGGAATCCGGTGATCGGTCTTTTTCCGGAGCCGGGCGCGAAAAGATGACCGTCGCAGTGATCGATTATGGTTCTGGGAATCTGCACTCCGCCGCGAAAGCGCTGGAGCGCGCGTCGCGCGAGAGCGGCGTGGATGAAAAGATTCTGGTGACCAGCAATCCGGATGATGTGAAACGCGCGGAACGCATCGTGCTTCCGGGTGTCGGCGCTTTCGCGGATTGCAAGCGCGGGCTAGATGCCGTGCCGGGCATGGTCGAGGCGATGACCGAGAGCGTTCAGAAAAGCGGAAAGCCTTTTTTGGGTATTTGCGTTGGCATGCAACTGCTGGCGGAAAAAGGTCTCGAACACGGAGAAACAAAAGGACTTGGATGGATCAAGGGCGTCGTGGATCGCATCGCGCCGTCGGACGCCTCACTCAAGATTCCGCACATGGGTTGGAACACACTCATTCCACGCCATGAACATCCGCTGCTGAACGGCATCGCAACCGGACAGAACGGACTGCACGCCTATTTCGTGCATTCCTATCAGCTGGCACCCGGAAATAACGAAGACCTCGTAGCGGATACTGAATATGGCGGTCCGATCACCGCGATCGTCGCGCATAACAATGTGGCCGGCACGCAGTTTCACCCGGAGAAGAGCCAGCGGCTTGGCCTCGCGTTGCTCGCGAATTTTTTACGCTGGAAGCCGTGATTCTTTTTCCCGCCATCGACTTGAAGAACGGCGAAGCCGTGCGCCTTCAGCAAGGCGACATGGCGCGCGCGACAGTGTTCAACCGCGATCCGGCCGCGCAGGCGAAATCTTTTGCGGACGCCGGATTCGAATGGCTGCATTTGGTTGACTTGGACGGCGCATTTGCAGGAAAGCCGGTCAATGCACTCGCCGTCGCGGCCATCCTGAAAAAAGTGAAAGTCCCGGTGCAGCTCGGCGGCGGCATCCGGAATCTGAAAACGATCGAGTCCTGGCTCGGCGAAGGCATCAGGCGCGTCATCATCGGCACGGCGGCGGTGCAAAATCCGTCGCTCGTGAAAGAAGCCGCGAAAAAATTTCCCGGGCGTATCGCAGTCGGCATCGACGCGCGCGCGGGAAAAGTTGCGGTGGCAGGTTGGGCCGAGGAAACAACGCTCACCGCCGTCGAAGTAGCACGCATGTTCGAGGACGCCGGGGTTGCCGCCATCATTTACACCGACGTCGAGCGGGACGGTATGCTCCAAGGTCTCAATCTCGACGCGACGATCGATCTTGCTAATTCTGTGAACATTCCGGTGATTGCCTCCGGCGGTCTTGCTTCGCTCGACGACGTGAAAAAATTGCTGGAGCCGCGCGCCAAAAAACTGGAAGGCGCGATTGCGGGCCGCGCTCTTTATGATGGACGTCTGGACGCGAAGGCCGCGCTCGATCTTCTGAAGCAGGCGGCCTGAGATGTTCAAGGTCCGCGTCATTCCCTGTCTCGATGTGAAAGACGGCCGCGTCGTGAAGGGCGTGAACTTCGTCAACCTGCGCGATGCCGGCGATCCGGTGGAAGCGGCGAAAGCCTATGACAAGGCCGGCGCCGATGAGCTTTGTTTTCTCGACATCACGGCGAGCGTCGAGAAACGCGGCATTTTGCTCGACGCCGTCCGCCGCACGGCGGAAGCCTGCTTCATGCCGCTCACGGTCGGCGGCGGCGTGCG
>CAZUJE010000070.1:0-14717 GCA_964620215.1 uncultured Hyphomicrobiales bacterium
CTCCGGCCGCACCAACACCGGCGAAGGCCGCTTCACTTCCGGCGAATGTCCGATTTTCCTTACGTCGAGCGGATTCTTCGGCAACGTGAAGAACAACGCCAAGTTCGACTGGACCAATGCGCCGATGCCTTATTATCCGGATGTTTCCGGGGCGCCGCAGAATTCGATCATCGGCGGCGCATCGCTGTGGGTGATGGGTGGCAAGAAGCTGGAAGAATACAAAGGCGTCGCCAAATTCTTCGCTTTCCTGTCCGAAACCGACAGGCAGGTCGCGATCCACAAATCGTCGGGCTATCTGCCGATCACCAAGGCAGCTTATGCCAAGACGAAGGAGTCCGGCTACTACAAGGAAGCGCCGTATCTTGAGACTCCGCTCCTTGAACTGACCAACAAAGAACCGACGGAAAATTCCCGCGGTCTTCGTCTGGGCAACATGGTGCAATTGCGCGACGTATGGGCGGAGGAAATTGAAGCCGCACTCGCCGGTAAAAAATCCGCGAAGGACGCGCTCGATACCGCGGTCGCGCGCGGCAACACTATGCTGCGCCAGTTCGAACGCACGGTCACGCGCTGAAAATCGCAGGCGGGGCGAGCCATCGTCCCGCCTGTTTTTGTAGATCATGAAACGTTCGCTCTTCCAGCATCGCTTCCTGCCCTATCTGCTGCTCGGGCCGCAGATCCTGATTACGATTGTCTTCTTTTACTGGCCTGCCATTCAGGCGCTCTGGCAATCTTTTTTGCTGCAAGATGCGTTCGGGCTTTCGACCACATTCGTGTGGTTCGAGAACTACAAGCATCTCTACGAAGATGCCGCTTACTACCGCACGATCTGGACGACGCTGGTTTTCTCAACCATCGTCTCCTTCTCTTCACTCTCGATTGCGCTGCTGCTCGCCGTGCAGGCGGATAAACCTTTAAGAGCAAGCGGCGTTTATCGCACGCTCCTGATCTGGCCTTACGCGGTGGCGCCTGCCGTCGCCGGCGTGTTGTGGGCGTTCATGTTCCAACCATCGTTCGGAATTCTGGCGCGCGGCCTGCGTGAAATCGGCTACGACTGGAATCCACTGCTCAACGGCAATCACGCGATGACGATGGTGGTCGCCGCTGCGACCTGGAAACAGATTTCCTACAATTTTCTTTTCTTCCTCGCAGGCCTCGCCGCAATCCCGCGCAGCTTGCATGAAGCAGCCGCGATTGACGGCGCGCGGCCGTTCCGCCGGTTCTGGACCATCGTGTTTCCGTTGCTCTCGCCGACGACTTTCTTCCTGATTGTCGTCAACATCGTCTATGCCTTCTTCGACACCTTCGGAATTATCGACTCCATGACCAGCGGCGGCCCGGCGAAAGCCACCGAAACGATGGTGTACAAAGTTTACTTTGACGGACGCCTGGGCGGCGATCTCGGCGGCTCGGCTGCGCAATCCGTCATTCTGATGATTATCGTGATCGGGCTGACGGCGATCCAGTTCAAATATGTCGAGCGCAAGGTGACCTACTGATGGTCGAACACCGCACATTTCTTCGGAGCGTTGTCCCGCATGTTGTGCTCTGGATCGGTATCGCGATTGTGGTGTTCCCGGTCTATCTCGCATTCGTCGCTTCCACGCATGAACCGACCATCATCGCGAACGGCCAGATGCCGCCGTGGCCCGGCTCGCAAATGCTGGAAAATTACTACCGCACAATTTTCATCGGCACTTCCGGCACGACACGGGAGCCTGTCGGCACCATGCTGTTGAACAGCTTCATCATGGCAATGGTGATCGCTTGCGGAAAAATCGCGATCTCGATTCTTAGTGCCTATGCGATTGTGTATTTCAAGTTCCCGTTCCGGATGACCGCATTCTGGGTGATTTTCATCACACTGATGCTGCCGGTCGAAGTGCGCATTTACCCGACCTACAAGATCGCGTCCGATCTCAATATGCTCGACACTTACGCGGGCCTGACATTGCCGCTGGTGGCTTCGGCGACGGCGACATTATTGTTCCGGCAATTCTTCATGACCGTGCCGGATGAACTCGTGGAAGCATCGCGCATCGATGGTGCCGGACCATTCCGCTTCTTCAAGGACACGCTGCTCCCGCTCTCACGCACCAACATGGCGGCGCTGTTTGTGATTCTCTTCATCTATGGCTGGAACCAGTATCTTTGGCCGCTGCTCATCACAACCCGCGACGAGATGCAGACCATCGTGATCGGAATCCGGAAAATGATCGTCACCGCCGATGCGATCACCGAATGGCAGCTCGTGATGGCGACTGCGATGCTCGCCATGCTGCCGCCGGTCGCGGTCGTGATCCTGATGCAGAAACTGTTTGTGCGCGGTCTCGTGGAAACGGAGAAGTGAATTGGCCGAAGTAAAACTCCGTGACGTGCGCAAGACCTACACGGGCGGCATCGAGGCCGTGAAGGGCGTCAGCTTCGACGTGCCGGATGGCGCGTTATGCGTTCTGGTCGGGCCTTCCGGCTGCGGAAAGTCAACGCTGTTGCGCATGATCGCGGGCATCGAAACCATCACATCGGGCGAAATCAGAATCGGCGATCGCGTTGTAAATGACATCGAGCCGTCCGAACGCGACATCGCGATGGTGTTTCAAAACTACGCGCTCTACCCGCATATGTCGGTTTACGACAACATGGCCTACGGCCTGCGCAATCGCGGCACACCGAAAGCCGAGATTGAGGCGCGCGTGCGCGAAGCGGCAAAGATGCTGGAGATCGAGCCGTTCCTGAAGCGCCGCCCCCGCGATTTGTCCGGCGGCCAGCGCCAGCGCGTTGCGATGGGCCGCGCCATTGTGCGGAAGCCCGCCGTGTTTCTGTTCGACGAGCCCTTGTCGAATCTCGACGCCAAGCTGCGCGGGCAGATGCGCGTGGAGATCAAAAAGCTGCAACGCTCGCTCGACGTCACCAGCGTCTATGTCACCCACGACCAGCTGGAGGCGATGACCCTCGCGGATATTCTGGTCGTGCTCAATCTCGGCCAGATCGAGCAGATTGGTCCGCCGCTGGAGCTTTACACGCGCCCTGCCTCCACCTTCGTCGCCGGGTTCATCGGTGCGCCGGCAATGAATTTCATTCCTGTGCGTGGGGCTGAAAACGGTTTGGCCGCCGATGGCGGCGGCGTGAGCGGGGGAAAGGGATTTTCGATTCCGAAGGAAGGCGCTGTGCTCGGCGTGCGGCCGGAGCATCTGACACTTTCCAGGATCGAAGGCGGCGCTGTGTTCGACCTTGAAGTGATGGTGGTGGAGGCGGTCGGTGCCGAAACGTTCATCTATGGGAAACTGCCAGCCGGGAAGGAAATCATCGTCCGTTTATACGACAACATCCCCAGTGTAGGCGGCAGAATCACCGTCAGCGCACCGCGCGAGCACTTGCACCTCTTCGATACGGCAAGCGGGCGCAGGCTCTGATGGCATTCGTGCTCGCGGCCGATCAGGGTACGACCTCATCGCGCGCGATTTTGTTTCGAGCCGATACCTCGATTGCCGCAAGCGCACAGCACGAATTCACGCAGCATTTTCCGGCATCCGGCTGGGTCGAGCACGAACCCGCCGATCTGTGGGAAACGACGCTTTCCACCTGCCGCGCGGTAATTGAGAAAGCAAAAATATCCGCCAAAGAAATCACCGCGATCGGCATCACCAACCAGCGCGAGACCACGCTGGTCTGGGACCGCAAGACCGGCCAGCCATTGGGGCGTGCGATTGTCTGGCAGGACCGGCGGACGGCGGATGTCTGTGCGCGGCTGAAAAATGAAGGTGCCGAAAAAACCGTGGCCGAAAAAACCGGCCTGCTGCTCGATCCCTATTTTTCCGCCACCAAGATCGCCTGGATTCTGGATTTCATTCCCGGTGCACGCACGCGCGCGGAAAAGGGTGAGCTTGCCTTCGGCACCGTCGATACATGGTTGCTCTGGAATTTCACTGGAGGAAAGGTTCACGCGACCGACGCGACGAACGCTTCACGCACAATGCTGTTCGACATCCACAAGGGCGAGTGGGACAGCGAGCTTTTGAAACTCTTCGGTGTGCCTAGAGCAATGCTGCCGGAGGTTCGCGACTCTTCCGGGGATTTTGGATCAACCAAGCCGGAACTCTTCGGCGCACCGATCGCGATCAGGGGTATCGCGGGTGACCAGCAAGCCGCCACGGTGGGGCAGGCCTGCTTTTCGCCGGGCATGATTAAATCGACCTATGGCACGGGATGTTTCGCAATTTTGAATACCGGGACCAAGGCGGTCGCCTCGAAAAACAAATTGCTCACCACCATCGCGTATCAACTCAAAGGCAAGCGCACCTATGCGCTGGAAGGTTCGATCTTCATTGCAGGTGCGGCCGTGCAATGGCTGCGCGACGGATTGAAGATCATAAAATCCGCGGATGAGAGCGGCACGCTGGCCGAAGCCGCCGACCCCACACAGGATGTCTATCTCATTCCCGCTTTCGTAGGTCTCGGCGCGCCTTACTGGAATCCTGACGTGCGCGGCGCGCTGTTTGGCCTCACGCGCAACAGCGGCCCGGCCGAGATCGCCCGCGCGGCACTCGAGAGCGTTTGTTTTCAGACCGCCGATCTTCTGCGCGCGATGCACGCCGACTGGCCCGAGAGTGCTGCCGCTAAAACCGTGCTGCGCGTGGATGGCGGCATGGTCGCTTCCGATTGGACAATGCAGCGGCTTGCCGATTTTCTCGCAGCACCCATCGACCGTCCGGAAATTCTGGAAACGACGGCGCTGGGCGCCGCCTATCTCGCGGGGCTCTCCGCCGGCGTTTATCCCGGCTTCGACCAGTTTTCAGGAAGCTGGCGGCTGGAGCGCCGTTTCACGCCGCAGATGGACAAGGCCACACGCGAACGCAACCTTGCGGGATGGCGGGATGCGGTGGGCAGACTGATTCAGCCCCCGCGCTGAAATCTATCCGGTGGCGGAAATTGCCTCCGGCAAAATCTGTTCAGCCGAAGGCGTATCGAGCGCTTTTCCGATCAGGACTACAACTGGCCCCTGCCCTGACAGTTGCGAAATTTCCTGCGGAAAATTTTGCAAAGTAGAACGGATTACAACTTCATTACTTCTCGTCGCGTTGCGGATGGCGATGGCAGGTGTTTGCGGATCGAGGCCCGCAGCCTTCGCTTTTTCCGAAAACTCTGCAATCGTTCGCGACGGCATATAGACCGCAGTCACCGCGGACGGATCGCTCAAACTCCTCCAATCGAGATCGTCCGGCAGTTTTCCATCGTGCGCGTGACCGGTGACGAACTGCACGCGCCGGGCCAACTCGCGGTGGGTGAGCGAGACTTGCAGGCGGCTCGCCGCCCCCTGCGCCGCCGTAATGCCCGGTACAACCTCGATGGAAATTCCCGCCGCCCGGCAAGCCGTGATTTCCTCACCGGCTCGGCCGAAAATCATCGGGTCGCCGCCCTTCAGGCGCACCACGCGCTTGCCCTGCTTTGCGAGTGAAACCATCAGGCGGTTGATGTCGTCCTGCTTGCAGGCCGGCCCGCCGCCGGTTTTTCCGACCATCATCTTCTTTGCCTCGCGGCGTCCGAAGTCCAGAACTTCAGGCGCCACAAGATCGTCGATTAAAATGACATCCGCCGATTGCATCGCGCGCACCGCCCGCAACGTAAGCAACTCGGCATCGCCCGGCCCGGCGCCTACGAGCGTCACCGAGCCATGATCAGCTCTGCTGTTTTCATCGCGCAAAGAAGCAAGCAACGAGCGATAATCGCTCTCATCGGGGTCGTGCGATGGATTTTGCAGAGCGTGGGCGGTGAACAATTGCCAGAAACGGCGGCGCGCGGCGAAAGTAAGTCCGCTAGTGGATTTCAACACCTCGCGCCAGTTTTTCGCCGCTTCCGCCCAGCACGAAAAACCCATCGGCAGCATCGCTTCGATCTTGGCGCGTATCGCCTGACCAAATACGGGTGCCGCGCCATCGGTGGAAATACCGACGACAAGCGGCGAGCGGTTGACGATGGACCCAAAAGCAAAATCGCAGAAAGCGGGCTTGTCGATCACATTGACTGGCACGCCCCGCGCGCGGGCGGCTTGAGCAAAGCGGGCGGCGTCTTCGTCGTTTTCAAACGCGCCGACTGCAATAGCCGCGTCCGTCAAGTCGCTCTCGATCCAGCCGCGCGCGTGGACCTCGATTGCTCCGCCGGGCACTTCATTCGCGAGCGAAATCAAATCCTCGTCCGGCTCTGGTGCATAGACATCAACGCTCGCCCCTGCGGCGGAGAGCAACTCCGCCTTCCAGACCGCCCCAAAACCTTCCGCCGCCACAATGGCGCGCTTGCCTTCGAGCGCGAAGAAAAGCGGCAGGCGAGCAAGCCTGCCCATCCGCGCGGGTTTTGCTTCAGACGGTTTCCGCTGTCCGTGCATCTGCCAGGATCCTTTTCAGTTCAGGCTTGCAGGAGCCGCAATTTGTTCCGGCGCGAAGTTTCTCACCGATCTCGTCCACGCTGCATACGGTACGGTTTTCAATCGCATCGCGAATGGCATTCAATCCGACGCCGAAACAGGAACAAATCATCGGCCCCGTTTCCGGCATGCCCTCGGTGCTTTTTCCGGAAAGGAAAGCCGCGCGGTCTTTCGCTTCGAATTCCGCGCGCGCGAAAATCGCTTTCACCGTGTCCCACTGGATCGATTTTTCCGCTGGTCCGATGAAGAGACAAGACTCAAGCCTGCCTTCGCGGATTGCCGCCGCGCGGTAGGTGCCTGTCGCCTTGTCCTCATATTCGGCAATCTCGGAATCCTGCGGACGCATTTGTGCGAAAAAATCCCGCCAGAAAGAGCCATCGCGCACACTTGCGAACAATACGCCTTCGCCGTTCTCCAGCGCGACGCGCGTCCACCAGGCATCGCGCGGAAAATCCAGTTGGCCCGACGAAATCGCAAAGCCCGCGAACGGCAGATGCACCGGCTCGATGGAAACCGGCGTTGCCTTCGCTTCCGGCTGGCCGGAATAAGGATCGGTCGCCGGCATCACCACATTACCCACGCAGGCGTTGGAAGAATTCGTGAGGCTCCAGTGGATCGGCGCGAACAGCGAGCCTTTATGCTGACTGCTTTCGACTCTTACCTTGTACAGAGCCTCGCCATGCGGGGATTTCACCCGCGCGAAGCCGCCGTCCCTGAGCTGAAATTTTTGCGCATCGCCGGGATGAACTTCGACAAATGGCTCGGGCAAATGTTGCGCAAGACGCGGGCTCATGCCTGTGCGCGTCATCGTATGCCACTGGTCGCGGATGCGGCCGGTGTTGAGCCGAAGCGGGAACGCGGAAGAAATTTGCTGATTCAGTTTCGGCATTTCCGGTGAGATAAAACGTGCGCGTCCGTTCAGCGTGAAGAAGCCGCCGGACGCGAAGAAACGCGGCATCGGCTCGCGCTGCTTCGCGCGCACCGGCCACAGCACGGGCTCCATGTGTTCAAAGGATTCATTGGAAATTTCCGCAAGGCCGCCGATGTCGAAATCGCGCGTACCGCTGTTCTCGAACCCGGATAGTGCCGCGTGCTCACGGAAAATATCGGCGCTGGACCGGTAAGCGAACGCCTCCGCATATCCCATGCGCGCGGCCACCTCGCTCACGATTTTCCAATCGGGCTTCACCTCGCCGGGCGGCGCCAGAAACGCGCGCTGCCGGGAAATACGGCGTTCGGAATTCGTGACCGTGCCTTCCTTCTCGCCCCAGGCGGACGCTGGAAGCAATATCTGCGCACCTGCTTCCACCGTGTCGTTCGAGAGCACATTTTCCGACACGACAAAAAATTCGAGCTTCTTCAATGCCTCGCGCATGGCCCCCGCGCGGGGCAGCGAGACCGCGGGGTTCGTCGCCATTACCCACAGCGCCTTGATCTCGCCGCGCTCGATCGCCTCGAACATCTGCACGGCCTTTAAGCCTTCGCTGGTCGCGATGCCGGGCGCGCGCCAGAAGCGGCCAACGCGATCGATCTCGGCGGGCGTGAAATTCATGTGCGCTGCAAGCTGGTTCGCGAGGCCACCCACTTCGCGGCCGCCCATCGCATTCGGCTGGCCTGTCAATGAAAAAGGCCCCATGCCTTCGCGGCCGATGCGCCCGGTGGCGAGGTGGCAATTGATGATCGCGTTCGCCTTGTCGGTGCCCTGCGCGGACTGGTTCACCCCTTGCGAGAAACAGGTGACAGTGCGCGAGGTCGTGCGAAAGAGTTCATAAAAACGAAGAATATCTTTTCGAGCAATTCCGGTTTGACTGGCGACGCTCTCCAGCGACGGCGCGATCTCACGCGCCCGCGCGATCGTATTCTCGAATCCTTCGGTGTGAGCGGTGATATAGGCGAAATCCAGCGCGAGTTTATCCGCGAGATCTACGAGCAGGCCGGAAAACAGAACCGTGTCCATGCCCGGAGCGACCGGCAGAAAAAGATCGGCCTCCTGCGCGGTCGCGGTCCGGCGCGGATCGATCACTACGATTTTTGTCCCACGCCGTTCACGCGCCTCGCACATGCGGCGAAACAGAACGGGATGGCACCAGGCGGCGTTGGAGCCAACAAGCACCAGCAAATCCGCCTGATCGAGATCCTCGTAATTTCCCGGCACCGTATCGGCACCGAATGCGCGCCGGTGCGCAGCCACCGACGACGCCATGCACAGACGGGAATTGGTATCGACGTTCGCGGAGCCAATAAATCCTTTCATCAGCTTATTTGCGACGTAATAATCTTCGGTGAGCAACTGGCCGGAAAGATAGAACGCGACCGAGTCCGGCCCATGCCTCGCGATGGTTTGCAGCAATCCGCCAGCGACCGTGTCGAGTGCCGTATTCCAGTCAACCTGTTTAAGCGCGCCGCCCGCATCGCGCATCATCGGGTGCAGGAGACGGCCTTTGAGCCCAAGCGTCTCGCCGAGCGCAAAACCCTTGGAACAGAGTCTGCCAAAATTCGCCGGATGCTCCGGATCGCCCGCGACCTCCGCGCCTCCACGCCCGTCGGGACTAGCGAGCACGCCACAGCCGACACCGCAGTAAGGGCACGTCGTCCGCACCGAAGGCTCTATCGGCGCCTGCATGTTCATCAGTAAACATCCGCCTGATAGCGGCCCGTTTTTTTCAATGCGCTGACATAAGCGACGGCTTCTTCGGTGGATATGTTTCCGTGTTGCTGGGCGATCTCAACGAGCGCGCGCTCGACGTCCTTCGCCATGCGCTTGGCATCGCCACAGATGTAGAAATGCGCGCCGGATTGGAGCCAGGTAAACAGCTCGGCCCCCTCCTCGCGCATGCGGTCCTGCACGTAAATTTTTTCCTCGCCATCGCGCGACCAGGCGAGCGTAAGGCGTGTGAGCAATCCGGTAGAGCGCATCGCGTGCAGTTCATCTTGATAAAAGAAGTCGCAATCGCTGCGCTGATGCCCGAAGAACAGCCAGTTTTTTCCTAGCGCTTTCACCGCCATTCGCTCCTGCAAGAATGCGCGGAAAGGCGCGATTCCGGTGCCGGGACCGACCATGATGATCGGAGTTGCCGGGCTTTGCGGAAGCGAAAAACTATGCGCGCGCTGGACATATACCTTAAGCGCGTTACCCGGCTCGATGCGCCGCGTGAGGAATGCGGAAGCTACACCCTGTCGCTCGCGGCCACCGATTTCATAGCTGACGAGATCGACCGTTAGCGAAATTTTTCCCGGGTCGGCCTTCGGGCTGGACGAAATCGAATAGAGGCGCGGCTGCAAAGGCTCCAGCGCCTCAATGAAGGCTTCGGCATCGGGACGGATGCCGGGGAATTTTTCCAGTGCCGCCAGTACGTCAAGTGTCGCCGCATCGCCATCTGGATCCTCCCCGGCGGCCAGTGCCTTGGCCTTTTTTCGGCGCTCGCCGCCGACGAGGAAGGAAATCAGTTGAAACAGCGCATCGGGCGCGGGTGCGAGCGATACGTCCTGTAGCAAGACCTCGCGCAGCGTTTTGGCGTTGACCGGTGTTTCCGGCGCAGCCTCGATCGCTGAAAGGATCAGATCGACAAGAACCGGATCGTTCTCGGGGAAGATTCCAAACGAGTCACCCACTACATAATCGAGACCGGTGCCGGAAAGATCGAACTCGACATGCTGGGTGAATTTCTCCGAAGTCTCTTTATTCAGCCGATAGCACGCGGAAAATTTCGCCATCACCGGATTGTCGCGGGAGCGGCCTGCTTCGGATGGCAGAACAGCGGCGGACGTTGCGGCGGCCTGCACGACCGCTGCCGTAGCGGAGCCAAATTCCTCATATAATTTTTTGAGCATCCGCGCGGTTTCCTTGCCGCCCGGGACGCATAGATTGAGCCGCTTCTCATTTTTCAGAAACAGTGCGTTGGAATAATCCTCGCAATTGTAACCGCACTGGCCGCAGTCCTGTTGCGCCATCGCAGCCATCATGCGGCGGCGCAACGGGCGGCCTTCAGCCATCTTTATGCGCTCATTGAGCGCAATCGTCTGATCGTGCCATGGCGCCTCGCCATTATCGCCATCGTCGAGCGGACCGGCGGGCGCAGCGGGAAGCAAACCCTTCGCCTGATCCGGGGAGAGCGCCGTCACCTGATCGAGCGAAACGAGGCCCGCGAAAAATCCGTTCAGCCATGCGCGCTGTTCTTCCGAAAACGGCGCCGTCTCCGGAACGATTGTAGGCAACAGCGGCTGCGCGGTAACGGTCATTCCACCGCCTCCGCATCGAACATTTTTTGCAGCACTTCAATTTCGTGCCGGCGAGAGAATGCGAGGAACGTCTCGTCGCCGGACGTCCGGTTGCTCAGATACGCTTTCAGCATTTTCTCAACCGTGCGCGGCGCGTCTTCCGCCTTCACGTCACGATAGAGTTCGCGCGCAATCGCCGCCTGCTCGCCGAAGCCGCCGCCGACATAAATATGATAACCCTCGACCGTCTCGCCTTCTGTTGCCGTCTCGACGCGCGCGCCCAGGAGTCCAATGTCGCCGATGTAATGCTGTGCGCAGGAATGGTGGCAACCGGTGAGATGGATGTTTACCGGACCATCGAGTTGAACCCGCGCCTCGCAGTATTCGGCGATCTGCTGCGCGTGACCTTTGGTGTCGGACGCGGAAAAGCGGCAGCCCTTGCTGCCAGTGCAGGCGACAAGCCCGGCGCGGATGGAACTTGCTTTCGTGGTGAGGCCAAGCGCTTCGATGGCGGTTTCGGCCTCCGCGATTTTCGCGGACGGAATTCCCGAGATCAACAGATTCTGCCAGACCGTGAGGCGAATATCCCCATCGCCCATTTCATTGGAGATTTTTGCGATGCCGCGCATCTGTTCCGCGGTGATCTTGCCGAGCGGAAGCACAACGCCGATCCAGTGCAGGCCTTTCTGCTTTTGCCCGTGAACGCCGATATGCGCGAGCCGGTCGAAGGGAATTCGCGGTTTGATCGCGCCCGCAGGCGCCCGAACCAGCTTCGCACCCAGTTTTTCCTCGACCGCGGCGAGATATTTGTCGAATCCCCACGCATCCAGCACATATTTCATACGCGCCTTCAGACGATTGGTGCGGTCGCCGTGGTCGATGAATATGCGCACGATGGCGTCCGCCACCTTGCCCGCGTCAGCAGGTTTCACGATCACGCCGGTGTCGCGTGCAAAATCCTTGTGGCCAGTGATGCCGCCGAGCGCGAGCCGGAACCAGACGCCGGGCTCGATGCCAAAACCCTCCAGCACCTCAACCGCCTGAAAGCCGATGTCGTTGGTGTCCTCGAGCACCGGAATCATTCCGGCGCCATCGAAGGCGACATTGAATTTGCGCGGCAGCCCATAAAGGCCGCGATCGTTCAGGATGCGATGATGCCATTCGCGCGCATAGGGCCGCGTGTCGAGCAGTTCCTGCGGATCGATGCCCGCGGTAGGCGTGCCGGTGACATTGCGGATGTTATCGGCGCCGGAGCCTTTCGTCGCCAGGCCAAGATCGACAATTTCCTCGATCAGCGCTGGCCCGTCGGCCGCGGGAATTTCGCGGATCTGCAAATTGGCGCGCGTTGTCACATGCGCGTAACCGCCGCCACGCCGTTTGGCGATTGAAGCAACGCCTGCAAATTGCCACGCGCTCAAAATTCCGTTGGCGATGCGCAGGCGGCACATGAAGGAATCCTGCGCGGGGGCGACATAAAACAGGCCGTGATACTTCCAGCGGAAAATATCCTGCCCCTTCGGGAAGATTCCATTCTCGGCGGATTCTTTCAGGCGTGAATAGGCATCGAAAGCGTGCTCCTCGCGCTTTCCTTTTTCCTCGGCGGCCAGTTTTTTTCCTTCCGCCTCAGTGCGATCCATCGCCTTGTGATGGGCCGCATCGGGACCGGACGGCGCTGCGTTTCCAGCTTTCGATGTGCCGCGCGCAGACCGCGCGGTTTGCAGGCCAGACGCGAAGCCTTCCAGGTATCGTTTCTGTTCCGGGTTGAAATCGGCCGACATCACGCGGCCTCGCGCAGCGCCAGCGCGCGGCCGAAAGCAAGTTCGTCACGGAACGCCGCAATCGATTCACCGGAGCGGATGAGATCGGAATACCAAGGGCCGTCCGCCGTATCCCCGAACAGCACCGCGCCGACCAGGCGATCACGCCGCACGACGAGTTTCTTGTAGCTGCGCGCAGCGGGATCGCTCAGCGTGATTTCTTCATTGCCCGCGGCGCTCATAAAATCGCCGGCGGAAAACACATTGACCCCCGAGACTTTCAGGCTGGTTGCTGTCTGGGCCGGGCGGAAGGCGGCTTCCATGCCCAGCAGCGTTTTCACCGCCACCGCCGCCATATCGTAAAGCGGCGCGACGAAGCCGTAACAGCGGCTGTTGTGTTCCGCGCATTCGCCGACCGCCAGAATTTCCAGATCGGAAGTCCGCATGCCATCATCGACGAGAATTCCTTGCTCCACATGCAGCCGCGCGGCCGTGGCGATGCGCGTCTCCGGGCGTATGCCCGCGGCCATCACGACAAGGTCCGCCGGATAGATGGTGCCGTCGTCGAGCAATACGGCTTCAACGTTGCGATGGCCGAGAATTGCGGTCGTCTGCGCGCGGCAATGAACCTTGATGCCGCGTCGTTCCATTTCCTTCTGCAACAGCAGACCGGCAGCCGGATCGAGCTGCAATTCCATCAGATGACCCATGAGGTGCAACAGCACCACTTCCATCCCGCGCGCTCGCAGTGCCGCTGCCGCTTCCAGACCCAACAGGCCGCCGCCAATCACCACGGCTTTCGCACTAGGTTTTTCCGCGGCGGCCACCATGGCATTGACATCGTCTAGATCGCGGAAGGTGAGAATCCCCCGCAAGTCCCGCCCGGCAACGGGAATGATGAAAGGCGCGGAGCCGGTCGCGATCACCAGCCTGTCGTAGGGCGTTTCGCCGTTTCTTGAGATGACCGTTTTTCTCTCGCGGTCGATTTTCGTAACCGTCTCGCCGAAGCGGGTTTCGATCCTGCGCGCGGCGTACCAGGCTGCGTTATGGGTGATGATCTGCTCGAACTTCTCCTCGCCCGCCAGCACCGGCGAAAGCATGATGCGGTTATAGTTTCCGCGCGGCTCGGCGCCGAACAGCGTCACGTCATATGCATCGGGCGCTGTCTCGAACAGATGTTCGAGCAGGCGGCCTGAGGCCATTCCGCTGCCGACGATGACGAGCCTTTGCTTCATTTGCAGCGTCCTTTGTTACGCTGCTTCCACATAACGATGACGCTCGTAGAGGAACTTCAGAACCGCGGCGCGGCATTTCAGATAGGTCGGGTCCGCAACCAGATCGAGCCGCTTGCGCGGCCGGGTGAGAGGCACCGTCAACACCTCGCCGATTTTCGCGGCGGGGCCGTTGGTCATCATCACGATACGGTCCGAGAGCAAAACAGCCTCGTCCACATCGTGCGTAATCATCATGACGGTGTTACCGAGCTTCTGGTGCAGGGCCATCACCGAGTCCTGCAAATGCGCGCGGGTGAGCGCATCAAGCGCGCCGAATGGTTCGTCGAGCAGGAGAACCTTCGGCTCCATCGCGAGCGCGCGGGCGATACCGACGCGCTGTTTCATGCCACCAGAGATTTCCGCCGGGCGCTTATCCTTCGCGTGCGTCATCTGCACGAGATCGAGATTGTGCAGCGTCCATGCATCACGTTCGGCACGGGTCTTTTTTCCGGAAAAAACCTTGTCCACCGCGAGCCGCACATTGTCATAGACAGTGAGCCAGGGCAGCAACGAATGGTTCTGGAAAACCACCGCGCGGTCTGGTCCCGGCGTGTTGACCTCTCGGCCTTCGAGAATGACGCCGCCCATTGTCGCGTCCGTGAGGCCGGCGACGATATTCAACAGCGTGGATTTCCCGCAGCCAGAATGGCCGATGATAGAGACATATTCGCCCTTCTCCAGATCGAGCGTGATCCCACGCAATACTTCCGTCGCCTGGGAGCCGCGGAAGAAAGTTTTATCGACGTGATCGATTTTGAGATAACTCATGATGCCCTCACGATTTCGCAGTGCCGCGGGTGACGATGTGCGAGACGCCAGCGACAAGCCGGTCGAGCACGAAGCCGACAACGCCGATGTAAATAAGCGCGACCACGATGTCGGAGAGGCGCGACGAGTTCCACGCATCCCAGATGAAGAAGCCGATGCCGACGCCGCCGGTGAGCATTTCCGCCGCGACGATGGCGAGCCATGACAGGCCGATGCCGATCCGCAGGCCCGTGAAGATGTACGGCGCCGCCGACGGGATCATGATCTTCCAGAAGAACTCGA
>CAZUJE010000071.1:0-14685 GCA_964620215.1 uncultured Hyphomicrobiales bacterium
TGACACCGAGGGGTGATCGGCGCGGGTGTCCGGTTGCCGGTTGAAAAACTGGAAACCTGCGTTTCACGCGCATGATCCGCGCGCTGATGGAAGGGCGGGTGGGGCGATGCGGGAGTTGGGGAGGTAGCTAGAAAGATTGCAATCTATGCGAGAATCGGCTTACTGCCTGAAGTTTCATTATAACTGGAGACGATTTCTTGCTGTCTACGAGCGAGGCAGAACGATCAAGATTGTTTATTGTAATGGATGCAGAAATTCGGACTAAAGATTCTTTAGATCGAATTTCTGCCGTCCAAGAGCCAATTTTTTCTTATTTACGCGAAAAAGTACCTAATCTGCCCGGCGACATTTTTAGTTTTGATTCTTATGAACATCCTTCAGGAGTTCTTCTCTCAACAGAAAAGATTCAGACAAGCACTCTTAAGATATGGGCTTGTCGTTTGAGTGAGCCAGATGCTGCTGTTCCGGGTCGCACTTGGTCAGTTGAATTATTAATCGGCGAGCCCACCGACAAAGTCGTTTTTGCGAGCCGACTTAGTTGCTTTTCACGAAATTTAGATTTCTATTTTGAGCCTGGTGTTCCCAGGGTTTACAAAGATATTGCTGCAAAAAATATTTTGTTCGGTGACGGAGTAAGATTACAGCGATCTCCAACCGACATAACAAATGAAGATGAGTTAGCTTGGCTGCTGGCATTAATCAATAATAAGCGCCGTACTCGCGATGTTATCGCCATTGCTTGCGACGAAACTGGCGCGTCAGTATTAAATCCAAATTCATTTGCAAATCGGCTTTGCGGAATTGCACATATTGTTCGAATTTTTCCAGAAGCATCCTTCAAGCTATCTGACAATATAGGAAGACACCTTTCAGTTTTTGACTGCGGCGCTCGCGTCTATCGACCCACCAGTCAAGTCGAAAATGATGAGCCATTTCGGCATCCTCTTTATACTAGGAGGCGTCTTCAAACTATCGACGCTGGTCGAGCCAATCTTACAATTGCTCGCGAAGCATTTCGGACCTCAGCTGAGGGAAGCCTTCGAGAGCAAGCGGTTCCCTCTTTCATTCAATTGCGCTCTGCCAACTCAACCTTTCGACTCGCCGAACAAAAAGAAGTCGTGAGTTATGCAATCACAGTCGATGGTTTGCTCAAACAATTGGAAATTGCGAAAACCGGCAAGGAAGCTGCCGAAGCGCAAGCGCGAGAGGCTCTAGACCTTGCCATGCAAGAAGAGACGTTTCGCAAAAGAGCGGAAGAAGAAAGAGATATGGAACGTTCGCGTGCAATGGCAATTATGGCTCGTGTGCGTCACTTAGAGGAACGAGTAACATCAACACCTACACAACAAATTAGGCCTAAGAATTACGAAGATATACAAGGCTGGCTAGAGAGTCAGTTTGCAGGACGACTGCGATTACATTCCAGAGCTTTGCGCGCTTTGCGAGACGCAGAATATGAGAACGTGGAACTCGTGTGCGAGTTACTGGAGCTTTTGGCGATTGATTATGTTGATAGCAAGTTGGGTAATAGAGATGCTTGGGCCAAATTTGAAACTGAATTGACTCGCTCTGGAGTACAAATTTCTAAATCTATTTCAGAATCAAGGGCGGGCGAACAAGGAGAAGAATATTTTGTAAATATTGCTGGGCGGAAAGAATTTTTGGAATGGCATATTAAAAAGGGAACATCGAGAAATCCGAAGAAAGATCTTCGGATTTATTTTTTCTGGGACGAAGTAGCTGAAGAAGTTGTGGTTGGTTACTTGCCTGGTCATTTAGACACGCGGTTAACTTAAAAAATTAGATTCTTGCCCACCAAGGGGCGCTCTGGCGAGGCGTCGCAAGAAGCCCAAACCAGTATCACGCCTCCGAAAGCTCGATAACCGTATTCATCGTATCGACGGGGTCATAGACGGACACCTGCAGCCGCGGATGTTCTTTCTTGATCGTCATTCCGGCTTTCTCAGCGGCTTCAAGCGTGGTGTAGGACTGCTTGGTCTGCCGGTCCACCTGAAGCAGATAGCGGCCAAGTTCGGGCCGCCTGCGCTGGGACACAAGAGCCTCCTGAATTGCAGGCTCCAGCTCATCCTGCACGCGCAGGTCGATTTCTTTCTTCGCCATTCGATGCTCCTGACGGGATGTGATCACATTAAACAGGTCGTGCAAGGCGAACCGCCGGGCAGGGCCGCCCGGCAGTTCCTTCAACACGATTCAGATTCAAAATTGTCGCTTCAGATTAGTACGTCCAGATTCCAAACGGGCCGAAACCAACCACTCGGTTGGAATTGCGGTATCCGCGGCGGTTATGACGGTAGCCGTCATCATACGACGAATAGTGGCGCGAGGAGCGGTGCTGATTGCGCGTCTCGTAGCAGCGCCCCCACTGGTCGCACACGACGCGCGCATTCTGAATTGTGCTTTCGCCTGCCGCCGGCGTGGTGCCAAGCGGCATCGCGGATGCGCTGCCGATCGAGACGGCGCCGAGCGCGGCCGCCGCGAGCAAAGAGAGTTTGAAGTTTGTCATAAGAATATCCTTTGGTCTCGAGCAATGTCGGTATCGCAATGGGCTTCGATCGCTGCCGACATGACGGCAACCGGAGAAAGCCAGTGAAGAGTCGGGGTATATTCAATCAACGCGGGAGCGGGTGTTTCGTTCCGGAGGCGCGCCCGTCAGAAAATCCTGAAACCGCTGGCGGCGGTTCAAATGAACGCCATGGTCAATTTGCCCATGGACACAAGCACGCCGAACACAACGGCAAACAGCACAGTGTCAACCAGGGCGTTCACGAATCGGTTGTTGAATTCGATAAAGCTGCCCGCCGAGTTCAGTACGAATACGATGGCTGCGGCGATAAAAACCGGTGCTAGCGCTTGCATGGAGGTCTCCTCGTTCATGATTGAAGACAATCTTGTTCGTGCTTATTTCTCGCTTGCGGTTTCAGGGATGCTTTTCATTCTTCGCCGCGCGTATGCCTCCGGCGAGCGCGTCGCGCTCACACATATAGGCTCCAAGTTTGGTGTGTCCGTAATCGTCGGTGGCGCGAAAGTGGTAGATGCGCGAGCGCGTGTTTGCCCAGACCACGGTGTCGGCGGGGCAATTCAGCCGCGCCATCGTTTCCGTCGCATACTGGTTGGCGCCGAGCTGGCCACGGCAGTTGTATCCATTCGACAGGCTCGGACGGCACTCGCGCTCATTCGAAGCTGTGTTCTTGCTGGAAGCGTCGGGGCAGGAAAATCCGTTTGAGAGGCTGGGGCGGCAGTCGCGTTCGGGTGCGGACGCTGTTTTCTTTTTTGCCGGGGCTGACTTGCGCGTCTCCGTGGAGGCCGTCGGGCAGGAAAATCCGTTGGAGAGACTGGGGCGGCAGTCGCGCTCGGCTTTCGCGGTCTTTTGCGCGGATTTTTTCGCTGGCGCTGTCGTATCGGGGCAGTTGTAAAAGTTGGACAAACTTGGCTGGCAAGCACGTTCGGCAGCCGCAGGAGGAGAAGTGGCAAACGCCAACAGTGCCAGAACCGCGATCGCAATAGGCGTTCTCATGGCCGTCTCCTGCTACGGGAATTTGCTAAGAACTGTGCGATTCAGACGGCGCTCTGGTCGAAAGCGGGTGACAGAAATTCCTGTCACACATGCGCGCCGTTAGCCTCAATGCTTGAGCGTTCAATAAGTTCCTCGCGGCAGCGCTTCGATGGATGCGGGCCGCACAAACAAAAATCGCCCCTGCGGATGCAGAGGCGACCTTCGTTCAGGCGCTGCTTCTTACTGGAAGCTGCGGCCGTTAACCCAGGTGTCCACATCCTTCTTCGCCTGTTCGGCGTTGAGGCTGTACTTGGACTGAACCTGCGAGACGAGATCGCTCGACTGCTTCATGCTGGACGCTTCCTGTTCGGAAATCTTGTCCCACTTCGTATGAACGTCCTTCGCGAGAATTTTCGGCTGGGTGGAGGTGGTGGCAGTATTCGGCTGTGCATCGGTCATGTAATTTCTCCAAAAAATGATTTTTCGAAAGGAACTTGAATGAAATCATTCAAGATACAGGAGCAACATAGTGACCAATAGTGTCGGATGTAAGTGTGCGCGCGCGAAATCGGCAACGTGATGAAGAATGATGCGCGCGGAACCTGACCTTTGTATGCAATCGCTTCGCGCCGCGTGCCGAAAATTATTCGGCGGCTTTCGCGGCGGCTTTCTTCGCCTTGGCCTTTTTCGGCTTGGCGGGAGGTGCGGCGGCTGCGATCGCGGCGTCGTCGGCTTCCTTCGCAAGCCGGAGCGCCTTCAGCCGCTCGATCTTCTTGTCGACCGCGGCCCGCTCGGCCTTGTATTCGTCCATCGCCTTGGCGCCTTCGCGGGCGCGCTCTTCCTTCTTCCGGAAGGCGGTGTTGGCGCGGTCCTGCATTTTCGTGGATGACACTATTGGCTCCTGAATTGGCCGTGGCGTGCAGGCGGCTCATATCGCCGGATTGTGGTGAAGTGCTTGCCGAAAGGCTTAAAGCGATGCGGCTCAGGGAGCCGTGCGATTCGCGAATAGCCCCAATATGGGGATCAGAAGGCGCGGTTACAAGGCGGATGCGGGGTCAAAAACCGCTATCTCGCGAGCAGATCGCCGAATTCGTCCGTGTGCCGCTCGATAAATGCGCGCACGAACGGGCAGCGCGCCACGACTTTCAGGTTCTTGGCGCGGATCAGAGTCAGCGCGCCGCGCACCAGCTTTCCGCCGACGCCCATGCCCTGCAATTCGGGCGGGGATTCGGTGTGCAGCATATGGATCAGATCGCCCGCGACCTTGTATTCGGTGAAGGCGATCTTGTCGCCGTTCTTCGTCGGCACATGCAATTCGAAGCGCGAAGCGGCCGCGTTGTCGCGCACCTTGTCCGCGCTCACGCTCATCGCGGCAGCGTCCATTCCGCCTTCAGCCATTGTTCTTGTCCTTCTGTTCCAGACGGCGGCGCTCTGCCTCGATCTCGCGGTATTCGGCTTCGATCACGCGGCCATCGTCCACGTTGTCCTGCCAGGGCGGCATTTTCGCGCGCGAGCGTCCGCCGAAAAAATACATGATCGCGCCCGCGACCAGCACGACCGGCAGCACCAGCAGAAACGCGCCGAGCGCCAATACGAACAGCGCCAGCAGCACGCCGATCACCAGCACGCCGATCAGGACCGCCTGCCAGCGCGGGATCTGCACAACTCGGAACTGGTATTGCGGCATGTGTCTTCATTCCTTTTCGCGCTGGCCGCTCGCTTCGCTCGACCGTGCGATACGTCCCGTTTCCGAACACTCTACATGGTGGCGCAAGATTATCTTAATCGAAATTCGCGGCTTTGCGCGAATCCATCGTTTCGCCGCAAACGCGCACGGGCTTCCACGAAATTTCCGGCGGGAAAAATTGCCGCAGCCGCGCCCGCGCCGCACGCCTGCCGCAAAGCAAAAGCATTCCTGCACGGATGAAGTTACCGCGCCAGTGCCAGCTTTTCATCTTCGCCATTTTCATCGGTCTCGCCGCCGTGCTGGTGCCGTTCGTGGCGATGGCGGGTTTCAACATTCTGAGCTGCGGCAAGACGAGTTTCCGGCTGAACGAGGAAACCGGCACCGTGTCCCATCGTGGACTGGACGGAAAATGGGGCGAGGAAATACCGCTGCGCGTTTCAGACCGGGCATATCAGTGGCAGGTGAGAACTCCGGCTACGCCGCAATTCACCGATTACTATCTGATCGAGCGCGAAAGCCTCGAATTCACCTACCGGCGTTGCAGCGGAAACGATTGCGCGGGCGCCGAAGCGATCTGCCTGCAACAGGTCAACCGGCAGACAATTCGCTAGGTCAGCCAGATAAAACCCACCCCGCTAAGTCCTTCAAAATACAACAGAACAAAATCTCCGGAGGGCGGGAACCATTCCTTACCGCTTTGCGTTGTATGCCCCGGCAGCGGTACGTCTGCCGGGGAGAGTAATGGCTAGCGTCGATAATAGCGGGAAGAAGCAGCCCCCTCCCATGCAGGGGGCGCTTCTGGAGGCTTTCCGTTCCTGGGAACTGCTTCCGCTCGCAATTTATGCCTGTGACGCCGAAGGCCGTGTGCTCGGCTATAACCGCCTTGCCGCCGAATTATGGGGCCGCCAGCCGGCGATCGGCGACGACAGCGAATTGTTCTGCGGTTCCCACAAACTGATTTTTGACGGCCGGGAGATTGGCCGCGACGAAACCCCGATGGCGCATGTCCTGCGAACCGGGCAGGCGATCAATGGCGTGGAAGGGATTGTCCTGCGCCCCGACGGCAGCCGCATCTGGGCAATGGTCCACATCAATCCGGTGCGCGACGAGACCGGCAAGATCGTCGGCGCCATCAACTGTTTTCACGACATCACCAGCCAGAAAAAAAACGAGAGCCGCCTGCGTGAGCAGGACCAGCGGCTGCACGCAACATATGAGCGCGCGACCGTCGGCATCGCGGAAGTGGACGCCGAAGGCAATCGCATGCGCGTCAATGAAATGGCCTGCCAGATCACGGGCCGGAAGCGCGAGGAATTGCTGGTCGGCAATATTTTCACGGGCATGTTTCCCGAAGACGTCGCCAGCGAACAACCGCAATTCGAGGCGCTCGTTCGTGGCGAGATCGAGAACTACACGATCGACAAGCGCGTCGTCCGCAAGGATGGCCGAGTGGTGTGGATCACGATGCTTGCCTCGGCTGTCCGCGATGCGGACGGAAAATTTCTCTACAGCGTTCGCGTTTTCCAGGACATCACGGACCGCAAACTGATCGCGGATTCGCTGGCCAAAAACGAGGAGCGGCTGCTCGCGACTTACGAAAACGCTTCGGTGTCGATCACTGAAGTGGACGCAACCGGGCAAATTCTCCGCGTCAATGAAACCGGCCTTATGGTGACGGGCCGCTCACGCGAGGAATTGCTGAAGCGCAACATCTTCGCGTCAGCGCCGGACACTCCCGAAAGCCGGCAGGATGTTGAATCCTTTCGCAAACTGGTGGACGGCGAGCAGGCCTCATACGAAACCGAGAAGCAGATCGTTCGCAAGGACGGCTCACTTCTTTGGGTTTCCATGTCCACCTCGGCGGTGCGGGATGCAAAAGGCCGTTTTCTTTATGCCGTGCGCGTCATGCGCGACATCAACGAGCGCAAGCTTGCCGAAGCCCGCCAGCGCTTTCTGATCGATGAGCTAAATCACCGCGTGAAGAATACGCTGGCAACCATCCAGTCCATGGCTCACCAGACAGCGGCGGCGGCTGCCACGCCGGAAATTTTCCGCGACCAACTGATCGGCAGGCTGATTGCGCTGAGCCGCGCGCATGATCAGCTCAGCCGCCGCAATTGGGCGAATACCGATTTGTTTGAAATCGCGCTGGAAGGTCTTGCGCCGTTTCGTCAGATTGAAAGGGAAAATGTTTCGATTCAGGGCGGACCTGTGGAATTGACGCCCCGAGCCGGCCTTATACTCGCAATGGTTTTTCACGAACTGGCAACCAATGCGGCAAAATTTGGTGCGCTATCCGACACAACGGGCAAGCTTGCGCTGGAATGGAAGCACGAAACAGAAGGCGGAGACCGGAAACTCTGCGTATACTGGAAGGAGAGCGGAGGGCCGAAAGTGAAGCCGCCGCAGCGCCGTGGCTTCGGAACCGCGCTTGTGGAACGCGGAATCAAGGTGGAGTTGGGAGGAGCCGCCAAGCTCGACTTTATTCCTCAAGGCGTGCAGTGCGTGATCAAGATACCGGTCGAAACCCCGATGGCCAAAGCGAGTTGAACCGTGCACAGCCAACTCAAGGGTCTGAACGTTTTTGTCGTGGAAGATGAATTCGCGGTGCTGCTGATGCTTGAGGACATGCTCGCCGAACTCGGCTGCGAGCTTGCAGGCACCGCGTCGCGCATGGCGGAAGCGCATAAGCTGGTTGGCGAGAGCAAGACTTCGCCTTCGGTGGCGCTGCTCGACGTGAATGTTGCTGGCGAGCCGGTCTATCCGCTCGCGGAGATTTTCGCTTCAAAGCAAGTACCGATTGTGTTTTCCACCGGTTACGGCGGAAGCGGCATGGACCCGCAATGGCGCGGACGCCCGATCCTGCAAAAACCCTATCGCATCGAGGATTTGCAGAAGGCGCTCTTGGCGGCGATTGCCGGCAAGCAGGCCTGAGCTTTCTCCCATTCTTCATTTGATGCTGAAGCCGGCGAAATAACATTCAAGGTTCGAGCTTCGGCAAATCTTTCCTGAAGGCCGTTCCCATCTTGCTTTCGTTTGCGCCGCGGTCGAACAGCGCGGTCATGTATTTGGTGTCGAACGCGCCGGTGAAGGGAAAACTGAAATCTTCACCCACGAACGCCACGCCGAAAGGCAAGCCGCTTGCCTTCGCCTTTGCATGGACGCGCATCAGTTCGGTGCGCAGGCCGAAGCGCAGCGCCAGCGTCAGTGCCCGGCCCAATACTAGGGCGGCCATGCGGTCCGGCGTTTCGAAGCCGGAATCGAGCTTGTTGTTGATGACGACATATAATTCGCTCGCCGGAATCTTCGTGCTGTTCAGCGGCGAAAACAGCGAGCGCGGACCGGCATAGAAGGGAGCCGTGATGGTGCCGTCCGCGTGCATCTCCTGAATCTTTCTTCCGTTCACTTCCGTCTGGATCAGGATCGGCGGAAAGATTCCGGGAATTGCGCTGGATGCCAGCAAAATATCGGCAATCAGCCTTTGCGCTTTCTCGCCGCCCTGTGTGGCGATTGCACCGATGTCCCACAACACGCCTCGCCCCAGATCCAGGTTTGTCGTCACAACGAACAGCCGGCGGCCGCGCTGGTGCTCGGCGGCGATGGCCGCGACCAGCTCGGACGTCGTCCGCCGTTCGATGGTGCGGCGGAGCGGCCAGTTGTCGAACAGCGCTTCGTCCGTGCCGCCGAACGAAAACACATCGATGGAAGTGATCGTCGTGAAATTCTTGCGCAGGTTTTCGTCGAGTGCGGGGCCGACAAAGGCGAACGGAGCCATCAGCGCGCCAGTGCTGACGCCGGTGACCACGGAAAATTGCGGGCGCTTGCCGCTTTCGGTCCAGCCCGTAATGATGCCGGCCCCGTAAGCGCCGTCTTCGCCGCCGCCGGACAAGATCAGCCAGGGGGCGGGCGTGGGCGGCAGCAGCTTGAGAAAATCGGCCTCGGCGTCCGCGAAAATCCGCGCGCCGGGAATCCCCGGAATTACCGCCTTCAGCGACTCCTCCGCGGTGAAGACCGAGCGCGCGGGCGGGCCGATGTCCGGCTGCTTTGCCGGCGGCATTTTGGTCAGGCCGCCTTTCTGGTCCTGCTTGTATTTCGTTTGCTGCGAAAAGGCGGAAGGGGGCGGGGCAACGGCCAATAGTCCTGCCATCGCCAGCGTCAGCGCGATCGAGAATCTCGATGCAGGAACAAGCATGACGCTGCCTTAAGCGTTACCCGAAATACTGTCTATGCGGATTCAGTCGATTGGTCACGTCAGCCGGGACGACGTTCGGCCTCCCAGTAACCGGAGCATTCGCCGCTTGGCGCTCTGCCTTTCCAGGTGCCGCGCCCGCCATTGACGCTCAGCCGGCCGCTGCCGGCCGCGCTGCGTTCGCCGCGGGCAACCCGCACGGTGACAGCTCCACTGCCGTCCACGCGCCCGGATACGTCGAAGTTTTCCCGGCCTCGATAGGCGACGTTGCCGTTGTCGATCTTCAGCTCGTAACGGTAGCCGCGGTCGCATTCGCCCTTCTCGGTCCAGATCGAAACGCTCCAGTTGCCGTCGAACGGCATGCGCGCGGACGCTTCCACCGCAAAAAACGCGAAGGCACACACGGCCGCCAAGCCGATCGAAATCCGTCTCATGGAAGCCTCCCCGAATCCCGGCGCGGAATCCTGTCCCAACCAAACTAGCCACGCAACATTGCAGTGCAGCGACAGTGTTTCCGTTGTGAAATCCGGGCAGGAACACGGCTTCGCTGGACGCCCACCGGACATAGTGCGTCCGTTGGCGGGAACAAATGCAATGAAAGGAATTTGTGCGCGCGGCTCCTTCATTGTCATCGCGAGGAAGAAACGCATGCTCGCGAAACACGGATATCGGTTGCGAGAGAAAAATTTTGCCGCGCGAAAAACGCGGGGAGCAGATGAACAGTCGTTCATAACCACTCGCAGTATTGTGAATTTTTTTTGGATACCTATGTCGAATGGAACGTTATGCTCGTATCAACTTGTCATGGCCGAAAGGCCGGAGTGGAGAGAGGACAATGAAAAAGCTTTTCACCAAGACGATGCTCGCCCTTGGCGTCGCCGCGACGGTAACCGTTGGTGCGATCAATCCGACATTCGCAGCGCCGCTCGCTTCCAACAGTGCGGCGGTCAAGGAAGCGGCGCCTACCGACGATGTCACGGAAGTTCGCCGCTGGCGCGGACGTCACTGGGGCGGTGCATTGCTCGGTCTCGGCGCGCTTGCCCTGATCTATGAAGGCTCGCGCCGTCACCGCCATCATGGCGGCTATTACGGATATGGCGGCGGCTACGGTCCTTATTATGGCTATGGTCCGGGCTGCATCCGCCATCGCGGCCAGCTCTATTGCCGCTAATTCCACGGACAGCGGCCTAGGCAAACGCCGGGCAACTGGATAG
Organism: uncultured Hyphomicrobiales bacterium; assembly: GCA_964620215.1. Classification (GTDB taxonomy): domain Bacteria; phylum Pseudomonadota; class Alphaproteobacteria; order Rhizobiales; family Xanthobacteraceae; genus JAUSIF01. Next base: position 10,605 of record CAZUJE010000071.1, read on the forward strand.
AAGCGGCGCCGGGCCGAAAGCCCGGCGCCTTGCTTTTTTGCGTGCCCAAGCGCGGAGAAATTCCTTGAACGACGTTCCAGCGGAAGAGACCGGAGTCACGGTTTATCACTTCCGGCCGCGCCTGATCGGCAGCGAAGTCTTTTGCAAGCTGAGCGCGCATTCGGCGGAGTTTCTGGTCGGCATCCGCCAGACTCGCGTCGCCTATCCGATGATCGAGCGCCTGCGGTTGTCCTACCGGCCGACCAATATGTCGATGCGGCGTTACATCATGGAAATCTGGCCGCGCGGCGGGTTGAAAGTCGAAGTCGCCTCGGTGTCGTTCCTGGCCAATCTCGAAGTCCGCGATCAATCCGCTGAATACCGGAATTTCGTGCAAGTGCTGCACAGGAAAATCGTGGAGTCGCGCGGGGAGTGCGAATTCGTCGCCGGTTTCCCCGCGTGGCGCTGGTGGCCGCTTGCAGGGATCGGCGCCGTGTCGGCGGTGGCCGGTGTGGTCGCGCTGTTTTATGCGATCGTGAGCGGCCAGCTTCTCGGGGCGCTGCTGCTGATCGGATTGGGCAGTTTTTTTCTATGGCAGATCTGGGCGATGGTGGCGCGCAATCGTCCGCGAATTTATTCGCCGGATTCCATTCCGGAATATGTGCTGCCGAAAATATGACAGTGGGAGTCAGTCGTCGTCCGCTCCGAGACTTTTCGGCGTGACGAACAATTGCATGCGGCCGGTCTTGGGAGCGGCTTTCCGCCAGTCATTCACCGCGAGCTCGAACACGGCGAGCGCGGCTGTGGGCATTCCCCGGCCGAAACGCATCAATGCTTCGGCTTCGCCGGAAGCGGCAAGGCTGCGGGTGATTTCCTCAAGCCCCGGATTGTGCCCGATCAGCAGCAGCGTCTGCACGGGAGCGGGTATCGACTGGATCATGCCGTACAAGGTTTCTTTTGAAGCCGAGTACAATTCTTTTTCGAAACGGTGCGCTGGTTTTTTTGCGAAGGCCGGTGCCAGCAGCGCCCAGGTTTCCTGCGTGCGAACCGATGTGGAAACGAGTGCCAGATCGGGCGTGAGATCCTTCTCCGCGAAAAAATGCGCGATTTTTTCCATGGCAAAACGCCCGCGGGTCGCAAGCGGGCGGTCTTCGTCCACCATGCCTTCGGGCGGGACGGCCTTGGCGTGCCGCATCAGAATCAAACGGCGCATATGCTTTCGCCGCGAATTTTGAATTGAAAATACATCGGTAATAATGCTCCCTGACTGCTCGCAATGACGGCTTTCAAAGACTAGCATAGCGATTGGCCTGACAAGAAAAATGACGGACCAAGCCCCACACACTTTCTACAGCGCGACGGCGGTACCGCACCAAAAGCGGGCGCGTCTTTTACAGGACGTGGACACCACCGTCTGCGTGGTCGGCGGCGGCTTCGCCGGTTTGTGGACCGCACGCGCGCTGGCCAAGCGCGGCTATGACGTGGTTTTGCTCGAAGGCCGCCGGATCGCAGGCGAGGCGTCGGGCAGGAACGGAGGTTTTGTCTCCGCGGGTTTCGCCGAGCAGTTGCCGCGCATCATCGAGCGCGTCGGCATCGACGATGCGCGCACGCTCTACAAACTTTCGCGCAGCGGGATCGAGACCGTGAATAGTATGATCGCCGAGGGAATCCCCGGCGTCGTGCCGGTGCCGGGGCGGCTTCATGTCCAGCGTTTCGACGACGAGGACGCAATCCGCCGCGAGGCGGATTTGCTCGGCTCCGTGTTCGATCACGAAATGCTGGTGTGGAAAAAAGACCGTGTGCGCGACACGCTGCTCACGCGCCGCTACTTCCAGGCGCTGCATGACGCGGATGCGTTCTCGATCCATCCGCTCAATCTCGCGATCGCCATCGCGAAAGAGATCGAGGCTCTGGGGGGTCAGATTTTCGAAGAGAGCGCCGTGATCGGCGCCGATCTCGGCGGCGTGCGCAAGGTCATCATCACCTCGGCGGGCAAGGTGAGGGCGCATCAGGTGGTGTTCTGCGGCTCCGCCTTTATCGGCGAAGCCTTCCCGGAACTGGAGCGCACGATCCTGCCGGTGGCGACCCATGTCGCCGTCACCGAGCCGCTCGAGGATACGCTGAAGGACTTGATCCGCTACAGCGGGGGAATTTCGGATACGCGCCGCGCCAACGACTATTACCGCGTGGTGAACGGGCGGCTGCTGTGGGGCGGGCGCATCTCCACGAGAACGCAATCGCCGAAACATTTGAGCTGGAAAATGCTGCGGGACATCACGAGTGTCTATCCGCAGCTCAAGGGTACGATCATCGATTACACATGGACCGGCCTCATGGGTTACGCGATCCATAAAATGCCGCAGATCGGATTGCTTCGCCCGGGCGTGTGGATTTGCACGGCCTTCGGCGGGCATGGGCTGAACACCACCGCGATGGGCGCGGAACTGATCGCGTCGGCGATCTCCGAACATGACGACCGCTGGCGGCTGTTCATTCCGTTCGGACTCGTCTGGGCGGGCGGCAGCATTGGCCGGCGCACGACGCAGATCGTTTACTGGTCTATGCAGATGCGTGACTGGTGGGAAGAGCGCCGCGCCACCGCGCGCGAGCGCCGCGCCGAGCGCAAGTTATTGCGCCAGGAAAAGGGACGCATCCGCGCCGCCGAGCGCGGTGTGAAGAAGCGGGAAAAATCCGAGCAGGGCGCGAACGCCGTTTCCATGAATGCCGGAACGAAAGCGGAAACCGAGGCCGCGGTCGAGCGCGCGGTGGAAGCGACGAAGGAAGCGGTGAATGAGAAAAACTCTTCATCCTGATCCGTCTTTGCCGTCCGTAATTTTCATTTTACTCCGGGAGTCTGGACGCCGCTCGGTGAGCCATGCCAGCATCCCCGCTGGGAGCCTCATGCGTGCAAACCTTTTGAGAACGGGCGTCTGGATTGTATGGATGCTGGCGAGTGCCGGACTTGTTCATGCCCAGTCATGGAATGAAGTCCGGCCCGAAGGCGGGCGCTACAGCGTATCAATGCCCGGCAAAGCGGAGGCCAGCACCCAGGATGTCCCTTTGCCCGATGGCCGCAAGGTAACGATGTATCAGTCGACATTTGAGACACCAAAAGCTGCGTATCTGAGCACGCATGTCGATTATCCCGCCGATGCGATCAAGGACATGACGACCGAGACGATCCTGAACAATGTCCGCGACGGCTCCGCGAAAGGTCACAAGGTGCGCATCGAACAGCGCATCACGATCGCGGGTCACCCGGCACGGGAATACGTCATCGAGCAGGCCGGCAACCTGATTTTGGTCACGCGCAGCGTGTTTATCGGCAGACGGCTGTATCAGATCATTGTCGTCGGCTATGCCGGAATCGACAGCAATCCGGATACACGGAAATTTCTGGAATCGTTTGCGTTGCGCTGACTTCAGCGTCCCTCGCGCCGGGACAAAAACGCCAGTCGCTCGAACAGATGCACATCCTGTTCATTCTTCAACAACGCTCCATGCAGCGGCGGGATCAGTTTCTTCGGATCGCGCTCGCGCAGCATTTCCGGCGTGACGTCCTCGACCATCAGCAGCTTCAGCCAGTCGAGCAGTTCGGAGGTGGAGGGCTTCTTCTTCAGGCCCGGCACTTCGCGGATGTCGTAGAACACATTCAGCGCCTCGCGCAGCAGGTTGCGCTGCAGGTCGGGGAAGTGGACGTCGACGATCTGCGTCATCGTCTCGCGGTCGGGGAAGCGGATGTAGTGGAAGAAGCAGCGGCGCAGGAAGGCGTCGGGCAGCTCCTTCTCGTTGTTCGAGGTGATGATCACGATCGGCCGGACCTCGGCCTTGATCGTCTGCTGCGTCTCGTAGACGTAGAACTGCATGCGATCGAGCTCGAGCAGCAGGTCGTTCGGGAATTCGATGTCGGCCTTGTCGATCTCGTCGATCAGCAGGATCGGCCGCGTGTCCGAAGTGAAGGCCTCCCACATCTTGCCGCGCTTGATGTAGTTGCCGATATCCTTGACGCGCTCGTCGCCGAGCTGGCTGTCGCGCAGGCGCGACACCGCGTCGTATTCGTAGAGGCCCTGCTGCGCCTTGGTGGTCGACTTGATGTGCCACT
>CAZUJE010000072.1:0-14661 GCA_964620215.1 uncultured Hyphomicrobiales bacterium
CCGACATGCTCCATCATGCCGACCGAAACCACGCGGTCGAATTTTCCTTCCAGATTGCGGTAGTCGATCTCCACGAAATCGACGAGCTTTTCCACGCCCGCATCTTTCGCATGTTCGCGCGCCGCCTTGAGCTGCTCCGGCGAGACATTGATCGCGGTGACATGCGCGCCGGTGGTCTTCGCGATGAAGATCGCAAAGCCGCCCCAGCCCGAGCCGATCTCGGCGACCTTCATGCCGGGTTTGAGACGCAGCTTAGTCGTGGCGTGGATCAGCTTCTGCTTCTGCGCCTGTTCGAGCGTGTCGTTTTCCGGATCGCGGAAATAGGCGCAGGAATACTGCATGTCCTTGTCGAGGAAGAGCCGATAGACGTCGGTGGACACATCGTAGTGGTGGCGCGCGTTCTTCGCGGCTTGTCCGACGGGATTTGCCTGATGCCAGCGCCGCAGCCAGAGCCAGAGCTTGCGGATCACGCGCTGCGAGCCGTAGCGGCCGAGCGCTTCGCGGTTCACGGAGAACAGCAGGATGAAATCGCGGATGGTCGAGCCGTTTTCAAATGTGAGCGTGCCGTCCATATAGGCTTCGCCCGCATAGAGTTCGGGATTCCAGACCAGTTTCGTATGCAGCGACTTGTCGTGCAGCCGCGCGGTTACGTCCGGTCCTGCTTCCCTTGCGCCAAATATGTGCAGTTTGCCCTCGGCGTCGTAGAGACGGAGCGTGCCCTTGCGGACGAACTTTTTCATCAGGTTTGAAAGCAGTCGCACCGGCGGTCCCCATCATCGTCAAGGTGCGATTTCTTTAGCATAGTTTGATCGCGCCGCAGCCTGTTTGCGCGGGGCTGCCAGCCCGGTTATGCCGGGGTAGGGATAAGGCCATGGATTTTCACCTCAGCGAAGACCAGCGGGCATTTCAGGAGACGGCGCGCCAGTTCGCCCGCGACGAGATGATGCCGCACGCGCGCGAGTGGGACGAGAAATCCATTTTTCCCGTCGATACGCTGCGCAAGGCCGCGCAGCTCGGCTTCGGCGGAATTTATGTACGGGAAGATGTGGGCGGCTCGGCACTTTCACGCCTCGACGCGACGATTATTTTCGAGGAACTCGCGCAGGGCTGCACTTCCACGGCCGCGTATATTTCGATTCACAACATGGCCGCATGGATGATCGACGCCTTCGGCGGCGAGCCGCAGCGCAAGAAATTTCTGCCCAAGCTCTGCACCATGGATCATTTCGCGAGCTACTGCCTGACGGAGCCGGACTCCGGTTCGGATGCGGCGAGCCTCAAGACCAAGGCCGTGCGCGAAGGCAATGAGTATGTGCTGAACGGCACGAAGGCGTTCATCTCCGGCGGTGGCGCGTCGGACATTTATGTCTGTATGGTCCGCACCGGCGGAGCGGGACCAAAGGGAATTTCCTGCATTGTCGTCGATAAAAACGCGCCGGGACTTTCCTTCGGCGCGCAGGAACAGAAATTGGGGTGGAAGTCGCAGCCGACCGCGATGGTGATTTTTGAGAATTGCCGCGTGCCCGCGGAAAACCTGATCGGCTCGGAAGGCGACGGCTTCAAGATCGCGATGGCGGGGCTGGACGGCGGACGCCTCAACATTGGCGCCTGTTCCATCGGCGGCGCGCAATTTTGTCTGGACCGAGCGCTCGACCACATGCGCGAGCGTAAGCAATTCGGCTCGCGGCTCGCGGATTTTCAGGCGCTTCGTTTCCGCGTCGCGGATTACGCAACGGAGCTGGAGGCTGCGCGGCTGATGGTCCGGCAGGCGGCGGCGAAAGTCACCGCCAAAGAGCCGGACGCCACCCGCCAGGCCGCGATGGCAAAACGCTTCGCCACCGATGTCGGCTTCGCGGTCGTGAACGGCTCGCTCCAGCTATTTGGCGGCTATGGCTATCTGCGCGATCATCCGGTGGAGCGCGTGCTGCGCGACGTCCGCGTGCACCAAATCTTGGAAGGCACCAACGAAATCATGCGCGTGATTGTCAGCCGGGACATGTTGGGGAATTGATTTGAACGAACCCGAAGTCCTGTTCGAGCGCAAGGGTGCGGCCGGCATCATCATTCTCAACCGTCCGAAGGCGCTGAACGCTTTCGGGCTCGCGGCCGTGCAGGCGATCCGTCCGCGTCTGGCCGACTGGGCCGAAGACCCGACCTGCACCCGTGTCATCATCCGCGCCAATGGAGACAAGGCGTTTGCTGCGGGCGGCGACGTGCGCGCGGTGTACGACCAGCACAAATCCGGAAGGACGGACGACGCAATCGATTTCTGGCGGCAGGAATATCTGATGAATGCCGAAATTCATCATTTTCCGAAGCCTTACATCGCCTTGATCGAAGGTTATGTGATGGGCGGCGGCGTCGGACTTTCCAGCCATGGAAGTTATCAGGTCGCCGGTGACAAATATCAGTTCGCGATGCCGGAAGTTTCCATCGGTTTGTTTCCCGACGTCGGCGGCACCTATTTGCTGTCGCGGCTTCCCGGAAAAACCGGCACCTGGCTCGCCATGACCGGCTCGCGTATCGGTCCATCGGAAGCGATTGCACTCGGCCTCGCGACCCATCGCGTTGCTTACGCGGATTTCCCCGCACTCATCGATGCGCTGGCGGCGGGCAATGACGTGAAGGGTACGCTGGCCGCCTTCAGCATCGATCCCGGCGAAAATCCGCTGGCGAAATTCATGCCGCTGATTGAACGCGCCTTCTCCGCCGATACCGTCGAGGCGATCCTGGAAAATCTCGTCCGCGAGGCAAAGCGTGGCGGGGAAGAGGGCGAATTCGCCCAAAAGCAGATCGACACAATTCGCACCAAGTCACCCCTCAGCGTGAAGATCGCGCTGGAACAGATGCTGCGGGGGCCGGGAATGACCTTCAATGAATGTATGCGCACCGAATTTCGCATCTTGAACCGGGTCGCCCGCGGCCACGATTTCTATGAAGGTGTGCGCGCTATTGTGGTGGATAAAGACAACAAGCCGAAATGGAATCCGGCCTCCATGGCGGATCGCGCCACGGTACTTTCGCATTTCGAGCCGCTGCTGCCGCCCGCCCGCGAACTGGAGCTTGCATGACGCTCACCGACGAGGACCACGAGGGCGACCCGATCGACGCCGCCATCGGCCCCGGCTCGGTGGATGTCGGCTTATGGCAAGGCCGGCTGATCCAGTTTCAGCGCATCGCCGGAGGGTTCATGCTGTTCAAGGGACTGATCTACTGGACCGTGTTGCTCGGCGCGGGCGATGGCGTCGGCTCAGCCTTCGGCACGATGCCGCTCGACGCGCAGGTGGTCACCATCTTTTTCGCGGTGATCGATCTGATAACCGGCGTCGCACTCTGGCTCGGCTCCGGCTGGGGATCGATGCTGTGGCTCATCATGGCGGGCATTCAGGTGCTCGCCGGAATCCTGGTGGAAGAACTGTCGGGCTTCACGGTGCTGCTCACGATGATCCAGCTTCTGTTCGTCGCGGGTTATGTGCTGCTACGTTTCCAGGTGCAGGTGGAAGCAAGCCAAAGAAGATAGAGGGAGGAAGTCATGGCGAAGATCGGATTCATCGGCCTCGGCAATATGGGGCTTCCCATGGCGCTCAATCTTATCAAGGGCGGTCACGCGGTCGCCGGCATCGACCTTAATTTACAGGCGGTGGAAAAGCTGAAGGAAGCGGGCGGCTCGGTCGGCAAAAATCCGGCGGCACTCGCGGCGGAATGCGACGTGATCGTCACCATGCTGCCGGCCGGCGCGCAGGTGCGTGAAATCTATCAGGGCGCCACCGGCCTGATCGCGAATGCAAAACCCGGCACATTGCTGATCGACTCTTCCACGATTGACGTGGAATCCGCGCGCGCGGTTGTCACGGACGCGGAGAAGGCGGGTGTCCTGATGGTCGATGCGCCGGTGTCGGGTGGTGTCGGCGGCGCGCAGGGCGGGACTTTGACCTTCATGGTCGGCGGTTCGGACCAATCGTTCGAAAAAGCGAAGCCCATTCTGGAACTGATGGGAAAAACCATCGTTCACGCGGGCGGGGCGGGTGCCGGTCAGGCCGCGAAAATCTGCAACAACATGATCCTCGGCATCTCGATGATCGGCGTGTCGGAAGCATTCGTGCTCGCCGAGAAACTCGGCCTCGACAAGCAAAAGCTGTTCGATATTTCCTCCAAATCCTCCGGCCAATGTTGGTCAATGACTACTTACTGTCCCGTGCCGGGACCGGTTCCTACATCTCCTGCTAACCGTGATTACGCCGCGGGCTTCACGGCCGCCATGATGCTGAAGGATCTGAAACTGTCCCAGGATGCGGCGGCCTCATCCGGGGCGAAGACGCCGATGGGTGCCGCGGCCACCAAACTCTACGAAATGTACGCGGATTCCGGTGAGTCCGGGCGGGATTTCTCCGGCATCATCCGCTTCATTCGCGGCGCCTGACCCGAATTTAGACGCTCCAAATTTGGACGCTCCAAGTCGAGGCGTCCCGTCAATCTTTCATCAATCCTGTCTGGTGAGGGAATTTTCATGCTGCGTTGTGATTCCGCGTAAATCGGCTTTTATTTAAACCTTCTTTTCGACGTCTCCCGTTAGAACTGACGCCAAGAGCGGAAAGAAAAATAATCCGCCGGTCAAAAAGTATTTTTGTGAGGCGTCAAAATGAAAAACGTTGCGCGCGCGGTCGAGGCCGCGGCACCGAGGGAAACACGCCAAGAACTGGCGTCCCCGTATCTTGAGGCCTTGACGCTCGTTGAGCGCCTTCACCGGCGTCTCCTCGATGTAATCAAGGACGAGTTCGATCGTCGTGGACGTTCGGACATCAACAGCGTTCAGGCGCTCTTGCTGTTCAACATCGGCGACAGCGAGTTGACCGCGGGCGAACTTCGCACGCGCGGTTATTATCTCGGTTCGAACGTCTCGTACAATCTGAAGAAGCTCGTCGAGATGGGCTATCTGCATCATCAGCGGTCGCGTCTCGACCGCCGCTCGGTGCGCATCAGCCTCACCGACAAGGGCCGCGAAGTCCACGAGATCGTCAAAACCCTTTACGACAAGCATGTCCGCACACTCGAGCAGGTTGGCGGCATCAACACGGCCGACCTGACGGTGCTGAACAAGGCGCTGCAACGGCTGGAGCGTTTCTGGACCGATCAGATTCTGTATCGGCTCTGAGATCCGGACTGACCAGTTTCCTCGCCAGCTCTGACTGAGAGGGCGGAGTTGGTAGCCCCGGCGGAAACGCCGGGGTTTTTTCTTACTTGGAGATGACTGTTGCGGTGTAGTGTGGATTTCCGGTCGTACCTAGCGCAAAATTGCCACCTGTATTTCTCATTACTTCCAAATGAGATGTACGAGCTAACGCATTCGTTCTGAGTGAAGCACTGATAACTTCATCTGCATTTAGGTGGCGACATGCCAATCGTTTAAGAATCTCGCCAACTTCGGCTTCGCTAAGCTGGCTATCAAGAATACGTTCGAAAAACGGTTCAAGCCCCGCGTATCCAGTTATCATCCAACTGCGCTTTTCCATCGTGATTTGTCCTGTTTGATACAGTTCGACCGATGTGGTCACGTATTGCAGTTTCTACAAGGCCTTCTCCGCCAGGATCACGAACGCATAGGCGTGTTCGGGGCCGACCTTGCGGCCCAGCTCCATCATCAGGTCCACGATTTCCGGATCGTCGTCGTTGACGTTGCGCAGGAACTGATCGACGCCCGGGATTCCCCAGTACGGATAGAGGAACAGCCCCTCGCTGCGCCCAACGCGTAGACCGTTTTTCTCAAGCAGCCCGCAAGTCTCGCCATAGGCGAATTCACGGATGTGCTGGTAATTGGTCTTGAACATCGGGTAGCCCATCTTGCGCGTCATGCGCAGGTGCAGGCTGTCGGTGTTGGCGACTGTGATGAAAAAGCGCCCGCCCGGCTTCAGCACGCGCGCGACTTCCAAAAACACCGATTCAATATCATGCACATGCTCGATGGCGTCCACGAACAGCGCGCTGTCGAATGTAGAAGCTTCAAAGGGAAGCCTGTGCGCATCCATGACGGAGAAACTGTAAACCGGATTGCTGGCGGATTTCGCCGCAGCCTGCCCGACGGCCACCTCCGAAAGATCCATGCTGACGATGGTATTTGCCTTGTTCAGTTCGGGAAGCTCGCGGCCTTCGCCGCAGCACATATCGAGAATGGTCTGGTTCGATATGTCTCCAAGAAAATCCAGAATGAGCCGGCTTATTTCCTGATAATAAAGTTGGTCGCGGTGCGTTTCGTATTTGTATCCACCGTGTTTCCAGAAGCCGTTCATCTGCTCCTTCAGTTCGGGAAGGCTGATGGAGTCAAACCGCACGATTTCGCCGGGGTCGGGGAGGACAGGGTCGATTTCATTTTGTGAAGGCGTAGCGTTGGAAGGTTTGCCGAGTTCTTCCATCATGCCGAACATGGACTGCACATGCGGCGAGTCTTTCGGGATCGCCCCCTTGTTCGACTTCGACCAGATAACAAAGACATCGTTCGCGAAAACGGGTGACATTTCGCCGGTCATGCGGTGCAGGAACTTTTCCGAGAACTCCACGAGCTGGCCTTTGTGGATCACGGCCCAGTCATAATCCGCGTCGGGTTTCAGCCGCGTGTTCAGGTAGCGGAATATTTTGGGGAACGGCCGCCAGAAATCGTCGGGCGCGAGAATGCTTTCGCCCGCAGTCAAATTTTGCTGGAGAAACTCCAGTGTCCCGACCCAATAATTATCATGATACGGAAATGACATTCGCGCGTTTCCCCTATGCCGTTTTTTAGCATTCCTGGGGAGGCTTTTTACAGCCACACTCTCGCCGCCTTATTCGTTAACCACTCAATGTTATCGGGCTGAGGGGTGACGTGAGGTCTCGGGTTGCCGGTTGCGGGAACCAAGAAGACCTGTGGCCGGTTGAAAGCCGGTCTAGGAGCGGGGACTTGGTACAAGACTTGATACAAGACTTGGCTCGCAAACAACTTTCCAGCGGTATTTCCCGCCGCGCAGTGGCGGCAGGGCTTGGCGCGGCCGCGGCCGGTGTTCTTCTACCGCGCATCGCGCGGGCGCAGGATTTGAACGTCCTCAACATGGGCGCCGAATGGGCGCCGGGTTTTGACAGCGGCAGCCGGGCGGCGGCTCCCATGCCCGCGGCCCGTTGTGCGACGCTCACCCAGAGCACCGTGCAATCGCTTGAGCGGGCGATCCAGAATTATTCGATCATCGTGCGGCAGGGCGGCTGGCCGGAAGTGCCGCCGCTTGAACGGCTCCGCGTCGGCGCGCGCCACCGTGCGGTGGCGGCGATGCGCCAGCGCCTGATCGTCACCGGCGACCTGCATCAGGCCGCCGGCGTGAACGACGTCTATGACTCCTATGTCGATACCGCGGTACGCCGCTTTCAGGTGCGCAACGGTTTGACGCCGGACGGGGCTCTCCGCGAATCCACCATCTCCGCCATGAATGTCCCCGCCGAAGTGCGGCTGCGCCAGCTTGAAACCAATGTTGTGCGCGTGCGCTCGATGTCCGGTTTCCTCGGCGAGCGATATGCGGTGGTGAATTTGCCCGCCGCCCATCTGGAAGCGGTTGAGAACGGGCAGGCGGTGCTCCGCCATACCACCATCGTCGGAAAGCCCGACCGCGCTTCGCCGGTGTTGCAGGCGAAAATTCAGGAAGTGAATTTCCATCCGTTCTGGACCGTGCCCGCGAGCATCGTGCGGAAAGATTTGATTCCGAAAATGCAGCAGGAGCCGGACTATCTCTACAAAAACCGTATCCGCATTTACGACCAGCGCGGGCGCGAGCTTGCGTCAAACCAGGTGGACTGGTTCTCCAATGACGCGACCCAATATATGTTCCGGCAGGATCCCGGCGAGCAGAACTCCATGGGCACCATCCGCGTGAACATGCCTAATTCCCACGCGGTCTATATGCACGACACGCCGTCGAAGAATCTGTTCGGCGAGGAACTGCGCTTCCATTCCTCCGGCTGCGTGCGCATCCAGAACATCCGCGATTTCGTCGCGTGGCTGCTGCGCGATCAGTGGTCGCGCCAGCAGGTGGATCACGCCATCGCGGCAGGCGAGCGGGTTGACGCGAAGCTCACCCGCGCGCTGCCGGTGTACTGGGTTTACATCACCGCCTGGGCAAACCCGGACGGCGTCGTGCAATTCCGCGACGACGTCTATGGCCACGACGGCCTCGGCATCAGGCCGGTCGCGAGCTATCGCGGCTGACACAAGTTCATTTGAGCTGATCCCGCACGAGCGGCCATCCCTGTGCGGCGACCAGCGCGAAGCCAGCAGCCAGCAAAAGCAACAGGATCAATTTGCGGAACAGGGCATCGTCCAGTTTTCCGTATAATTTGAATCCCAGCCACAAGCCGGCCAGCATCGCGGGCAGCCCGAGGAAATACAATTTGACCGTATCCGCGGTAACGGAGCCGCTGACGGCCAGCGAAACCGCGGTCGCAACAATGGCTGCGAGCATGACGGGCTGAAACACGGCGCGCTGCACATCCTTCGTCCAGCCGCGAAACTGGCACCAGATCGTGATGATGAATCCGGGAAGCCCGGTAATCCCGCAAAGCAGCCCGTTCAGAAATCCGACGCCGCCATCGGCCGTACGCCTGGCATGGACCGGTTTGAACGCGGGCTGCGCCAGACCATAGACGCCATAGACGATCAGCAGGAAACCGACTCCGGTCCGCAGATAACTCGGGTCGAAATAATTGAGCAGCATCGTCCCGATCGGTACACCGATCGTGCCGCCAATGATGAACGGAATGATGGTGCGCCAGTCCAGCGAGCGCCGCAGTTTCCAGACGCCGTAGCCTTGCGTCCACAGCCCGTAACCGACGATCAGCGCGGTCGTCTGCGTTGGCGTGATGATGTGCAGCCAGATGCCGGAAACCACGAAGCCCATCGCAAAACCGGCCAGGCCGGATGCAAAACCGCCGATGAACGCCGCCAGCAGAAAAAGTCCAAGAACAATGCCATCCATTGCCCGCTCCCATGAATCGAGGCGAACAGCGCTTGGATGGATTTCCATCTGTAGGGGAGGCCGCTATGTCCCCTGATCCGCAATGTCGAATTCAGATCAAAAATTAAGGCCCGGAAAACATGCGTCCCCTCCTTGCGAAGGAAACGGTGCTTGGGCCCGCGAGCCTTGGAAATACGGGGCGACCGTCGAAAGCCCCGTCTCATTTTGTTAGCGCGATTTGCCTCAACGCGCAATCAAGCCCTCGGCGGGCGGCGGCGTTCCTGAAACCACGCGCGGTATTTCGTCATCTTCGCGCGCTGCGCCGACGAAGCATATTTCTTGCACGTCGAAGCCTCGTCGCTCTTCTCCGGCGCGCCCCAGCGCAGTTCGACGCAATCGTTGGGATTGTAGGCCATCTCCAGCGCCGTTGAGCGGTCCACCAAATCCTTCAGCGTCAGCGTCCATGGAGAGCCGTCGCTGCGTGGGTAGGAAATCTTGCGTGCGGTGAATTCCGAAGCGAGCACGTTCTGCAATTCGGACTTCACCTCGGCCACGTTTTTGTCCGTCGGCATTGCGTAGCGCTGAGGCCGCCGCGCGACGCGGTCCGGAAATCCGCGCACCACGTCGATCGCGATCAGGAGGCGCAGATCGCGCGCGGGCGTGGAAAAATCTTCCCACGGGCCGATTGTTTCAAAAATGGCGGGACCATCCGGCATTTCCGCATTGCCTTTGCCGCTGTTCTGGAATTTCCGCCCGTTCTCGACCGAGTTGACGCGCACCTTCACTTGTTCTTCCAGCGAAGTGATCGCTTCCTTCATCGCGCGCAGCGGATCGAGCGGCGAGGGCGACATCACGTCGTCCATCCGGTCGTAGAAATCCTCGATGCCGAGCTTGCCCTGATCGAGCGAGAAATCCGCGTATTGCGGGTTCTTCGCGATTTCCTCGTTGCTCAGCTTGCGCAGGCCTCCGTTCCTGTCGGCAACAACCGGCCGGAAGCGTTTGAACCCGGGGCCGCCGAGGGCGGGATCCTGCGCGAACATAAAGTTGCCGCGCCAGTAGCGCTTGCGCGCGACCGTGCCGTCCGGCTGACCATCGACCGCGAAAATAAGCCCCGCGGAGTTTTCCGTTTGCGCGACGCGCTTCGTAATGACCAGAACATGCCCGTAAGGATCGTGAAATGCCGTGCCGGGACGCAGCGTGTTCTGCGTCAGCGACACCGGATAATAGTCGCTGTTGTTGTCGTTCAAAGTCGTCCGGCCCGATCCGGAATGAACCGTGTCGCCGACCTTCCCCAAAAATTGGCCGAAGGATCGTGCGAGGCCGGTTCCGCTCGCCTCGTTGGCCTGGCTGCTCAGCCATTCATTGCATCGCGGCGGCTTGCCGCCGCCTCCGCGCGAACAGTTCGAAAAGCCGAACGGCAATCCCGTCTTGAAGGCGAAATAGGCGCGCAGGAAATAGGGCAAGTCGGCGCAATCGGGGCGAATGACGATCTTCATTTCGTCTTCGCCGAGGCCGAGATGATCGAACAATATGTTGCGCTTGGGATCGCGCAGCACTTCATGCAGCGCAGGCCAAGACGGGGCCGCATCGAGCGGGTCGTCGAACAGTTTCTCGATCCAGGCGGAGAAAAGATTTTCGTTGGCGCGATTCCATGCATTTCGAAGCGGCCAGATATTTCCCGCAACGGCGCGCGGCTGTTGTGGTTTGTCGTTGGCGACCGCGATCTCGCGCGTGACCGCGCCGCAATCGCGCGTGAGCTTGGCGCTCCACTTTCCCGCCGCCGGCGAGGCGACCTCGACGAACCAGAAATAGGGCGGCCCGCCGCGTCGTTCGCGCGAGCTGGCGGCGACGCTGCCATCGGGCGCGACCAGCGAAAGCTCGCCCTGAAGCGGCTTCTCCGCGGCGAACACGACGCGAAGCGGCGCGCCTTTCCATGGCGCGACCGGCGAAGGCATCACCGCGATTTCCGCCGTGTCGTCGCAGGTCTGCGCCCCGGCGCCTGCCGCTGAAAACAAGAAGATGAGAAATGCAACCGCGACCGGCAATGAAGCTTTCACAGCAATGGCAAACTGGCGTGCTGGAAACATTTTGGCCTCTTTCGACTCGCGGGATGCAAAGCCTTACTAGAAATGAATTGTGCCAATCCCGCAGCAAGCGGGATTGCAGGATACCCGCTCGGCGGGGATCAGTCAGCGAATTTTGAAGCGATCTCGCAGTTGCGAAGAGGTAATCAGAGCGAAGCGGCGGTTTTCGACAAAGAGGATTTCTGCGCTGGAGCAGACGCGTTCGCCGGTTTCTTTAGCCATGGACTCCACGGCTCCGGCGTCAGTAACCCGTTGCTGACCCAGACCGGAACCACCGTTCCATCCGCCTGAATCTCGCCGATCACCGCCGGCTTGTGCAGGTGATGGTTGGCGGCGTCCATTTTCACCGTATAGCCGGAGGGTGCTTTCGCGCTCAGTCCGGCGAGCGCGTTCCGCACCTTGTTCACGTCGGTGGTGCCTGCCGCCCGCACGGCCTCCGTCCACAGTTTGAAGCCGATATACGTCGCTTCCATCGGGTCGTTGGTGACGGCGTCCTTCTTGCCGGTGTAATTCCGCCATTCGGAAACAAACGCCTCGTTCTCCTTCGATTTCATTGCGTGCAGATAATTCCACGAGATGAAATGCCCGCGCATCGCGAGCCGGGGCAAGGACGGCAATTCTTCTTCGCCGATGGAAAGCGCCATCACCGGCATCGTGTCCGGTGTGATGCCGAGCCGCGCCAGCGAGCGGAAGAAATGCACATTGGAGTCGCCGCTCACCGTCGCGATGATCGCCGCATCGCTTCCTGCAAAACGCCGGATTTCCTCCGCCACCGCATTGAAATTCTTTTCGCCGAATGCCGCATAACGCTCCGCGACGGCGGCGCCCGAGATTCCCTTGTCGGCGAGATAGGCGCGGATGATCGCGTTCGTGGTGCGCGGATAGATGTAATCGGTGCCGACGAGGAAAAACCGTTTCTTTCCCTTCGACCGCAGGAAATCGATGGCGGGCAGCGCCTGCTGCTGCGGCGTGCCGCCGGTGTAGAAAATACTGTCGGACTGTTCCTCGCCTTCGTACTGGCTCGGATAAAACAGCAGGCCGTTGCCCCATTCGAGCACGGGAATGACTTGCTTGCGCGACGCCGAAGTCCAGCAGCCGAAAATCGCCGCCACCTTGTGCTCGAACAAAAGCGCCTTCGTCTGGTCCGCATAAGCGGTCCAGTCCGAGCGCGGGTTCATGATGACGGCTTCCACCGGGCGGTCGAGCAGGCCGCCTGCGTTGTTGATCTGCTCAATCAGCATCACGAGCAGTTCCTGCAACGGGCGCTCGGCGCTGGTCGCCGTGCCGGAAAGCGAATGCAGGATGCCCACCTTGATGGTGCCGTGATCGAGATCGGCGAAATAGCTCTCGACGGTTTTCATCAGCCATTGCGAACGATTCAATAAATCATCGGCGGTGGACAGGATCGCTTCGCCCGCATTCTCGACTTCAATAACCGCGCTGGAAATCTGCGGCAGCGCATGGTTGATTTCCCCGGCGACATTCTGTGCGCGCGAGGAAATGCGGCGCAGTCCTTCGGCCTGGTTGGAAATGATCTCAGTCATCTGGTGATTGGTGTCGCCCATGGTGCCGACGCTTTTCGCGACGGTCTTCATGGCGCTCACAGTGTCTTCGACCGCTTTCTGGATGTCGTGAATATGCGTGCGGATGTCGCCGGTCGACTTGGCGGTCTGGCCCGCGAGCGTCTTCACTTCATTGGCTACGACGGCAAAACCCTTGCCCGCGTCGCCGGCGCGGGCGGCTTCGATATTGGCGTTCAAGGCGAGCAGGGAAGTTTTGGATGCGATCGATTCAATTAATTTAATAACATCGCCGATGCGCGCCGCCGCCGTAGCGAGGCCACGCACGGTCTGGTCGGTGCGGTCGAGATTGGTTTTGGTCTGATCGTTCGCTTCGTTCGCGGCTTGCACCAGCGTACTGGAGCGATCGATCAGTTCCAGCGCTTCGTTGGCGGCATCTGCCACCGCCTCCACGTCTTTCGCCGCATTGGTGGTGGCGCTCGATGCCTGCTCGATCTGGCCGTGCATGCGCTTGTTCCGCTCGCCCAGTTCCTTTGCTGTGACGCGGATTTCCTCGCCCGCCGTGCCGAACGTGGTCAGCATCTCGTCGATGGTCTGGCGGAAGCGGCGGGTGAAAAACATTCTCCCCGCCTGCCGGATGCGGGACTCCGCTTCGCGCGAGCGGTGATCGACCGCGAGCGCATCGGCATCGATCAGCATGGTACGGGTGGCTTCGGCGGTTTCGGCGACACGCTGGAACACGACGCCGCCGGTGTAGTCGGGCAGGGCGGCGAAGCGGTCGCCCGCGGCGATCCTGGAAAGTGTTTCGACGAGCGCCTTGAATTTGCGGTCGATGAACCAGGCGCTCGCAAAGCCGAGCAGCGGCCCGGCGATCAATCCTGCGACTGGTTCTCCGGAAAAAGCGGTGGTCGCCGTCGCCCCCACGCACGCGGTCAGGATCGGCAACACAATCCACATCGCGGGTGTCCACCCGCGTCTTTCACTGGTCATAAAACGAATCCTTGGACGAATCGCCGCCTTGTTCGATGAGACTCGGACCGGCGAAATTTCGGAAGCACATATTTTGTGCGGCGCACTGACCGGAATACTTTCAAATCGTTCGGGAATTTCTATCGGAGGAATGCCGGCGAGAGCGCGTTGCGCGGACCGCTCCGCCAGCCCATGATCGCGTGTCAATCGAGTCGCGGGCTGGCCTCAATGATTGGGAAGCGCCTGGACACGGGCGAAGTCATCATCGAAATGCGCCCCGTCGGCACGGTCGTCCGCGTGGCGGCGATTGACGTCAAAACCGGCATCGAAGTTGTCGTGATGGGACCGGCCACCGCTCCTCAGAGGGCACTTGAAGAACTGGCCATCAACAAGCTGAAAAAGAAGCTGGCAGCCCGATAAATAGGGGTGTGGCGGATTCCGATACCCTTCATTTTGGGGTTTCGCTATGCTATCCGCCGATCCTGCTGCTGACCGGCAGGCCCGGTTGGCGGCTTCCTGAGGCCGTCTCCGCAAAGCTATTTTGGAGTTTCAGCAATGTCCGTGACGAAGGTCGCGTCGAACAACCATGCGACGGAAGGTTTCTTTTCTTCAGGTCTTGAGCAGGCCGATCCGGAGCTTTTCCTCACCATCGAGGGCGAGCTTGGCCGCCAGCGTCACTATATTGAACTAATCGCTTCGGAGAACATCGTGAGCCGCGCCGTGCTGGAGGCGCAGTGCTCGGTGCTGACCAATAAATATGCGGAAGGCTATCCGGGGCGGCGCTATTACGGCGGCTGCCAGTGGGTCGATGTTGCCGAAAATCTCGCCATCGAGCGCGTGAAAAAACTCTTCGGCTGCAATTTCGCGAATGTGCAGCCCAATTCCGGCAGCCAGGCAAATCAAGCGGCATTTATGGCGATGATGGAGCCGGGCGATACCTTCATGGGTTTGAATCTCGCCGCGGGCGGACATCTCACGCACGGCGCGCCGGTGAATATGCCCGGCAAGTGGTTCCAGGTCGTTCCTTACAATGTGAAGAAAGACGACCAGCGCATCGATTATGAAGAAAGGTAAATGCTGGCGAAGCAGCACAAGCCGAAAGTCATCGTCGCTGGCGGTTCGTCC
>CAZUJE010000073.1:0-14593 GCA_964620215.1 uncultured Hyphomicrobiales bacterium
GGTGAGGCGCTGCAGGCGGAGATCGAGGATGGCTTTGGCCTGTTCGTCCGAGAGCCGGATCGTGCCGCCCGACGCCGATAGTTTGTGGCGCGGGTCGTCGATCAGATCGATCAGATCCTTCACGTCGGAGGCTTTCCAGTCGCGCCCCATCAAGGCTTCGCGCGCCGCCTGCGGATCCTTGGCGCCGCGGATGAGCTTGATGATCTCGTCGATATTGGCGACCGCGACGGCGAGGCCGACGAGGACATGGGCGCGATCGCGCGCCTTCTTCAGCAGGAACTTGGTGCGCCGGCCGATGACATCTTCGCGGAAGGCGATGAAGGCGACCAGCATGTCGCGCAGCGTCATTGTGGCCGGACGGCCGCCGGTCAGCGCCACCATGTTGGCGGGGAAACTCTGTTGCAGCGGCGTGAAGCGGTAGAGCTGGTTCAGCACTACCTCGCCCATCGCCTCGCGCTTCAGTTCGAGTACGACGCGCATCCCGTCGCGGTCGGACTCGTCGCGGATTTCGCCGATGCCCTCGATGCGTTTTTCGCGCACCAGCTCCGCGATCTTCTCGATCATCGTGGTCTTGTTCACCTGATACGGAATTTCGGTGATGATGAGCGCCTCGCGCTCGCCTCGCATCGGTTCGGTCGTGACGCGCCCGCGCACCATGATGGAGCCGCGGCCGGTGAGATAGGCGGCGCGGATCGCGGAGCGGCCCAGGATAATTCCCGCCGTCGGGAAATCCGGCCCCGGCACCAGCTCGATCAAATCCTCGACCGTAAGCTCAGGCTTGTCGATCAGGGCGATGCAGGCGTCGATGATCTCGCCGAGATTGTGCGGCGGGATGTTCGTGGCCATGCCGACGGCGATGCCGCCGGCGCCATTGACGAGCAGATTGGGATAACGCGCCGGAAGAACCGTCGGCTCGCGCTCGGAGTTGTCGTAGTTCTCCTGGAAGTTGACCGTGTCCTTGTCGAGGTCTTCCAGCAGCGCGTGCGCGACCTTCTCCAGCCGCACCTCGGTATAGCGCATGGCCGCGGCGGGATCGCCGTCGATGGAGCCGAAATTGCCCTGCCCGTCCACGAGCGGCAGGCGCATGGAAAATTCCTGCGCCATGCGCACCAGCGCGTCGTAAATCGATTGATCGCCGTGCGGGTGATATTTACCGATGACATCGCCGACCACGCGCGCGGATTTGCGGTAGGGCTTGTTCCACTCATAGCCGTTCTCGAACATCGAATAGAGGATGCGCCGGTGCACCGGCTTCAAGCCGTCGCGCACGTCGGGCAGCGCGCGCGCGACGATCACGCTCATCGCGTAATCGAGGTAGGAGCGCTTCAGCTCGTCCGTGATCGAAACGGGCTTGATGTCCGAAGGGGGCTGGTCCCCCGTTTTCGGTGTTTCGGTGTCGGCCAAAGGCCTCAGTCCTTGAGCAAATCAGATGAGCGGAATTTATAATTGATTCCGGCAATAGAAGCCAGCAAAGCGGGCGGAAATGAGCTGCTATTTTGCTTTTAAAATCAAATGTTTACGAGTTAAATTTCCGCGTGAAAACTCACCCGCCGAACAGTACCTCGTACATGATCCGCCCCGGCACAAACGTGAAGATTCCCGCGATGATCAGGCCACCGGTATAGATGCCGATCATCGTCCATTTGTGCGCTCTGACATTGTGAGTGCGCGCGCGCCAGACCGCGAGCGGCAGCAACACCAGCACCATGATCGAGAGCAGATGGATCGGGCTCCACGTGCGCCAGAGATTGATTTCGTGAATCCAGAACGAAGTCAGCGCCACGGTGGCCATCAGGATCACCCAGACCCAGCCGATGGTCCGGTGTGGCAGCGTTCCTTTCGGCGCGGTCAACTGGACAATGCCGAGCACGAATGCGCCCATCGCCGCGAAGGCGTGGATCTGGATCGCGGGCGATGCGTTCAGGAGCGGGACGAAACTCATGCAACACTCATTGGTACGATTTTCGTTGCGCCGGAATCGCGCCTGCGGCGGAATCAGCTCACTTGCACTTGTTGCCGGTCTTCGACCACTGCACGTCTTTCAGCACCACGCCCTGCATGCAGATGCTGACATTGTCGGTCGTGGTCCCGCTGAGACGGATTTCATTGCCGTCGAGGGCGGGCGCGGGTTTGGCGGCCCCCACTTCAAAATGACCCGCCGGCGCCTTCATCAGGATGCAGGTCGGGTTCATGCCCGGCATGGCGCAGCCGGTGACATTGACCTTGATGCCGGCTTTCACCGCCGCTGGCTTTGGCGCCTCGGCGGGTTTTGGCTGCACCTGCGCGTTTTTCTGCTGTGGCTGCGCATTCTTCTGCTGCGCATCGGCGGTGAACAGACTGATCGACAACGTGGACGCGACGAAGGCTACAGTCAGCAGGACTGACTTGTTCATCGGCGTTTCGCTCCCTGAAAAGAACCGAAAGAGAATCGGCTTGCGAGTTCCATTATACCGGAACCCGCAGCACCAGACGGCGCGCGGACACGCGATCCCCTGCGAACAGGAATCTCAGGAAGCAGGATTAAACTGCGGGATCAAAACGGAATCTCGTCGTCCATGTCGCCGCGGCGTGCGCCGGCGGCAACCGGCTTGCGCGAGCCGCCGGACATCGGGCCAGTCGAGCCGAAATCGCCGCCGCTATCCTCGAGCGCATCGCTCGATCCGCCGCCACCCCCGCGGCTGTCCAGCATCGTGAGCGACGAGTTGAAGCCTTGCAGCACGACCTCGGTGGAATAGCGCTCCACGCCTTCCTTATCCGTCCATTTGCGGGTTTGCAGCGCGCCTTCGAGATACACCTTGGCGCCCTTCTTCAGGTACTGCTCGACGATCTTGCAGAGCCCTTCATTGAAGATCACGACGCGGTGCCACTCGGTCTTCTCCCTCCGCTCGCCGCTGGTCTTGTCCTTCCAGGACTCCGAAGTGGCGACGCGCAGGTTCGCGATCGGGCGGCCGTCGGCCGTGCGGCGGATTTCCGGATCGGCGCCGAGATTGCCAATCAAAATCACCTTGTTGACGCTTCCGGCCATGACACACTCCGTTTTTCGCCTGAACCACGCCCTTTTGGGGCTCAAAATCACCCTAGACCCAATTTCCCGCCGGAGGATCGCGTTAAGGGTTTTTCCACAGGCGGCGAGCCGGAACCCAACTGATCGGGTATTTTCCTAGTTCCTGTTTTGTTCTATAGCCATCCTGACGCTGGGACAAGCCCCTTACTTCCGCTTCTCCCCAACCGGGCTCGGCGCGGTAGCGGCTACCGGATTTGCACGATGTTCGCCATATGTGCCGAACTTTTCCCCAGCGGATTCGTGAGCAAAATTAAGGATTTGGGCGAGATCATTGCGAATTTCCGGTGACGGATTCAAGACAAGCACAGCGCGGATTTTTCGTTCCTCGCCGCGCGAAACTATCCCCGCTTTTTTCCGAACGGCAGCGACTGACACAATTTGAAATAGCCGCTCCATGGATCGGCGCCGGGTTTGGTTTTGCCGATCTGTCCCGGATGCGCGTCCTTCAGTTTCGCCAATCCCTGCCAGGACACGGGCAAGGCGAAGAAAGCTCCCGCCTTCGCGCGCGACGAGTAGGGCGCGATGGCGGTCGCACCGCGCTGGTTGCGCAGGTAGTCGATGAAGATTTTGCCCTTGCGTTTGGCTTTCGACATGTTGGCGACGTAGCGGTCCGGGTTTTCCTCCGCCATCAGCCGCGCCAGCGCTTCCGCGAAATCGCGATGCTGCTCCCATGTGTGTTTAGGGGCGAGCGGAACCACCACATGCACGCCCTTCCCGCCCGTCGCCATCGGGAATGATTTGAGGCCAACATCCTCGAGGCGCTCCTTCAGTTCCTTCGCGGCCTCTTTCACCTTTGAAAATGCCAGTCCTTCGTCCGGGTCGAGGTCGAACACCATCCGGTCGGGCTTCTCGACGTCGTCCTGATGCGAGCCCCACAGATGCAGTTCCAGCACGCTCATCTGCACCGCGGCGACGAGACCGGCCTCGTCCTCGATATAAAGGTAATCGTCCGTGCCTGATTTCTCCCGGATGCGGACTTTCTTGAAATTTTCCGGCCAGCCTCCCGAAGCGTGTTTCTGGAAGAAACAATCCTTCTCGCTGCCCTGCGGGCAACGGACGAGCGCCAGCGGCCTGCCTTCGATATGCGGCAGCATCAGCTTTGCCACTTTCAAATAATGCTCGATCAACTGGCGCTTGGTGATGCCCTGCGAGGGAAACAGCACGCGGTCCGGATGCGTGACCCGCACGCCCTTGATTTCATCCGCGCCATCCGGACTTTTCACGCTGACCGCCTGCGCCTTTGATGCTCCGGACTTTCTCATGGGCCGCTCCCTCACGATTTGAGATGCCGGCTTGTCGCTGCGCAAGCCCTTGAAACTCCCCTGCCGGACCAGGTTTTCCTGCGTCCAGCCACGGAAGGCGACTTCGGCCACCAGCACCGGCTCTAAAAATCGCGCATGGCGCGCGATCAATCCCGGCACGTTGGGGACGGGCGAATTCTTGCGCGCATGTTTCCTGAACAGCGCGGACAGATTATCGAGTGCGGTATCCGAATAGCCGCTGCCGACGCGGCCGGCGTAACGCAACTCGCCCTCCTCGCGCACGGCCAAAAGCAATGACGAAAACGGGCGGTCCGCCTTGCTCGAAGGCCGCCAGCCGATGATGACGAATTCCTGCTCCATGCCGCATTTGCTTTTGAGCCAGCTTTTGGAGCGGCCGGAGCGATATGGCGCGCTCGCCTGTTTCGAGATGATGCCCTCTAACTTGAGATCGCAGGCATGGGCAAAGGCGCGGTCACCATCGCCTTCGATATGATCCGAATAAAACAGCGGCCACTTCGCGCCGCTGAGCAGCTTCTTCAGCGCCGCCTTGCGTCCGGTCAGCGGGCGCTTGCGAAAATCCTTGCCGTCCAGTTCGAGCAGATCGAACAGGTAATAGCCGAACCCGCCGCGCCCCTCGGAAAGTGCGTCCTGCAATGCGCCGAAATCGGTATGGCCGTCCTTGTTGGCGACCGCGATCTCACCGTCCAGTTGCGTGCTTTTGCACGGCAGCTTCGAGAGCGCCGGAACGAGCGGGGCGAACTTGTCGCTCCAGTCGTGGCCGTTGCGCGTGCGCAGAAGCACGCGGCCATCGCCTAGTGATGTGATCGCGCGATAGCCATCATATTTGATTTCATGCAGCCATTCTTTGCCTGGCGGCGGCGCATCGACAAGCGTTGCAAGCTGTGGGGCCACAAACGGAGGCGCGCGCCCTGTCAGCCGCGGCGCGCTACTTTCTCTTTGCGGCGCGCTTTTTTCTTTTTTTTTACTGGAGTGCCAGACCTTCTTGCCGCGTTTGCCCGCCGCGATTTCATCCATGCTGCGGCCGGTCGAAACACTGGTCAGCTCGCTGTCGGTGATGAGCTTGCCCTTTCGGCGGACGTAGCCGTCGTTTTCCTTGATCAGCAGCCAGTTGTCCTTGTCGCCCTTCTTGCGCGCACGCAGACGAACCAGCGCCCAGTTTCCCTTCAGGCGTTCGCCCTGCAATTCAAAGCCGAGTTTTCCCTTGGCCAATCCCTCATCGGGATCGGTGTGCGGCCGCCAGAAGCCGCGGTCCCACAGCATCACCGTGCCGCCGCCATATTCGCCCTTGGGAATAGTGCCTTCGAACTTTCCGTATTCGACCGGGTGATCTTCCACATGCACCGCGAGCCGCTTATCGTCCGGATTTTCGCTCGGCCCTTTCGGAATGGCCCAACTCATCAGCGTGCCGTTCCACTCCAGGCGGAAATCATAATGCAGCCGCGACGCCGCATGTTTCTGGATCAGATAGCGCAGCTTCTTGCCGGTCTTGAACACGCCGCCAGCAGGCTCCTGCGTCCGCGCGAAATCGCGTTTCTCCCGATAGGTCTTGAGACGGTCCCGCTCCTTCAGCATCAGGCAGCTTTACGCCTTGAACTCTTGCGAGCCCCCTTCGCGGAGGATTTCGCCGCACTCTTGCGGCTGCCGCCTTCCTTGCCGACGCTGCGTTTCAGCGCCTCCATCAGGTCGATCACATTGCTGCCCTGGTGCGGTTCCTCGATCGGCTGCGGCGCCCGCTTCTCCAGCTTCGCGTCGATCAGTTCGCGCAGCGCGACCTGATACTTGTCCTTGAAATCGGCCGGATGGAATTTTCCGGATTTCTTCTCGATCAGTTCGCCCGCCATTTCCACGAGATCCTTGCCCGGATCGGCTTTCGGAATATCGGAAAACGCCTTGTCGGCTTTCTGCACTTCATCCGCATAACGCAGCGTTTCCAGCAGCAAGCCCTTGCCGCAGGCCTTCAGCGCCACCAGCGAACTCGTGCCGCGCACGACAATCTGGCCAAGCCCGATTTTCTTCGCCTTTTTCAGCGCATCGCGCAGCACGACATAGGCTTCGACCCCGTCCTCATTGTCCTCGTCGGGCAGCACGAAAAACGGCCGCTCGAAGTAAATCGGGTCGATGTCATTCTGGTCCACGAACTGCACAAGCTCGACGCTTTTCTTGGCTTCCAGCTTCACCTCGTCGATTTCCTTGTCCTCGAGCAGAACGTATTTGCCCTTCTCGACCTCGTAGCCCTTCACGATGTCGTCGGTGTCCACGGGGCCGATACCCGGCACCACTTTCTCGTAGCGGATGCGCTTGCCGCTCGGTTTGTGGATCTGGTTAAAGCTGATTTTGGCCGAGGATTTGGTGGCCGGGATCAGATGCACCGGGATGGACACCAGAGCCAACCGGATGCGGCCGGACCAATACGCGCGCGTTGCCATGACATTCCCCTTTGAAGATAAGGGAGAAACACCGTGCTAAGGTGCGAGTTCCATCCGGCAGGGTTAGGGTTGAGGCGGCTGGATGATGTAAATCCAGCCAAACTTGGCAATTTCCTCCTTTCAAATACCTGCGTAATTCCGTCTAATGCAGGAACCCAATGACCTGATTGCGGTTATCGCAATTGGCTGGGTCTATTTTTTTGACGCTTTCGGCTGTTCAGCGAAGCCCGAAAACAAATCTCGGCTTTCGTGCGGTGCGCGGCTTTCTCGTTTGGCGCTCCGGTTGGGGGACAACAAAATGAACGAACAAATTGTTGCCTTTCCGGACAAGATCACCGGCGACCCGATCGATCTTCGCCGCGTCCTCGACACCCTTCCCGCCGCGATTTACATGACGAACGCCGATGGCTTCGTGACTTATTACAATCAAACCGCCGCCGACATCGCAGGACGCACACCCCAGATCGGCAAGGACAAATGGTGCGTTGGCTGGCGGCTCTACGATAAGGACGGCCAGCCGCTCGCACTGGAAGACTGCCCGATGGCGGTGGCGCTGAGGGAGAAGCGCGCCATCAGGGACACCGAAATCGTAATCGAAAGACCCGATGGGCAGCGGATTCCCGCGATGCCCTTCCCCACTCCTATTTTTGACCATGACGGGAAATTTTCCGGCGCCTTGAACATGCTGATTGACCTGCGCGAACTCAAGCACGCGCAGCAGTTTGCGGTCGCGCGCATGCAGGATCAGATCGCGCTCTATCGCTTCGTGGACGAGATTTATCGGGCGAAATCGAGCAAGGAGGTTTACGAAGCCGCGCTCGACGCAATCACCTCGGTGTTGAACTGCTCGCGCGCCGCGATCCTCCTGTTTGACGATCAGAATGTGATGCGATTTTCCTCATCGCGCGGCCTTTCCGACGGCTATCAACAGGCCGTCGAAGGCCACTCACCCTGGTCCGCCACCGATAAGGACCCGCAACCGATTTTCATCAAGGACATCGCTGAAACAGGCGAATCCGAAGAACTGAAAAACATCATCAAGAAGGAGGGGATCACGGCGATCGCCTTTATTCCGTTGATGGCCAATGGCGCGCTCGCCGGAAAATTCATGACCTATCACCGCACTGCGCATGATTTCACGCATGATGAAAAAGAGATGGCAATCACCATCGCGCGGCAGCTGGGTTTCAGCATCGCTCAAATGCAGATGGAGAGAGAGCGGAAACAGGGGGAAGATCGCCATAAATTCATGGGCGCGATTATCGAATCTTCCAGAGACGCCATCATCAGCAAGAATTTGAACGGCGAAATCCTGAGCTGGAATCGCGGCGCTGAGCGCCTGTTCGGTCACACCGCGAATGAGGCGATCGGGAAACATATCTCCATTCTGATTCCCGACAATTTGATAAGCGAAGAAACGGAAATCATCAGCCGCATCAAGCGAGGTGAACAGGTTGAGCACTATGAGACCACTAGACGCAGAAAAGACGGCAGCACGATGGATATTTCACTGACGGTTTCCCCAGTGAAAAATGCCAATGGCATCATCATTGGTGCGTCGAAAATTGCCCGCGATGTCAGCGAGCGAAAACGCGCGGATGCCCATAAATTGCTTTTGCTGCATGAACTCAATCACCGGGTGAAAAACACGCTCGCGACGGTGCAGTCGCTCGCGACCCAGACCTTGAGCAACACAACGCTGAGCGCGGATGCGCGGGATATTTTCGACGCGCGGCTCACCGCGCTCTCGCGCGCGCACGATGTATTGACGGATCAGAGCTGGGAAGGCGCGAACCTACAGGACATCGTGTCCCGCGCCATGCAGGCGTTCAAGGCCGGCGAGCGTATCGTTATCGACGGGCAGCCGGTCTGGCTCTCTCCGAAACAGGTGCTTGCGCTCGCGATGGCGCTGCATGAGCTTGCCACCAACGCATCGAAATACGGCTCATTGTCCAACGCGGACGGCATCATAAAAATAAACTGGGACGTTCAGCGGGATTCGAGGGGCCGGCGGCAGCTTGAACTGATATGGGTGGAATCCGGCGGGCCTGCCGTTTCTCCTCCAACACGCAAGGGTTTCGGGACGCGCCTGGTCGAACGCAATCTCGCCAACGAGCTGGACGGAAAGGTCCTGCTTGATTATCGCCCTGAAGGGGTAATTTGCACCATCAGCAGCCGTCTTGATTGATCCGGTAAGCGAGTAAATTTGCAAAATGAAAAGCCGCTAAGGCTCCTCATCGTCGAAGACGAAATGATGGTCTCGATGCTGCTGGAGGATATGCTTCAGGAGATGGGCCACGAGGTAGTCGGGCCGGTCGCGCGTTTGGAAACCGCCGTGGAAAAGGCCGCCTCCATGGAAATCGACGGGGCAATCCTCGACCTCAATCTCAATGGCGTGAACACCTATCCCGTGGCCGATGCACTCAACAAACGCGGAATCCCCTTCATCTTCGCCACCGGTTACGGCTCGACGGCGCTGCTGGAGCGCTTCCGCAAGACCCGCACCTTGCAGAAACCGTATCTTCGCAGCGAACTGGCGGCGGCGCTTGAGAGCCTCAAATAGCTTCCAGGCGAGCGCGGGTTCTCCGCATGCAAGGGGCTTATCCCCATAACGCCGCATGACCCCTAAAGGCACTGGCGAATCCGCGCCGTTCTACCTATGTTCCTTCCCAGCTGGTGCTTGCAGGCATCGCTTCCACGCTCTCATTACCTAGGCCGATGACCGACAAGCCCCGCGCATCCAAAGCCAAGAGCGCCCACGATTCCCGCATCATTTCGATCCGGGGAGCGCGCGAGCACAATCTCAAGGGCGTCGATCTCGACATTCCGCGCGACGAGCTGGTGGTGTTCACCGGCCTGTCCGGCTCGGGGAAATCCTCCCTCGCCTTCGACACCATCTATGCGGAAGGCCAGCGGCGCTACGTGGAGTCGCTCTCCGCCTATGCGCGGCAATTTCTGGAGATGATGCAGAAGCCGGACGTGGATCGCATCGAAGGCCTGTCGCCGGCGATTTCCATCGAACAGAAAACCACCTCGCGCAATCCGCGCTCGACGGTCGGCACCGTCACCGAAATTTACGACTACATGCGCCTGTTGTGGGCGCGCGTCGGCGTACCCTATTCGCCCGCCACCGGACTTCCTATCGAAAGCCAGACCGTCTCGCAGATGGTGGACAAGGTGCTGGCGATGAAGGAAGGCACGCGCATCTATCTGCTGGCGCCGGTCGTGCGCGGCCGCAAGGGCGAATACAAAAAGGATTTGCAGGAATTCCAGAAGCGCGGCTTCCAGCGCGTCAAGATCGACGGGAAATTCCATGAAATTTCCGAAGCGCCGACCCTCGACAAAAAGCTGAAGCACGATCTCGACGTGGTGGTGGACCGGCTCGTCGTGCGCGCCGACATTGCGCAGCGGCTGGCGGAAAGTTTCGAGACTGCCCTGAAGCTCGCGGACGGCATTGCGATTGTTGAACTCGCGGACGGCGTCGTTACGGAGTCGAAAGGCTCCATGAAGCGCGGCGATCTTGATAACGCCAACCGCATCATCTTCTCGTCGAAGTTCGCCTGTCCGGTTTCCGGCTTCACCATCACGGAAATCGAACCGCGCCTGTTCTCATTCAATTCGCCGCACGGCGCCTGCCCGGCCTGTGATGGACTAGGCGTGGAAAAGGAAATCGATCCGCAGCTTGTGGTGCCGGACGATTCCAAGACTTTGCGTGGCGGCGCGCTCGCCCCCTGGTCGCGGCAGTCATCGCCCTCGCCCTATTACAACCAGACGCTGGAGGCGCTGGCGCGCAAATACAAATTCTCGCTCAACGATCCCTGGAACAAGCTCTCCAAGGCCGTGCGGGATGTAATTCTCTTCGGCTCCGGCGAGGACGAAGTGAAGTTCGTCTATAACGACGGCTCGCGAAAGTTCGAAACCAAGAAGCCGTTCGAGGGCGTGGTCGTCAATCTGGAGCGGCGCTGGAAGGAAACCGAAAGCGACTGGGCGCGCGAGGACATGGAGCGCTATTTCGCGACCATTCCCTGCAAGACCTGCAACGGGCATCGCCTGAAACCGGAAGCCCTCGCCGTGAAAATCGGGGCGAAGCATATCAGCGAAGTGGCGGAGCTTTCGGTACGCGCAGCGCGCACATGGTTCGCGGACCTGCCGAAAAAACTAACGCAGAAGCAGAACGACATTGGCGCGCGGGTGCTGAAGGAAGTCAATGAGCGCCTCACCTTCCTCGTGGATGTCGGCCTCGATTACCTGACGCTTGCCCGCGCTTCTGGAACATTATCCGGCGGCGAGAGTCAGCGCATCCGGCTGGCCTCGCAGATCGGCTCCGGTCTCACTGGCGTCCTTTATGTGCTGGACGAGCCGTCGATCGGCCTGCACCAGCGCGACAACCAGCGGCTCCTGGAAACGCTCAAAAGGCTCAGGGATCTCGGCAACACCGTCATTGTCGTCGAGCACGACGAGGACGCGATCCGCAGCGCCGATTTCCTGGTGGACATCGGCCCCGGTGCCGGCATCCACGGCGGCAAGATCATCGCCAAAGGCGGCACCGATGACATTATAAAAGCGAAAGACTCCATCACCGGCAAATATCTTTCCGGCGAACTGGAGATCGCGACGCCGGAGCGCCGCAAGCCGAACACCAAAAAAATGCTCCGCGTTAAGAATGCGCGCGGCAACAACCTGAAAAACGTGGACGCGGAAATTCCACTCGGCCTCTTCACCTGCGTCACCGGCGTTTCGGGCGGCGGCAAGTCAACGCTGCTGATCGACACTTTATACAAGGCCGTCGCGCGCAAGCTGAACGACGCCTCCGAAGCGCCGACGCCGTTCGATAAAATTGAAGGGCTGGAATTCCTCGACAAGGTCATCGACATCGACCAGTCGCCGATCGGCCGCACGCCGCGCTCGAACCCGGCCACCTACACCGGCGCCTTCACCCCTATTCGCGACTGGTTCGCGGGCCTGCCGGAATCGAAAGCGCGCGGCTACGAGCCGGGCCGTTTCTCGTTCAACGTGAAAGGCGGGCGCTGCGAGGCCTGCGAGGGCGACGGCGTGCTCAAGATCGAGATGCACTTTTTGCCGGACGTCTATGTCACCTGCGACGTCTGCAAGGGCAAGCGCTACAATCGCGAAACGCTCGACGTCACCTTCAAGCAAAAATCCATCGCCGATGTGCTCGACATGACGGTGGACGAAGGGCTGGAATTGTTTTCCGCGGTGCCGACCATCCGCCGCACGCTGGAGACGCTGTCCCGCGTAGGCCTCGGCTATATTCACATTGGCCAGCAGGCGACCACTTTATCTGGTGGTGAAGCGCAGCGGGTGAAGCTCGCGAAGGAATTGTCGAAACGCGCCACCGGCCGCACGCTGTACATTCTCGATGAGCCGACCACCGGCCTGCACTTCCACGACGTGGCGAAGCTGCTCGAAGTGCTGCATGAGCTGGTCGATAGCGGCAACACCGTCGCGGTGATCGAACACAATCTCGATGTGATTAAAACCGCTGACTGGATCATCGACATTGGCCCCGAAGGCGGCGATGCGGGTGGGGAAATCATTGCCACCGGCACGCCGGAAGACATCGCGCGCGCAAGGAAATCCTACACCGGCGAATTCCTCAAGCCGGTGCTGGCGCGCGGCAAGCGCGGAAAAAAGGGCGCGGTCGCCGCCGAATAAATTGCCTCGTCCGTTCAGCCACATCTGGCGATGCGAAACCAATTTTGCGCGTTTTGCTTGCATTCATGGATGCAATGCAACGTGCGGTCAGCAAAAAATTAGCCTATAGTCTATAGTCTTTCGTCCTATAGGGGAGAAACGCCCATGACCGGACTCGAGCAGGCAGGCATTGTGCTCACGATCGCATTGTTCGCGATCATCGGCTGGCTGATGGTTCAGGGCCGCACGACGCACTGAGAAAACGGCCGTTCTGGTAGCTGAATCAGGTTGCTGAATGCGCTACCGCTTTCGCCGCAACCGGCGGCGGAAGAAGCTGATCTGTTTACCTGATGTTTTCGCGCGGCGCGGGCTTGCCGTAAGATTGCGTCAATGCCCCGCCACCGCGCAAAAACCGTCACCGTCCGCGACAGGATGCAGAAGGGTTATCGCTACGCCCTCACCGCGCCTGCGGGCAAAAACTTCGATCCCGAATTCAAACCGCAACTGACCCCGCGCGAGATGCTGCGCCTCGGCGTGTTCGGCGGCAAATACATGACCGACTGCCGGCGCGAATTTCCCACCGCCTGGTTCAGCCGCGCCAAGCTCTCGCCCAAAAAACGAAACGACGGCCTGAATTTTTTCGGCGTCGATGCCAGCCAGCCGCTTTCCGTTTGGCGCGCGAAGGGCTGGATTTACCGCGACGACCCGCGCGGCTGGTTCCAGTGGTACTGCCGCTATTATCTCGGCCGCCGCATCCCGGCGGAGGACGCGCGCCAGATCAAGCGCTGGAAAGCAATCCGCCGCCATGTCCGCCAGGTGCAGATCAATTGCGAACCCGGCGAACTCACCTGCCGCAAGCGCCAGCGTCAGGCGCTGCTGCACTGGGCCTATGACAGCCGGAAAATCTAAGTAAAGTCACACCGCCGCGACCGGAGAGTGCCATGACCAGCCCTGAACACATTGTTGAGACGCAGGAAGCCGATCACGCGGAGCTGGACCGCCTCAACACGGAATTCGTCGCCGCCGTGCAGAATGGCGACGTGAAATTCTTCGAGCATCATCTGGCGCCGGATTTCTACAACGCCAATCCCGACGGCTCACTGAAGGACCGCGCGGGGTTTCTGGCGCAGACCGCGCTGCCGGTGACGATCAAGGGGCTGCGCGCGGAGGACGTGATGATCCGCATCCTCGGCGATGTCGCGATCATCCACGGCGCCACGCGCTACAAAAAACCCGACGGCAGCGAAGGCCGCGGCCGCTACACCGACATCTGGGCCAAGCGTGCCGGCAAATGGCTCACCGTCGCGGCGCATGTGACGAGGGGGTAGGTCGCGTGAGTTTTTGAAGCTGGTGTTAGGCGCGGTCGTCAAAATCGAAGAAACGGGATGTTGCGGTGGAATAATTGCTGAAATTGAACCCAATCTCACCGAGGCTATGATAACGATTTAATGGGGGGGCGCCTTGAAAAATCCAAAGCCAACATGGATTGCAATTATCGTTTGCGTACTTAGTGTTTTGCCAGGCCTTATTGTTGGGGCTTTAGGATCATATTTATACAAAATCTTTGTATCCCATGACGTTGGCTCCGACCCCGACTTTTTTTTGATGAGAACCATTTTTGGGATTGAGACGCCAGGCAAAATTATCAAATGGTTATTTTACGAAGGCTTTCCAAATTTCGTACATGGTTTGATTGCTGGAGTTGTAGCAATTTCAATAACAGAATGGTTTTGCCCTCAGTCAAACAATGAAATTGCAGCCTATACCACTGGTGCCCTCTTCACAGGCCTCGTGGTTGCACTAATTCTGATCCATTCGCTGGTCTTCGGTCCGACCGCGAACATTATTGCATCTCTTGCACAACTTTTTGGCTTGTGGGTTGGGTTGTTCAGCGCACTAACGACGCGGAAACTTTACTCTCAGCATCAGTAGATTCCGGGCTCGCGTGCTTCACACGCGCCCCGGAATGACTGCTATTCACGTCCCGCGAAAAAATCGTTAGCAAATTCAAGGCCCGCCGCCACCTTATCCCCGCTTCCGAAACCTCCCTTAAACTCCGCATCACTCCCGCTTATCGGGGACGCTCTCGCGAGGCGTCGTCTGAGCGGAGCGGGAGGCGGCGCCTCCGTATGTGTTTCGCAAACACATGCCGGGGCGGTCCGGGG
>CAZUJE010000074.1:0-14311 GCA_964620215.1 uncultured Hyphomicrobiales bacterium
TCGCGGAGCCAGTGTTGAAACACCGCATGGTGCTCACCTTCGGTGCGCGCGCCGACGGCGAAACCATTTACGGCATCGTCGGCCGCCTGAAGGCGCGGCTGGGATAGTCGAATGGCCCTGGCCCCCGCAGGCATGAGAAAAGCGGAAGGCGCGGTCCGCACCGCCGCTCATGATTCGGCGGCGCTTGTGGCCGCGATGCCGCGCCTGGTGCTGGAAGCGCGGCGCGTTTCCGCTTCCATGTTTCACGGCCTGCACGGCCGCCGCCGCGCCGGCCCCGGCGAAAATTTCTGGCAATACCGCCGTTTCACGGATGGCGAACCGGCGAGCCGCATCGACTGGCGCCGCTCGGCGCGCGGCGATCTTTTGTTTGTGCGTGAACGCGAATGGGAAGCCTCGCACACGATCTGGATCTGGCCGGACTGCTCCGCCTCGATGACTTTCAAGTCTCACCTTTCGAAAGACAACAAACGCAACCACGCACTCCTGCTGGCATTTGCTTTGGCTGAATTACTTGTTCGCGGCGGCGAGCGGGTCGGCATTCCGGGCGTGATGCGTCCGACTTCGACGCGCGGCGTGATCGAGCGCATGGCGGATTTCATCGTGCATCAGCCGGGCGAACCGCAAAGCCTGCCGGAGAATTTCCAGCCCGGCTCCCGCGATGAAGTCGTGTTGCTCGGCGACTTCTGGAGTCCGGCCGAGGACATCGTGAAATTGATTGCGCGGCTGGGCGGCAACGGCGCCGGCGGCCACATCGTGCAGATCGTCGATCCGGCGGAAGAAACATTCCCTTATTCCGGCCGCATCGAATTCGAGGAGCCGGAAGGTGCGGGCGCGATCACCGTCGGCCGCGCCGAAGCCTGGGCAGCCGAATACACCCGGCGCGTCGCACAGCATCGCGCCGCCATCCGCGAGGAAACCGCGCGCCGCGCCTGGAGCTTTGCGATTCACCGCACGGATCGTCCTGTCAGCGAAATCTTGCTGGCGTTGCATGCGCGCATGAGCGCTTCGCCCGACGCGCTTCCGCAGTTGCAACCCGCGACCAGGCCGCTCGACGAGGCCGCGCTATGATGGGCCTCCCGCTCGCCTTCACTTCGCCTCTCATTCTGTTCGCGCTGTTCAGCCTCCCGGTACTCTGGTGGCTGCTGCGGATGATCCCGCCGACGCCGCGCCACGTATTTTTTCCGCCGACACGAATTTTGTTCGGCATCGAACCGAAGGAAGAAACACCTTCTCGCACCCCCTGGTGGCTGACCGCATTGCGCCTGCTGCTCGCAGCCCTCGTCATTCTTGCTGCTGCCGGTCCGGTCTGGAATCCGCCGCCCGCGGGTTCCCGCGCCACAGGACCGGTCGTGCTTCTGATCGACTCCGGCTGGGCGGCAGCCCCCACCTGGCGCGAACGCATCGCCGCTGCTGAATCGATTGTCAGCCGCGCGGAAGCGGAAAACCGCGGCATCGCCGTGCTCGCCACCGGCGCACCCGCAAAGGAATCTTCATTGCTCCGCCCGGGCGAAGCGCGAGAAGCGCTGCGTCTGCTTGCGCCTTCACCGCACACGCCGGATCGCACTCTATTGCTTCCGTCACTCACGAAACTCTTGCAGGCGGTGCCCGATGCATCCGTCATCTGGATGAGCGACGGTATCGATCACGGCGACAGCGAAAAATTCGCCGCTGCCCTTGCGAATATTGCCCTCGACCGTTTGACCGTTCTCAACGGCGGAATGGCTAGCGCACGGGCCCTCACCGGCGCCGATAACGCCGCCGGTTCGCTGACCGTGAAAATCCTCCGCGCGGATGAAACCGCGCTCGCTGTTGGCATTGTCCGCGCGCGCGACCTGCGCGGACTTGCGCTCGGGGACGCGGAATTCTCCTTCGCATCCGGCGCACTCGAAACCGAGACAAAATTTGACCTCCCGGTCGAAATTCGGAACGACATCGCGCGGCTTGAAATTTCCGCCGAGCAATCTTCCGGCGCGGTTGTGCTGCTGGACAAGCGCTGGCGGAGGCGAACGGTCGGCGTCGTATCCGGTGCCAGCACTGACACGGCGCAGCCTCTGCTCGCCGCCACTTTTTATCTTTCCCGCGCACTCGGCCCCTTCGCGGATGTACGCCTCGCGGAAGGTGCCGCCCCGGGCGAAGCAGTGATCCGTTTCATCGAGCAGCGTGTGCCGGTGATCGTCCTGTCGGACGTCGGCAATATCGGCGAGGCATCGCGTGAGCGCCTGAACAAATGGGTCGATGAAGGCGGCACGCTCATCCGCTTCGCCGGTCCTCGCCTTGCCGCCAGCGACGACAATCTTGTGCCGGTAAAACTGCGGCGCGGCGGCCGCGTGCTCGGCGGCTCGCTCTCGTGGGACCAGCCGCAAAAAATCGGCAGTTTCTCGCGGCAGAGCCCGTTCGCGGATCTGGCGGTGCCAGCCGACGTCACCGTCACGCGGCAGGTGCTGGCCGAGCCCGACGGCCTGCTCGCCGATCGCACCTGGGCGTCGCTTACCGATGGCACTCCGCTCGTCACCGGCGAAAAGCGCGGACGCGGCCTGATCGTGCTCTTTCATGTAAGCGCGGACACTGCGTGGTCGAATCTTCCGCTTTCTGGTACATTCGTGGAGATGCTTCGTTCCGTCGTGGCTATAGCTGGTTCCAGCACCGCCGTGACCGACGCGGCCCCCGCCCGTGAACGCGGCCCCGCTCCCACCATCGCGCCCACGCGGCTGCTCGACGGCTTCGGAATATTCTCCGCGCCCGGGCCGACCGCGAAACCAATTCCCGCCGATTACCGCGACCGCGCCGCCGCCGATCATCCGCCCGGCTTCTACGGGCCGCCCGAGGGAATGGTTGCGGTGAATACGCTGGCGAATACGGATCGCCTGAGGCCACTGGCGCTCGGACCCCTTGCTTCCCGCACCGAGCCTTACCGCCAGGGAGAAGCGACTGACCTGCGCCCGAATTTCCTCGTCACCGTGCTCCTGATGCTGCTCGCCGATGCGGTGATTGTATTCTTGCTTGCGGGCGGTCTTGCGCGTCTTGGCCTGCGCCGCGCCGCGGCAGCCATCGTGCTCGGTATTCTGTTTGCATCCATGACGATCACCGACGGCATCGCGCAACAAAAGCCGCGCAATCCGGTCAACAACGATTTCGCGCTGCGCGCGCTTCTACAGACGCGACTGGCTTACGTTCTCTCCGGCGACACGCAAATTGACAATGTGAGCCGTGCGGGGCTGGAAGGCCTTTCGACTTTCCTCGCCCAGCGCACGGCCCTTGAACCCGCTGACCCAATCGCCGTCGATGTGACCCGCGACGAGCTTGCGTTCTTTCCCATGCTCTACTGGCCGATTTCAGCCAATACGACGAAGCCAAATCCGGCCACGCTTGCGCGCATCGACTCCTACATGAAGCAAGGCGGCACCATCCTGTTCGATACCCGCGATGCATTTTCGCTGATCGGCGGAAAGCCCGATCAGGTTTCACCCGCACTGGCAAAGCTGCGTGAAATTCTCGCCTCGCTCGATATTCCCGAGTTGGAGCCGGTCCCGCGCGATCACGTGCTGACGAAATCCTTTTATCTCCTGCGCGATTTTCCGGGCCGTTACATCGACGGCGCGCTCTGGGTGGAGGCGTTGCCTGCCGCGCAAGAAGACGCGGAGACGCGCCCCGCCCGCGCGGGCGACGGCGTTTCCCCCATTCTCATTACATCGAACGATCTCGCGGGCGCGTGGGCCGTTGCCGCCGATGGCCAGCCGCTGCTGCCGCTGACACCCGGCGAGCCGCGCCAGCGCGAATTCGCCTTCCGCACCGGCGTGAACATCGTGATGTATGTGCTGACCGGAAACTACAAGGCGGATCAGGTTCACATCCCGGCACTGCTTGAAAGGCTCGGCCAATGAATTTCGGCCTGGCCTTCGACCCGCTGGTCTCATGGCCGGTGCTGATCGGCGCATGCGTAGTTGCTTTGCTGATCGCATTGCTGCCGCTGATCTCGCGCACGCGCGGCGCGCTTGTCCGCGCACTGGCGCTCGCGCTTGCGGTGCTGGCACTCGCCAATCCTTCGCTCACCCGCGAAGACCGCGAACCGCTGCCGGTCGTCGCCGCGGTCGTGCTCGACCGCAGCACCAGCCAGAATTTCGGCGACCGCATGAAAGCGGCCGACGCCGCGCGCGAGGCATTGATGGAAAGACTCGGCCGCATTGCGGGACTTGAAGTCCGCGTCGTGGAAGCGGGCGCCAGCGATGGTGAAAGCGACGGCACGCGCCTGTTCGCGGGCCTCGGCGCGGCGCTAGCGGACGTTCCGCCTGACCGGGTAGCCGGCGCGATCCTCGTCACCGACGGCCGCGTGCATGATGTGCCCTCTCTTTCGCTGCTCGGCTTCGCGGCCCCTGTCCATGCACTGATTACCGGCCGCGATAGCGAACGCGACCGCCGCGTGGCGCTTACGACCACGCCGCGCTTCGGCATTGTCGGCCAGCGGCAAGTCGTCGGCTATCGCATCGAGGACGAAGGCGCGCCCAAGGGCGCGCGCGTGAATGTGATTATCCGCCGCGACGGCGATGTGATCGCGCGCAACACCGTGACCGCGGGCGAACCCGCCGTGATTGGCGTCGATATTTCCCACGCCGGACCGAACATTGTCGAGATCGAAGCCGCTCCGCTTGAGGGCGAACTGACGCCGCTCAACAATCGCGCGGCGCTCACGATTGAAGGTGTCCGCGAAAAACTGCGCGTGCTGCTTGTTTCGGGCGAGCCGCATTCGGGCGAACGCACCTGGCGGAATTTGCTGAAGTCCGACGCGAATGTGGATCTCGTTCACTTCACCATTTTGCGTCCGCCGGAAAAACAGGACGGCACGCCGATCAACGAACTTTCATTGATCGCTTTTCCGACCCGCGAACTGTTCCAGCAGAAGATCAAGGAATTCAACCTGATCATCTTCGACCGCTACGCCCAGCAGGGCGTGCTGCCGCTGATCTATTTCGACAACATCGTGCGCTATGTCCGGGAAGGCGGCGCGATCCTCGTCGCCGCCGGCGCGGAATATGCTGGAGCGAATTCCATCTTCCGCTCTCCCCTCGCCAACGTGCTTCCCGCCGAGCCGAGCGGGCGCATGTCCGAGGGCGGCTTCCGCGCGCAGCTCACCGACGAAGGCCGCCGCCATCCGGTCGCGCGCGCGCTGCCGGGCTCCGAAGCGAAGCCCCCGCAATGGAGCAACTGGTTCCGCGCGGTCGATGCGCGCGCCGAGGGCGGCACCACGATCATGAGCGGCCCGAATAACTCGCCTTTGCTCGTGCTGTCGCGTCAGAATGAGGGCCGGGTTGCACTGCTTCTGTCCGATCACATCTGGCTGTGGGCGCGCGGGTTCGAGGGCGGCGGACCGCATCTCGATCTGCTGCGCCGGCTTTCGCACTGGCTGATGAAGGAGCCGGACCTCGAGGAAGAACGGCTGGTGCTGATGGCGCGCGGACGCGATCTGCTGATTGAGCGCCGCACCATGCAGGAAAAGGCGCCTCCCGTGACTGTAACGACGCCATCCGGCGCGACGCGCGCGCTGGAACTGAAACTCGCGGAGCCGGGAATTTTCCGCGCCACCACCGAAGCCAATGAACTCGGCCTTTGGCGCGCGAGCGACGGCGCATTGAACGCGCTCGTCAATGTCGGCCCCATCAATCCGCGCGAATTCGCGGAAGTGACAAGCACCAAGGATGTGCTTGCTCCGCTTGCCGCGGCCACGGGCGGCGGCGTGTTGCGCTTGGCGGATTTGAATCAGGCCGCGCCGCGTTTGCTTGCTGTCCGTTCCGGCGATCGTTTTGCCGGCCCCGATTGGCTCGGCCTCAAAATGCGCGACGCCAGCATCGTGCGCGGGATCGGATTGTTTCCGCTGTTCGCGGGAATTTCAGGATTGCTGTTGCTGCTCGCGGGCATTGCCGCCGCCTGGGTGCGCGAAGGGCGTTAATTATCTGAGCGCGTCCCAGTCGGGCTTCACGGCACCCTCGACACCTTGAAAAGCGCCCGCAGACATCTCCGCGACCAGCACGCGATCGGGATCGACCGGTCCCGGCATCCTCACCTTACCCTTTTCAACGCGCTTGAAGCCAAGCCGCCCGTAGTAAGGCTCATCGCCCACCAGCAGCACGAGTTTCACCCCCGCCTTCTGCGCGGCTTCCATCGACGCTTCAATCAGCGCGCGGCCTATCCCGCGACTCCGGAACGGCGGCTCCACCGTCAACGGCCCGAGCAGCAGCGCTTTCGACTTCCCGATCAGCACCGGCGTAAGCCGCACCGAGCCAACCAGCAGCGTGCCGATGCGCGCGGTGAACGAAAATTCCCGCAGATGCGTATGCCCTTCGCGCAAACGGTACGCCGTGCGCGCGAAGCGGCCCGGGCCAAAGGTGCGCTCCGACAGCTTCTCGATCGCGACATCGTCGTCGGGCTGTTCGGGCGAGATAATCAGGGACAGATCGGCCAAGAAACGCTCCAGCGAAGCGCCGCCGAATAACATGACCCCGCTCGAGGGTCCATTGCAGGCGGAAAAATCACCAGGTCTCGCCGGGCGGGGCGCCTTTCAGGATTTCATCGAGGCGGCGGCGGGTGGCTTCGGTCGTGGCTTCCGGCAGCCTGTCGAGCGGAAAGAAGCCCGATTCCTGAATTTCAAATGTCGGGGCCAGCGGCCCCTTCCATTCGAAATCGCGCACCACATAGACCGCAATGTGATCCCGTTTGGTGGCCGATATGTTTTGGAAAATGCCATGCAGTTGCGGGCGGGCGCCCGACACATTGGCTTCCTCGGCCAGTTCGCGCGTGAGCGCCTGCGAGAAGCTCTCGCCCGTTTCCACGCCGCCGCCCGGCAGGTGCCAGCCCGGCGAATAACCGTGACGGACAAGAAAAACCCGGTTCTCTTTATCCAGAATAGCCGCTCGCACGCCGAGCGTAAGGCCGCGGGAGAAGCGCCAATAGAAATGCAGGAGCTTTCGAATCATCGCGTCATACTATGACGCGCTTGCGGGTTTCGTCGCGTTCGGGATTAGTGTGCGCCGGATGAGCTTTACCCTTGCCCACCTGTCCGATCCGCACATTCCGCCGCTGCCCCCGGTGAGGCCGTTTGAGCTTTTGAACAAGCGCATTACCGGATTTCTGAACTGGAAACTTCGCCGCGGCGGCGCACACCAGCGCGAGGTACTGGATGCGCTGGTGCGCGATCTGCGGGCGCAAAATCCGGATCACGTCGCGCTGACGGGCGATCTCGCCAATCTCGCGCTCGATGCGGAATTCGAGTCGGGCCGCGATCTTCTAGGTCATCTGGGTACACCCGATCAAGTTACTGTTGTTCCCGGCAATCACGACAACTACGTTCGCGGTGCGGAAATAAAATACATGACCGCGTGGAACCGCTATTTCGAACCGGATACGCGCGGCGAATTTGCTTTTCCGTTCGTCCGCAAACGCGGCCCGATCGCGCTGATCGGTCTTTCCACCGCGGTACCGACGCTGCCGTTTTTCGCGACCGGACGCCTCGGCCGCGCGCAATTGAGAAAACTCGCCACAATTCTCACCGAGACCGGGGAGGAAAAATTATTCCGCGTCATCCTCATTCATCATCCGCCCGCGGGAAGGCGTTCCCGGCTGCGGAAACTGACGGACGCCCGCAAATTCAGAAGAGTGATCGAGGAGCACGGCGCCGAGCTTATTCTTTCCGGTCACGACCACATTGCAGCGGTGAACACGATCAAGGGACAGGGCAAGCGGGTTCCGATCGTGCAGGTTACTTCTGCTTCAGCCCCGCATAACGACAGGCACGGCGGCGCTGCGTTCAATCTGTACAAGATCGATGGCGCTCCCGGCGCGTGGAGTTGCGAAATGGTGACCCGCGAAGTGCAGGCCGATGGAAGTTTTGTTGAAACGAAAAAACGGAAACTGATCTGAACGATCAGGGCATCACGAGCGGCAGCTTGCCGTTGGCGATCAGTCCATAGACCGCCGCCCCGCCCAGCGCGATCCCGACAAGGAACAGGAAAAAAGCCGCGCCGCCGCCGCCTTTTTTCCGGACAGGCTCCGGCGTTTTCGCGCCGATCGGTTTCTCATTCTCGGATGCCATGCCCGCGATCATCTGCTCGCGCGCAACCAGGCGGCGCGCCACATATTGCGTGATCGCGGCAACCATCGGCTCGACTTCCGGAGACTCGGCAATCAGGCGGCGACCATGCATGCCGTCCTGAAGCAAACGATATGTGCGCTTGTCGCGGCCCATCGCGACATGGGAGACCATGTCGATCCAGAGTCTTGGCGTCGAACCGGCGGAAATTCCGCGGTCGAACAAATCGATATGCTCCTGCGCGATGTCCTTGAACAGGGAGTCGAGCTGATCGTTCAGCAACTCAAGCCGGGCGGCTTCCGCATCACGCAGATCGACCACCACGGCGGAACGCTCCGCCGCCTCGATGCGGGCAGTCCGCACCGCTTCCTTCAGCGGCGTCGCCGGCGGCAGTTTCGCTTTCCCCGTCTCGTCCATGTCTTGAATCTAGCGCCTCAACGTCCCCGCGGAAAGTCCGCGATTAAGGCATTGCTCGCCCTCGCCGCCTCAATCGGCTAATCAATTGGTTCGCGTGGCAGAATCATCACACGGATAATTACCCTTGAGCACATTTGTCCTTATCGCCGTGCTGTGCGGCGCGTTGATCCACGCAAGCTGGAATGCGCTGATTAAAGGGCAAAAGGACAAGTTCCTCGCCGCACTCCTCGTCGCCATCGGCACCGGCCTGATGGGCGTGCCGGTGATGGCGTCCTACCCGCTGCCCGCCGTGGAAGCCTGGCCCTACATCATCGCGTCCGCGCTAATTCATGTGGTCTATTTCGGACTTGTTGGTTTGGCCTATCGCACGGCGGATCTCGGCGTCGCCTATCCGCTCACACGCGGCTCCGCGCCGCTCTTCACCGCGATGTTCGCGTATTTATTGATCGGCGAAACGCTCGGCCTGAATGGCTGGATCGCGGCGGGCGCAATCACCTTGGGAATTTTCGCGTTATCGGCGGATGCCTTTCTGCGCGGCGGGCTCAACCGTGCCACCGCCATCGTCGCTTTTCTGAATGCCGGGGTTATCGTGCTTTACACCCTGATTGACGGGCTCGGTGCCCGCGTCACCGGCAACGCGCCGCTCTATGTGGCGTGGATGTGCTTCGGTGCGGGCGCAATGATCTTCCTGATCTCGCTAACTACCCGGCGCAAATTCATCGATGAAATAAAATCCGGCTGGTGGATGGGACTGGCCGGCGGCGCCCTGGCGCTTGCTTCTTATTCCATCGCCATATGGGCAATGACCAAGGCACCCATCGGCCTCGTTGCATCGCTGCGCGAAACATCGGTGCTGTTCGCGGCGATCCTCGGCGCGGTCCTGTTCAAGGAGCCGTTCGGCCCGAAGCGATGGGCGGCACTCGCCCTGATCGTCGGCGGAATCGTCGTTTTGCGTCTGGCTGGAAGCTGAAGCCGCTTAAACTGCGGCAATCTCAAAAATATTTATTGGCGATACTGCTGAATACGGGTCGTGCGCAAACCGGCCAGACCGTGACGATCAATCGACTGCTGCCAGGCCAGAAATTCTTCCACCGTCAGCGTGTAGCGGCTGCAAGCTTCTTCCAAAGAGAGAAGCCCGCCGCGCACGGCGGCGACAACTTCGGCCTTCCGGCGGATAACCCACCGGCGGGTACCTGGGGGCGGCAAGTCGGCGATCGTCAGGGGACTACCGTCCGGCCCGATCACGTACTTGGCTCTCGGGCGCTGTGGCTCGGTCATTTTTACGCTCACTAAGCACTACCAATATCGGCAGAACGTAGCGGCGAGGCATGAATTTTTCCCTAAGTATGTGTTTCCAAAGTGTTTCGCGGACCCACGCGGAATCCGTTAATTCTTGGAAAGAATTGCCGGTGCTGATCCG
Source organism: uncultured Hyphomicrobiales bacterium (assembly GCA_964620215.1). Taxonomy (GTDB): domain Bacteria; phylum Pseudomonadota; class Alphaproteobacteria; order Rhizobiales; family Xanthobacteraceae; genus JAUSIF01. The sequence goes on from CAZUJE010000074.1 coordinate 9,915, forward strand.
CTTTGAAACGGATCAGGTGCCGGAAGTGCCGTTGGTGCCGGTGTTATTTGTTGTCGGCAGCGGCGTGGTCGTAGCGCGGCGGATCGAGCGGACCTGATCGATATTGATGAGCGTCGCGCCGATCATCAGCACCGGCTGCTCGCCCGAAATATCGACATTGTCCACGACTCCGGAGAAGTTGGTGGAAGTCGTGACCTTCTGGCCCGCCGTGTCGACCGCATTGATGGTGATTTTGTAGGTGCCGGCCGGCGCGAGGGTGCCGGTCGAGGTCTTGCCGTTCCACTGATAGGGCTGCGTGCCGGTTTCGATCGCGGAAACGCCGCTATATACGATGCTGCCTTCGCTGTTGGTGATGGTGATATTCGCCTGCGCCGGCTTCGGCGAGGTGACGTACCAGACCGCAAGACCGTCCTGAAGCTGGGTGGTGTTGCCTTCGGCGGTGACCGTGGCGCCGACGAAATTCAGCGCGTCGGTGTTCCGCTGCATCTTCGAAAGATTGACCAGCGATTCCAGGTTTTCGTTCTGACGGAGTTGCTGCTCGACGCCGGCAAACTGCACGAGCTGCTGGGTGAACTGGTTAGTGTCCAGCGGATCGAGCGGATTCTGGTTCTGCAACTGTGTCGTAAGCAATTGCAGGAACGTGTCGAAGTTATTGACCAGCGACGACCGGCTGGTGCCGGTAACCGACGTTCCTGAACCTGTGACCGGTGTGACTGCCATGATGTGCTCCTGGAGCCCTGCTCCTAGATCCGTATGTCCACGCCGCCGCGCGCAATGATCGATTGCGCGTAACGGTCCATTGCCGGCGATGCCGGTTCGGCGCCGTCGATTTCAGATGCGAAAAAGTCGCCGCGGCGCTCAAAGCCGCGGTCGGAATTGGCGTCAGCCAGACCATTCTGGCCCTGATCCTGAAGTGAGAACTGCATGCCGCCTTCGTCGGTCTGAAGACCCGCCGATTGCAGAGCGCGTTCAAGATTGCGCGCGTCGCGTTGCAGAAGATCGAGTGTTTCCGGGCGCTCCACGATCAGGCGCGTGGAAACCTTGCCGTTGGAATCGACTTCGAGACGAACTTCGACGCGGCCAAGCTCCGGCGGATCGAGGCGGATGTCGAAGCGTTTGGCGCCGTCCTTGGCGCGGCTTGCTATTTCAACACCTAGCGCGCCGGCATTGGCCTGCACGGCATTCGTGGCGCCTTCATTCGCGGCACGCAGATTCACCGGGTTGATGCTGCCCGCCAGAGCGCGTACTGGCTCCGGCAAGACCGGCATGGTTTGCGGCGTCGCTTGCTGGCGCGGCGTGGAATTTTCCACCTGCGATTGGGCAGGCACCTGCTCAAGCGGCTTTGCAGAAGCATGTTCCTTGGCCTGCGCCGCAGCTTCATGCGTATTCTGGTTTTTCACCTGCGCGGTCTGTTCGCCCTTCTCGGCGATGACTGCTTCGCGCACTTCGGCATGGTTCGAGACTGCCGGTTTCTGGGCTTGAACCGGCTCTTCCTTTTTCACGCCATCAGCGCTCGGTTTTGCATCGGCTTCGGCGGTCACGATCGTTTCAGTCTCAACTGAAGCCGCTGCCTTTAAATTCTGCTTCGTCTCGGTTGACGCAGCCGCAGTCACCGCGGCAGCGGCAACCGGTATTTCAGGCTGGGCATCGGCAATGACTTCAGCATTGGCAACCGGAGCAGCCACAGCCGCTTCCGGCGTTGCTTGTTGCGAAGTTTGCTGAACTGGCGCGGCTGTTTCGATTTCCGCAGATGCATCCGCGGAAACGTCAGCGACAGGAGAAACGCCTTCGTCCATGGCTTGAATCTCACCACCTGCTTGTTCTTCGGCGGTATCGACATTCACATCGAGTGAAAGCTTGACCTCGGCCGCTACGACAGGAGTTTCAGTCATAACAACAGCCGCGTTATTCACGTCCGTTGCATCGGCTTGCTGTACTGAAGTGGTATCCGTGTTTTCCTCGGCGCCGCTCGAAACTTTTTCTTCCTTCGGCTCGCATGTGTCCTTGGCGACTTTGCCGGCGTCCTTGTTCTTCGCCGTGGTCTGCCGCATTTCCTGTTTCGGCTGTGGACGTTCCGGCTTCTCGGCAGCGCCAACGCGCGGCGAGTTTTCTGAAGGCTCCGGCTTGCGGCGCGGTTCGGGCGCGCTGACACGCTTGTCTGAAACGTTGTCCAGCAGCATGGCAAACGGGTCGGCCGCCTTCGCCTGCTGGTTCGGCTGAAGACTGGGGCGGAGTTCGGGAGTCTGAACGGGAGCAACGCGGGCCACGGGTAATCCTTTTGCGCGACAGAATGATCCGTAAGCTCTGGAGCAAGCGCCGGGCCAGATGCACTCCAGAAAAAACATATGTTTTTCAATGCAATAGATCATATCCGGGAAGAGGCTGGACCGGCAGGATCGGCCCGGTCGGCAACATCTGCCGGGGTGAAACCGCCTTTGCGCCGCCGCACACGCACACATATAAGGAGCGCATGAAGATCGACCTCGAACTCGGCAAGCCTGAAGAAACACGTGTCGTCGTCGCCATGTCCGGCGGCGTGGACTCGTCCGTCGTAGCCGCGCTTTGCAAGCGCGCGGGCTATGACGTCGTGGGCGTGACGCTCCAGCTTTACAATCACGGCGAGGCGGTGCGGAAGAAGGGCGCTTGCTGTGCTGGCCAGGACATCCACGATGCCCGCGCGGTCGCTGCCCGCCTCGGCATCGCACATTACGTGCTGGATTACGAAGAGCGTTTCCGCGAGAAGGTCATCAACCCGTTCATCGAGAGTTATGTCGCGGGCGAAACGCCGGTGCCATGCATTGCCTGCAACCGCCAGATCAAGTTTGCGGATTTGCTGCGGACCGCGCGCGATCTTGGCGCGAAGGCGCTCGCGACCGGCCATTACATCGAAAGCCGCAGGGCCGGAAACAAGCGGGCGATGTATCGCGCGCAGGATTCCAGCCGCGACCAGAGTTATTTTCTTTACGGCACTACGCAGGAAGAACTCGATTATCTCCGCTTTCCTTTGGGCGGGCTGGAAAAGAGTGAAGTCCGCGCGCTCGCACGCGAGCTAGGTCTTTCGGTCGCTGACAAGAGTGACAGCCAGGACATCTGTTTTGTGCCCACTGGCCGCTACACCGATCTGATCCAGCGCCTGAAGCCCGATGCCGCCGAGCCGGGGGAGATCGTGCATCTCGATGGCCGTGTGCTTGGCAAGCATCCGGGCATTGTGCATTTCACCATCGGCCAGCGCCGCGGGCTGAACGTCGCCGAAGGCGAGCCGCTCTATGTGGTGAAGCTTGATGCCGCTGCTCGCCGCGTAATCGTCGGTCCGCGCGAAGCGCTTGTGGTTCAGCGTGTCCGCGTCGAGGATATGAACTGGCTCGGCGATACAGCGCCGGGCGAAAATGGCGTTCCGGTTTACGCCCGTGTGCGTTCGACCCGCCAGCCGCTGCCCGCCACTCTATATATGTCGGACTCCGGCGCTGAAGTTGAATTCGCCGGTGGCGAGGAAGGTGTCGCTCCCGGCCAGGCCTGCGTTCTTTATGACTCCGGCGACAACCGCGCCCGTGTGCTTGGGGGCGGTGTCATCAAGCGCTCTGAACCCCGGCGCAAAACTTCGCAAATGATTGCAGCCGAATAATCGAGCGCACCCGTGGAAAAACCCGAAATCGATCAGGCAACCCTGAACCGCGCCTATGCTTTCTGGGCACCGGTCTATGACAAGGTATTCGGCAAGGTATTCGCGCAGGGCCGCCGCGCCTCTATTGACGCCGCCGAGCGCGTGGGCGGGCGCATATTGGATGTTGGTGTCGGCACCGGAATCGCGCTCCCCGATTACAAGCGCCAGAACCGTATTTACGCCGTCGATTATTCCGAGCCAATGCTGAAGAAAGCGCGCGAGCGCGTGGTCGGGCAATCGCTCACCCATGTCGAATGCGTATCGGTGATGGACGCGCAGAAGCTGGGATTTAAGGACGCGAGCTTCGATGTGGTGGTGGCGCAATATGTCATCACCGCCGTACCCGATCCCGAACGGACACTCGACGAATTTGTCCGCGTGGTGCGGCCGGGCGGCGAGATCATTCTCGTGAATCACATTGGAGCCGAAAGCGGCCCCCGGCGTATATTCGAGCTTGGCTTCGCGCCCATCGCAAAACGGCTCGGCTGGCGGCCGGAATTCCCCTGGGCGCGGATCGCGAATTGGGCCGACAGGCACGGCGGCGTCAGCGTGATCGAGCGCGTTCCGATGCCGCCGATGGGGCATTTCTCGCTCATCAGGCTGAAGCGGGAAGGCTGAAAACGCTTCCTTGACAGTCTTTTCACGGGCTTCCTATATCCCGTGTCCGGCGCGCCCGGTTGGGGCGGAGTAGCTCAGTTGGTTAGAGCAACGGAATCATAATCCGTGTGTCGGGGGT
>CAZUJE010000075.1:0-14155 GCA_964620215.1 uncultured Hyphomicrobiales bacterium
GCCGAGGAAGGCATAGGCGCTTTCGTGGAGAAGCGCACGCCGAAATGGGAAGATCGTTGAGCGCATCTGATGACGCACTCCTATGACGATGCCCATATCCGCAACATTCTCGATTCCGTAAAAACTGTCGCCGTCGTGGGCGCCAGTCACGGCGACGACAAGCCGAGCATGTTCGTGGTGAAATATCTGAGCGAGCGCGGCTATAAAGTTTTTCCGGTCAATCCCGGCCGCGCGGGCAAGGAAATAGCGGGCAATCTGATTTACGCCAAACTCACCGATGTGCCGGAACCGATCGACATGATCGATGTGTTTCGCGCCTCGGATGCCGTGCCGAAAATACTGGATGAAGCGCTGATGCTGTCCCCGCTTCCCAAGGTATTCTGGATGCAGCTTGGCGTGCTGAACGACGAAGCCGCCGCCAAAGCAGAAGCCGCCGGAATGACCGTCATCATGGATCGCTGCCCCAAGATCGAATATGGCCGCCTGTCGCGCGAAATCAATTGGGCAGGCGTGAACACCCGCACGATTTCCTCCAAGCGCCCCAAACGTCTCACGGGAGGTGTGCAAAAATTGCAGATTGGACCCGGCAAGGAGCGAACATGACCGAACGCACGCCCGGTTTTTCGACGCTGTCCATCCATGCCGGCGCGCAGCCCGACCCGACCACCGGCGCCCGCGCGACGCCCATCTATCAGACCACGTCATTCGTGTTCGACGACGTGGAACACGCCGCCCAGCTTTTCGGATTGCAGACCTTCGGCAATATCTACACCCGCATCGGCAACCCGACCTGCAACGTGCTGGAAGAACGAGTGGCGGCACTCGAAGGAGGCACGGCGGCGCTCTCAATGGCTTCAGGCCATGCGGCGCAAGTCAGCGTGCTGCACCTGCTGATGACGCCGGGCGATGAATTCGTTGCGGCGAAACGGCTCTATGGCGGCTCGATCAACCAGTTCAATCACTCGTTCAAGAGCTTCGGCTGGAACGTGGTGTGGGCCGATGCGGACGATCTCGCCGCTTTCGAGAAAGCGATCACACCGAAAACGAAGGCGATCTTCATCGAGTCGATCGCCAATCCCGGTGGCGTTGTCACCGATATCGAAGGGATTTCTAAAATAGCGAAGAAGGCGAATGTGCCCTTGATCGTCGATAACACGCTGGCCACGCCCTATCTCTGCAAGCCATTTGATTTTGGTGCCGACATCATCGTGCATTCGGCGACGAAATTCCTCGGCGGCCATGGCAATTCCATCGGGGGCGTGATCGTGGACGGCGGCAAATTCAAATGGGCGGGCGACGACCGCTATCCGATGATTTCCAAACCGCGGCCCGAATATCAGGGCATCGTCATGGCGGAGACCTTCGGCAATTTCGGTTTCGCCATTGCCGCGCGCGCGCTCAGCCTGCGCGATCTCGGCGCGGCGTTATCCCCGTTCAATGCATTTTTGATTATCACCGGCATCGAGACGCTGCCGCTGCGGATGCAGAAACATTGCGACAACGCATTGGCAGTCGCCAAATATCTGGCAAGCCATAAAGCCGTCGCCTGGGTCAGCTATGCGGGCCTGCCGGCGGACAGAACCTACAAGCTCGGCCAGAAATACTGTCCGAAGGGTGCTGGTGCCGTGCTGACCTTCGGCCTCAAGGGCGGTAACGACGCCGGAATTAAACTGGTTTCAGATGTGCAGTTGTTCTCGCACCTTGCCAATATCGGCGATACGCGCTCGCTTATTATCCACCCGGCATCGACCACGCACCGCCAGCTCAGCGATGAGCAGAAAACGGCAGCAGGTGCCGGACCGGATGTGGTGCGGTTGTCGATAGGCATCGAGGATGTCGAGGACTTGATCGCCGATTTGGATCAGGGTCTCGCCGCGTAGGAAAAAATCCGCGCGGTATGGATTGTCGCCGCGATCAAAACGACGACCGCGCCCGCCTGATGCGCTAGCGCGAGCGGCAGCGGCAATTCGTAAATCAATGTGAGAACGCCCAGCATCGCTTGCGCGGTTATCAACGCAAAAACGATTGCTGCCCGCAACGCCGCCGGGAACGGGCCTGAGCGTTGCAGGCTTAACGCATGAAACGCCGCAACGAAAAACAGCAGGTAAGCCACCATGCGGTGATCGAACTGCACCGTCAGCACATTCTCGAAAAAATTATGCCAGACCGGTTTGATAATCAGGAGATCGTTCAAGGGCGGAATGAATCTTCCGTCCATCAGCGGCCAGGTATTAAAGGTTTTTCCGGCTCCGGTTTTCGCGACCAGCGCGCCGAGAAAAATCTGCAAGAATACAAACGCCAGAATGCTCGCCGCGCCATAACGCGCGAATGTATTTGCTCTTTCCTGCTTTAGCGGACGAAGTCCGTCCGCAACCGCGATGATGGCCGCAAGAATGATGCAGGCAAGCGTAAGATGAATCGCAAGCCGGTACTGGCTGACATCGATCCGCTCGACGAGGCCAGAACTGACCATCCACCAGCCGATCGCTCCTTGCAGTCCGCCGAGTAGAAACAGGCCCGCGAGTTTCCAGCGGAGCGACCCTGTGATCATTCCACGCCAGAGAAAAACAACGAACGGAATCGCAAACACGAGACCGATCAGCCGCCCAAGCAGCCGGTGTCCCCACTCCCACCAGTAGATGAATTTGAACTCGGCCAGCTCCATTACGGAATTGACCGCGAGGAATTGCGGGATGCGCTTGTATTTCTCGAATTCGTCGAGCCATGCGTTTTCCGACAAAGGCGGCAGCACGCCAGAGATCGGACGCCATTCGGTGATCGAAAGTCCTGAGCCGGTGAGCCGGGTGGCGCCGCCAACCAGCAATGTGAGCGTGACGAGTGCCGCGACCGTCCACAGCCAGACGCGGACCGCCTGCATGTCTGCTTTCCGCGCTGCCGTCCGCGCCATTCCGTCACGTCCCGCCGAATGTTCAAGCCGTGGCGACAGATATAGAACAGGCGTGGCGTGAACAAGCGGACATGCAGCCGCTGGATTTCAGCGCCATTGGAACCGGAAATGGGGACACGAACACGCAAACTGATCGGCGCCACGCTTCTTTTGTTCTGGGTGGTGGTCTGGCCGTTTATCGCGCTTGGCTTCGCGCAAACGCAGATTTCGCGCTTCTACGCACCGGCACAGCTCATTTTCTTTTTGCTGCTCGGCTGCGTGTGGATCGTGCCGGCGGCCTACATCATCCGCTGGATGCACAAGCCAGAAAAGAATTAGGCTGCTTTCGTCCCTAGCGCCCTTTGCATCGCGAACGGCACGCCGGACATCAGCACATCCACGTAGCGCACGGCCTGGAAATGCCCGTTCAATGAAATGCGCGGAAGCGCGAGCAGATGATCCCGGTGCTCCTCGCGCAACACATCAGGCCGAGTTGTCACCGCGGTCTTGAATCCAAGTTCCTTCGCGATCTGGAATTCGCGCGTATCTGCGGCTGTCTGATCGCCGAACGGGTAGGCAAAATGCTCGGGCCGCTTGCCGAGCGCATCCGCGATCACCTGGACACTGCGCTCCATTTCGATGCGGACTTTTTCCGTCGGCCACTTTTTCAGGATCGGATGATTGATCGTATGCGCGCCGATGGTGCAGAGCGGCTCCGCCGCCATCTTGCCGATGGCACCCCAATCCATGCAGAGATCACGGCACGCGGCCTTGGGATCGACGCCGTAGCGGGCGCAGAGGTCTCTTACTGTCTGGCGCAATTGTTCCTCGTCCTCAAAGCCGCGCAGCCACCAATAGACTTCGTTGAACGCACTGAGTTTGTCGGCAGGATGCGAAACATTGAAGAAGCGCGATAAACCACCCATCTCGATGACAAGACGGTCGGTCTTTGCAATCACGCGCTCCAGTGAAACCCACCACAGTTCCCCAAGACGATCGGGAAAACTTGTCGCCACATAAAGCGTGAAAGACGCTCCGTGTTTTTTCAGCACCGGCAAGGCGCATTCGAGATTGTCGAGATAGGCGTCGTCGAAAGTGAGCGCCACAAATTTCCGGTCAAACTCGCGGTTCAGAATCCGCTTCCGGACTTCGTCCATACTGACGAGATCGATCCCCCGCCGGCGAAAATGCGCAATGACGGAATCCAGAAATTCCGCCTCGATTTCCAGAATGCGGTTTGGCTGGAACGCGCCGCTTCTGCGCGGCCTGACATGATGCATGGTCAGGATCGCGCCGGCACCGCCGAACATCGTTCCCAATACATGATGCGCCCCGGAAAAATAGAGCGCTTCCAGTCCTGCCCGTATTACGCCGTAACTAGGCATCGCAAACAGATTTCCTCAAAAAACTTTCGGCTTCAGGCGGCGAAGCGGTCGTTTGAGCGATGCTTCGGATCGTTATCCGGGCTGACAGCCACGACCATGACATTGGAAAAGCCTCTGGCGATCAAAGTTTCCGACTCCGCGGCAAAAGCGTCCTCCGCTTCGCTCGGGACCACCAGCACGGCGGCGCGGCTGAAACGGGACAGGCGTTCCGCGCCGGTCGGACCCAACACGGAAGCCGCAATCACCACGTGGTCGTAGGTTTTGTTCAGTGCGCCGAGAATGATGGAAAGTCTTTCCGCCGAAAGAAGGGCGGCGGAATCCCTCACTCCGCGTCCGAGCGGAATGACATGAATTCGTGATGCGCGGTCGCGCTGGATCGCGTCGCTGAAATTCGCGGTGCCGAACAGGATTTCGGAAATACCCGGCGCGTTCATGTCACTGACAAGATCGGCGGACAGACCGGCTTCCACATCCAGATCGAGCAACAGCACCTTGGCTCCGCGCTGGCCGAGTTCACGCGCAAGCTCGACCGCCACGCTGGACGAAGGGCTGGCATCGTTCGCACGCGAGACAACGACAATTCCCTTGCCGAGCTTTCGCACCTGATCCGGAAGCACACCCATCGGGTGTTGCTTGACGCGGTTGTTGGCAAAATACTTTGCCGGTGTGGGCACTTTTATCGCTTCAATCAGCGGGCCTTTCGCAGCCGCTTTCGGCCCGGGAGCCTCGCGCACCTCTTCTTCGTAGCGCTGCACGGCGCGGTATTGATCGGCCGACATCAGCTGGCCCAGCGCCACAAGCGTCGCGCCGCACATCAGCGTTGCAAGCGTCGCGATCAGGATGATCGGCAGTTTTTTTGGAAAATACGGTGTCGCGGATGCCTGCGCGACCGACACGATGCGCGCGTCCGGCTGCACCGCATCCGGGCTTTCGCGCGAGGTCACGTCGCGGTAGCGCGCGAGATAGGATTCCAGCAATTCCCGTTGGGATTTTGCATCACGCTCAAGGGACCGCAATTCCACATCCTGCACGCCAAGCGCGCCGGCCTGCCCCTTCACCTGATCGAGCACAAGCTGCATCTGCTCCAGTTTCGCGCCGGCGATGCGCGCGTCGCTCTCGAAGCTGCGAACAAGTTTCTCCGCTTCCTTTCGCATCTGCGCTTCTACCTCGGCGATCTGCGCTTTCAGTTCCTTGATGCGTGGATGCTGGTCGAGCAGCGTGGAAGACTGTTCCGCAAGCTGCGCGCGAAAACCGGAGCGTTGCTCGCTCAGGCGGCGCATCAGATCCGAATTGATGATGGCGGAAGCTTCCGAAAGTTTTCCGTCGCGAAGCATTGCCGTAATGGAGCGTGCCTTGGACTCCAGATCGGCCTTCTGGGCGCGCGACTGTGCGACCTGCGAATTCAGTTCCGAAAGCTGCTGGGCGCTGAGTGGAGTGCTATTAGGACCGAGTAAAAGATTAGACTTGCCGCGGAACTGTTCGACCCTGGCTTCGGCCTCGGCCACCTTGCCGCGCAGCCGATCGATCTCACCGCTCAACCAAACGCCGGACTGGCGCATCAAATCTTTTTTAGCGGCCTGCTGCACGACCAGAAAATTTTCTGCGACCGCATTAGCGACGCGGGCGGCAAGATCGGGGTCTTCCGAGCGGAATTCGATCGCGATCACGCGGGATTTTTCAACCTGATACACTGAGAGCCGCTCATAGAAGCGTTCCAGCACGCGCTCATCCGCGGAAACTTTTTGCGGAATGCGCGCGAGGCCAACGAGGCTCAGTATTTCTCCAAGAACAGACCCGCTGGCCGCGTTCGGATTGAATTCGGGCCGCTCGGCCAGTTTCAGGTCGTCCACCACCTTGCGGGCAAGATCGCGGGAAAGCGCCAATTGCACCTGACTCGCCAGCGCTTCCTGATCGAGCAGGACGCGGTCACCGGATGGATTGTTGCGGTCTGTCTCGGGCCGGTTGTAAACGCTTTCGCGGTTCTCGATCAGAACGCGCGTCTCCGATTTATAGCGGGGCGTCAGCGCGTTGACGATGACGGTGGCGGCAATCGCCACGGCAATCGCGGGCAGCACGATCCAGAATTTCCGCCGCCACACGGCGCGCGCGAGCGAGGCGAAGTCGAACTGACTGTCGGCCTGGGAAGCTGAAATCGAGACAACGCCCGCGGAGGCGTGACGCATGAAAAACTCCACGCATGAATCCTAGCGCCGCGCGTCCGCGGCTGCCGCAATAAGAAATCATTAAGGTTGCCATCGCGTTAATTGCGCTGGCTCTAGGCAAAAATAAGCTGACCGGCTGTCCTGCCGGATGCCGCCCGAACGGTTTATTGAGATTTTTCGATGAGTTTCAGACATCCGCCGGGTATGGGAATCGCAACAGGCATGATCGAGCAGCAGACGGCGGAAAAATCCGCAGAAAACCCTATCCGAAACGCTCCAGCGGAGCATGTCGAACCGCGTCTGGCTTTTGCCAGCAGGACAGCCGCCGGCGTGTGGCTCGAAATCTATGACAATCTCTCCGCGATCGAACCGGTCTGGCGCGCGTTTGAAGCGCACGCCGACTGCACTGTGTTCCAGCGTTTCGACTATGCGGCTGCCTGGCAGAAACATATCGGCGCGCGCAAAAATTCGCTTCCGCTGATTGCCGTGATACGCGGGGACGGCGAGGAAGTTCTCTGCATCGCGCCGCTGGCACTCGATGATGCGCATGGGTGCAAGCGGCTACGCTGGCTGGCGCAGGACAATTCCGATTATTGCGCCCCCCTGCTCGCGGCTGACTTCGAGCGCCGCGTTGACAGCCGCTCCTTTGCCCCGCTCTGGAATGAACTCTGCAATGCCCTTGGCAAGGAGCCCGGGCTTCGTTTCGATCTCGCCGATTTCCGTAAAATGCCGGAAATGATTAGCGCACAGCGCAATCCGTTTCTTTCGCTTCCTGTTCTGCCGAACCCGAGCAATGCGCATCTGACAAAAATCTGGGGCGACTGGGAAAAGTTCTATACCGAGAAACGTTCCTCCGCGACCCGCCGCCGCGACCGCACCAAACGCAAGCGCTTAGGTGAATTCGGCGAAGTGCGGATGGTGACGCCAGCCGATCAAACGGAAATCGCAAAAACATTCGACGGATTGGTGGAACAGAAATCGGCAGCACTTGCCCGCATGGGCGTATCCAATCTCTTTGCCGAACCGGGCGTGCGGGATTTCTATTTCGATCTGGCGACCAATGCCCGCACCCACGGCTTCGTGCATGTCAGCAAACTTGAAGTTGGTAATTGCCAGGCATCCACGAATTTGGGCTTCGAACATCGCGGCCGCTATTATTACGTGTTCGCGAGTTACGACGCGGGCGAAGCCTCGAAATTCGGACCTGGAGCCGCGCATTTGCGCGACCTGATGCAGCGCGCGATCGAGCGCGGTCTGCACGAATTTGATTTCACGATCGGCGACGAACGCTACAAGTCCGAATGGGCTGACACTGAAATGCGGCTCTACGATCATATGTCGGCGCAAAGCTGGCGCGGACAGCCCTGGGCGGTCACCGAAAAACTGATGAAACGCAGCCGCCGCGCGATCAAGCAAAATGCCTGGCTGTGGAGTTTTGTGCTCAAGGGCCGCGCCTTACTTGGCAAATCGCGCGGGAAATCGGCCGAACCATCTGCCGATAACTAGCTGATAAATATAAGGTTTTCTCTCGCCTCCAGCGAGTGAGAATTCGTTAACCATAACGCCGGTAATAATTCGGAAACCAATCCGGAGTCCGGCGCCGCCCATGCTCCCCCGTGTCCTGTTTTTGGCCGCCATCGCCATGACGCTGTCCGCATGCGTCACGACTTCGCGCGCGCCCGCGGTCGAACCGGCATTTGAAACTCCCTATGTGCTGGATGCCGGCGACAAGCTGCGCGTTGTGGTGTTCGGTCAGGATGGCCTCACCAATTCCTACGCAGTCGATGGTTCCGGCAAGATCGCGATGCCGCTGATCGGTGCTGTGGAAGCGCGCGGCAAAACGACTGTTGAGCTTGGCCGCTCCATCACCGGCAGGCTGAAATCGGGATTCGTGCGCGAGCCGCATGTGGCGGTGGAAGTCGAAACCTTTCGCCCGTTTTTCATACTTGGCGAAGTAACCACTTCGGGCCAATACGCCTATGTGAACGGAATGACCGTGGAGATGGCAGTCGCCATCGCGGGCGGATTCAGCCCGAGGGCATTGCGGACAGGCGCCACGGTCGCTCGCATCATCGAGGGAAGGACCGTGCATGCGCGCGTGCCGGTTTCCTATCCGATCCGTCCGGGCGACACGATCACCATCGAAGAGCGCTGGTTCTAGGGCGAATGGCGGAAGCGTTGCGCATTCTTCACGTCCTCCGGGCACCGGTCGGAGGACTATTCCGCCATGTCGCCGATCTCGCGTCGGAGCAGGCCGAGCGCGGCCATGCGGTCGGCATCATCGCGGATTCAAGCACGGGCGGCGAGACCGCCGACAAAAAGCTGGAGGAACTGGAGCAAAAGCTTTCCCTCGGCGTCACCCGCATTCCGATGAACCGCGATCTCGGCAGCAGCGACCGGGCGGCGATTGCGCATGTTAGCGCCCGCGCCAGCGGAACAAGCGCCGGTGTTTTGCACGGTCATGGCGCCAAGGGCGGCGCCTATGTGCGCCTTGCAAAAAGTCCGGCGCTGAAAGTCTATACCCCGCACGGCGGCAGCCTGCACTATTCGGCATTTTCGCCAACCGGCTTTCTTTATCTCGCCAGCGAACGGCTGATGAAACGCAAGACTGGTCTGTTCCTGTTTGAAAGCGAATACGCGCTAAAAATTTTTACAAAGAAACTTGGCGCTCCCACATTCGCCCGCGTCGTTCACAACGGAATCCGCCCTGATGAACTCGAACCGGTCGAGCCGGAAGCGGACGCAGTCGATTTCATTTTCGTCGGGGAATTGCGCAAGCTGAAAGGCCCGGACGTACTGATCGAGGCACTTTCGATCCTCGCCAAGGATGGCTGGAGCGGAAGCGCCTATCTCTATGGCGACGGGCCTGACCGTGACGCGCTGAAAACCCAGGTCGATGATCTCGGTCTGGTTCATCAGATTCATTTCCCGGGCGCCTTACCGGCGCGCGAGGCATTTCTGACGGGCCAGATTCTGGTGCTGCCGTCGCGCGCGGAATCCCTGCCCTATATCGTGCTTGAAGCCGCCGGAGCGCGGATACCGCTGATCGCGACCAACGTAGGCGGCGTGCCGGAAATTTTCGGCATCGATGCCGACCGGCTGGTGGAAGCCGGCAATGCCCGCGCGCTGGCGGCGGCGATGGTCAATCTTCGCAATGAAGGCGATGCCGGGCTGGTAGGGCGCCTGCATGACCGGGTGGCGGCGAAATTCAGCGTGAAGGCGATGACCGATGGCGTGCTTTCGGCCTATGCGGACGCCTTGAAAAACCAAGCCAGATCATAGGCTTGGGCCGTCCCTGCCCGGTTAAGCCTTAAAACAGGTTTCACAGCTAATTTGAAATGCCTCCGCGGCGAAGGCCGGCGGAGATCAGTTCCGTATGTGCAGGTAATTCCAATGGTTCAATTCGGCGCCCGCGATCTCAAAAACGTAATGGCTCCGCAGCCAGCCCCCGAAGACGGTGCTGCGCGCGAGCTGAGCCCGATCGCCCGCATGATAGCGGCACAGCCGATGCCGCCCGCGATCTCGCAGGTGGTGCTGGCAGGCTTGCTGCGCCTTGCGGAATTTCTCTGCATCGCTTCGTTGGGTGTCGCGATTTATCTTGGTTACGTCGGCGCGAGCGAGGAGTTCGCGGAATATCTGATCGCGATCATCGGCATGTCGCTCGCCGCCATCGTCGCGTTCCAGTGGTTTGAGCTTTACGACATCACGGCACTGCGGACACGGGTTCATCAGTTGAGCCGGGTTTCGGTTGCATGGATGACTGTTTTTCTTGTCGCCTTCGCGGTGTCGTTCTTCGCGAAACTGGACGGCACTTTCTCGCGCCTGTGGGCGGCGACCTGGTTCGGCTCCGGCCTGTTCCTGCTCTATTTCGGACGGCTTGTGGTTTCCTCTCTCGTCCGCAAATGGACGCGTGAAGGACGCCTGATCCGCCGCACGGTTATCGTGGGTGGCGGTCCCGCCGGTGAGTCACTCGTGGAGTCACTGAACGCGCAATCGGATTCCGATTTGCAGATTTGCGGCTTCTTCGACGACCGTTCCGATGACCGCTCGCAGCCGAAACTGGCCGGTGTTCCCAAACTGGGTAACGTGGACGATCTCGTGGAATTCGCCCGCCGCACGCGGCTTGATCTCCTGCTCGTATCGCTGCCGATCACAGCCGAGGAGCGCGTGCTGCAAATGGTGCGCAAGCTCTGGGTGCTGCCGGTGGACCTGCGCCTCGCCGCGCATATGAGCCGCCTGCGCTTCCGGCCGCGCGCCTACAGCTATATCGGCAATGTGCCGGTACTCGATGTCTTCGATCGGCCGATCGCCGATTGGGACATCGTGATCAAGGCTATCTTCGACCGCGTACTCGGCATGTTGATGCTGATCGCTTTCGCGCCGCTCATGGCGCTCGTTGCGCTGGCGGTAAAACTCGACAGCCGCGGACCGGTTTTCTTCAAGCAGAAGCGCCACGGCTTCAATAACGAGCTGATCGAAGTTTACAAATTTCGCTCGATGTACACCGACAAATCAGACGCAAGCGCCGCCAAACTCGTCACCAAGAACGATCCGCGCGTCACCCGCGTCGGCCGCTTTATCCGCAAGACCAGCCTCGACGAACTGCCGCAGCTCATCAATGTCGCGATCAAGGGCAATCTTTCGCTCGTCGGTCCGCGCCCGCACGCCTTGCAGGCAAAGGCCGCGAACCGCCTTTACGATCAAGTCGTTGACGGCTATTTCGCGCGCCATCGCGTGAAGCCGGGCATCACCGGCTGGGCGCAGGTGAATGGCTGGCGCGGCGAAACCGACACACCGGAAAAAATCCAGCGACGCGTAGAGCATGATCTCTACTACATCGAGAACTGGTCGGTGCTGTTCGACATTTACATTCTCGCGAAAACGCCCTTCGCGCTCCTGAAAAGCGAGAGCGCATATTGAGCGCGGCCTATGACCATTCCAATTCACTTGCGCGCACGGCCGTAAGGCTCCCGTCCGCGCGGGTGATCGATGGGCTGCTGTTTCTGACCGTTCTCGTCAGCCCGCTGGTTTTCATCGAGCCCTCGCCCTACGAAGCGATGTGGGCCTTGCTGGCCGCCGTATGCCTGTTTTCCGGCATGAAGCTCGACCGCAAAATCGTTCCGCTGATCGTGCTTCTCATCATCTGGAACATCAACGGGCTGATCGCACTCCTGCCGGTGACGCACGATTCCAAAGCCGTGATGTTCATGGTCACGTCGTTCTATCTCGCTTTCAACGCAACCATGTTCGCGTTTCTGCTGGCCGAGAACCCGCTGAAGCGCGTTGACGTGATCGGCAAAGCCTACATTCTGGCGGCGCTGATTGCTTCGCTGATCGGCCTTGCGATCTATTTCAAGCTCGTTCCTGTTTCCGACGTGACCATGACGGAGCGCATCCGCAGCACGTTCAAGGATCCCAACGTATTCGGGCCATTCCTGATCCTGCCGATCATGCTCCTGCTGGACCGCTTCATGCGCGAGGGATTCAATTTCATCCGCGTGTGCGTGGCGAGCACGCTGCTGATTACGCTGCTGCTGGTGTTTTCACGCGGCGCGTGGGGACATTTCATCGCCACCACAATCATCTGGACCGCGCTTATCTTCCTGACCGCGCCCACACCAAAATTCCGGTTTCGGATTATCGGTTTTGCCGTGATTGCGCTGGCCATTTTCGCCATGCTGCTTGTGGTGCTGCTGTCGGTCGATACCATTGGCGAGATGTTCAGGAACCGCGCCAATCTTTTAAACGAGTACGACGCCGGCCAGGGTGGCCGCTTCGGAACACAGGCCAACAGCCTTACCAAGCTGCTGGAGTCGCCCTTTGGCATCGGCCCGCTGCAATTCAGCAATATGTTCGGGCAGGATCCGCACAACACCTATATCAACTCGTTTGCTTCCTACGGCTGGTTTGGCGGAATTACGTACATCGTGATGGTGATTTCGACGGTCATTTACGGGCTTCGCGCTTCGCTCGTGCGCAGCCCCTGGCAGCGTTATCTGATCGTCGTGCTCGCGACCTATATCGGCGTGGTGCTCGAAGGCATCGTGATCGATACCGATCACTGGCGGCACTATTACCTGCTTCTAGGCATGGTCTGGGGGCTGACGGCGGCCACCATCAATTTCCAGCGCAAAAGCTATGAGACCGCTTCACTTCGCGTGAGCGAGATCCGCGCCTGACTGTTTCTGCCGCTCTCGAAGATTGCGCTGCCTGATCCAGTGGACGCCGGCGCCGAACCAGCGCGCGGGCAAAACCGCAGCGGCGATGAGCAGCGTCATCGTATAGGCCAGCCCAAGCCGCGTTCCTTCCTCCCGCCACAGCCGGTACAGCGACGACACCCGGTAAAGATCGGGGTGCTTTTGCCGTATGCTCTGCCAGAGTTCGGCGTGCTTGCGCGAGGACTTGCTCATCAGCATTCCCGAGCCGCTGACGGTGTAATTCAACAAGGGCTTTGCCACCTTGATGCCGCGATAGCCGAATTTTCCGAGCCGGATATTGAACTCCCAGTCTTCGTATCCGTCGCGCATCGTTTCATCGTAGCCGCCCACCGCGCGCCAGGCCTCCTTGCGCAGCAGGATGCAATAGGACATCCGGTTCACGAACAACTGGTCGTAGCGATTGAAGAAATGTTCCGAGATTCCGCTTCCGTCGCCAGTCAGCCGCTCGTCGGTATAAGCAAAGCCGATATTCGCCGGAGCGCCTTTGATCGCCGCGACGGTTTCGGCGAGATGATCGGGTTCCAGTGTGTCGTCGCAATCGAACGGCAGGACGAGATCGGCACTGGCCGCGCGGAAACCCGTATTGCGCGCGGCGGACAGGCCGCGATTTTCCTGGCGTATGACTTTGATCGATGCGGGCAACGACGCGAGTTTTTCAATCGTCAGCGCTTCGCTGGAGCCGTCATCGACGATGATGACTTCAAAATCGCGAAACGTCTGCTTCTCGATGCTCGCGAGCAGCGCGTCCAGAAAGCGGCCGCCATTGTAGCAAGGCACTACGATGCTGACGGCGGGCATGTTGCTTCCTGACGGCATTGGATAGCTGAGTGAACGCCCGCTTCGTTAAGAGCGCGTTAGCAGCCTGCCTTAGTGTCGATTTTGGCACGATTTACAAGGCGGTAGCCGTTGCACGCACGGAAGGCAGAATCTATAGTCCGCGCGCCGGCCCGGTCGGAGCGTGGCGCAGCCCGGTTAGCGCACTAGTCTGGGGGACTAGGGGTCGTGGGTTCGAATCCCGCCGCTCCGACCAGCCGCTTTTTCCAAAATCGAGTTACAGCCTGATCCGCAGCAAATGCGCGATCTCGCCGATGATGCCGCGGCGGAACAGCAGCACGCAGATCACGAAGATCACGCCCTGCGCCACCAGCACCCATTCGCCGAAGGCCGCGAGCTTGTACTGCATGGCCAGGATGATGAGCGCGCCTAGCACTGGCCCGAACAGCGTGCCAAGGCCGCCCAGCAGCGCGATCAGCACCACTTCGCCGGACATCGGCCAGTTCACGTCCGTGAGCGAGGCCTGTTGCAACACGATCGCCTTGGTGGCGCCCGCCACACCCGCGAGCGTCGCCGAAAGCAGGAACGCGACCAGCTTGTAACGATCCGTCTTGTAACCGAGCGAAATCGCCCTCGCCTCGTTCTCGCGGATCGCCTTCAGCACCTCGCCAAACGGCGAGTTGATGACGCGGTAGATGAACAGGAATCCCGCGAGGAAAATCGCCGCGG
>CAZUJE010000076.1:0-14035 GCA_964620215.1 uncultured Hyphomicrobiales bacterium
GGCCGTGTGACCCACGCCACAGTCTCCGGGGACCAGTAAATATCGCCGTCTGGATAATCAAACTCATATTCGTGAGTCATCGCTGCTTAGAGCGAATATCCGCCCGTCGTGTGCAGAACACCCTTCGGCTTTCCAGTCGAGCCTGATGTGTAGAGGATGAATAACGGGTCTTCCGCGTTCATTTCCTCGCATGGGCAATCGGCGGAAACGGATTTTGCAGCTTCGTCGTAAAAAACATCGCGGCCCGACTTCATGTTCACCGCAGCGCCGGTGCGCTTCACGACGATCACTGTCTTGACGCCGGGGGCTTTTTCGCAAGCGGCATCCACGTTGGCTTTCAGCGGAATTTTTTTTCCACCGCGCAAACCTTCGTCCGCCGTTACGACAACGGTGGAAGCGCAGTCCTCGATGCGGCCGGCGATGGAGTCCGGCGAGAAGCCGCCGAAAATCACGGAATGGATTGCGCCGATGCGCGCGCAGGCGAGAATTGAGTAAGCCGCTTCCGGAATCATCGGCATGTAGATGGTGACGCGGTCGCCTTTCTTGACGCCTTGCGCTTTCAGCACATTGGCGAAACGGCAAACCTCCGCGTGCAGCTCTTTATAAGTGATCTTCTTGTCGTCCTTGGGGTCGTCACCTTCCCAGATGATCGCGACCTGATTGCCGCGCTTTTCCAGGTGACGGTCGATGCAGTTGTAAGAGGCGTTGGTGGTGCCGTCCTCGAACCATTTGATCGAGACGTTATTCTCGGCGAAGGAAGTATTTTTGATCTTGGACGGCTTCTTGAACCAATGGATGCGGTTGGACTCCGCGGCCCAGAAAGCAGCCGGATCCTTGATCGAGCGTGCGTACATTTCCTTGTATTTGGCGTCGTCGATAAAGGCGCGGCTCTTCCAGTCAGCCGGAACGTCATAAATTTTCTCGGACATTGTAACCCTCCCCGAATGCTCGTCTGGGGCCGGCTGACCGGCCTCCGTTTTTTGTCGGGGCTAGTTTATGCAAAAACTACGGTTTCAGGACAAGAAGTCAGACCCACGACTTTGGTTGCCGTGCGGGATCACCGCGGTGGAATAACCGACCGAAGTTTTGCGGATCAGGCCGGTTTCAGCCTACCCAGCTTGCAAACCACAACCCATTCGGCGCCGGTTACCGGCTGCACGGAGAGCCGGGAATTGTTGAGCAGCGCCATTTTGGCGAGGCTTTTTTCCTGTTTGCACATCGCGAGCGTGACCGGCTTCGGCATGGGTGATGATGCCTTCACGACGACCATTCCGAATTTGCCGGTCTTGTCGCTGGGGTCGGGACGGTACTCACCAATGACTTCGGTGACGCCGACGACGCTTTTCTCTTCGCCGGAATGATAGAAAAAGGCGCTGTCGCCCGTCTTCATCTTCGTCATGTTCTGCTTGGCCTGATGATTGCGGACGCCTTCCCAGCCGGTGCCTTTCGCGCCGGCTTTTACCTGATCGTCCCACGACCATGTTCCGGGTTCGCTTTTGATAAGCCAGTAGGCCATCGCTCAGGCGCCAGGCGAGCCGACAACCCAGCGCCAGGGGTGCAATTTCACCGAGGAGAACAGGTCTGCCTTCCGGTATGGGTCTTCGGACAGAATTTTTTCCGCCTCAGCTTTGGTGTCGGCCTGAAGAATGAGAAGCGAGCCGATCATTGTTTGCCCGTCGTCGGACAAAAGCGGGCCGCAAACCTCGATCTCTTTGGATTTCGACCGAAGAAAGTCGAGATGGGCTGCGCGGTTTGCCAGCCGGATGGGCTGGCCGTCAGGCTTGTCCAGGCACAAGGCGACAAAATGCATAAACCTCTCCAATACTTCGGATAACGCTATTCACTCCGGCAAAATAGTCCACCGGCAGAATCACGCTTCCGAACCGACCGGTCTAGCCAACAGACGAGTGATCGCTTCTCCGATCTCAGCTTTCTGTTGCAGAATGTCGTTCACTGCTTCCGCAATAGGCATGTCGATTTTCTTGGCACGGGCCAACTCGACCAGCACCGAAGCGGTGAATGAACCCTCGGCGAGTTTGCCGCCGCTCGCTTCCGCGCTTTTTTTCCCCTGCCCGAGGGCCACGCCAAAGGCAAAGTTCCGCGATTGCGGAGAGGAAGCCGTCAGAACAAGATCGCCAAGGCCGGACAACCCCATCAAGGTTTCCTGTTTTGCGTTAAAGGCGCGGCCGAGCTTCACCATTTCACCGAAGCCGCGTGTCGTGAGGGCTGCGTGCGCGCTGGCGCCGAGCTTGCGGCCGACGGCGATGCCGGCGGCAATCGCAAAAACATTCTTCGCGGCTCCGCCGATCTCGACGCCCCTGACATCGCTCGTGTGATAGACGCGGAAGGCGGGCGAGCGCAGGGTTTCCGATAGAGAAGCGGCAAGGCTTTCATCTTCCGCGGCCAATGTAACGGCCGTCGGCAACCCGCGGGCCACATCCGCCGCGAAACTTGGTCCTGACAGAATCGCTGCCCGGCATTGCGGAATGACCTCGGACAGAATTTCCGTGACGAATTTTCCCCTGCCGCGCTCGATGCCCTTGGCGCAGACGACGACGGGTGTTCGAGCTTTCAGGAGAGGCGCCAGCGATTGGGATGCCTCGCGGCAATTCTGCGTCGGCACCACGAGCAGAATCAGATCGGCAGCGGCTGTGTCCTTAAGCGAGGATGAAATAGCCACGCCCGGCTCGAGCGATACGCCCGGCAGAAACAGGTCGTTCATGCGCTTCCGGCCGATCGTGGCGGCAAGCTCCGGGTCGCGCTCGTACAGCGCGACCTGATTGTCCGCCCGGCTGGCGGCATTGGCTAGCGCTGTACCCCAGGCTCCCGCTCCGATGACGCCGATTTTTTTCGAGGAAGACATTTTTCGTTCAGGCCGTGGCGCGGGCATGCGTGGTGCTAAGAGGCCAACGTGCGCGCGGACTGGCGTCCATGCCATCGACGAAGCCGCGCGCCAGCCGCTCTGCCCCTGCCCACGCAATCATCGCACCGTTGTCGGTGCAAAGTTCAGGCGGCGGAATAACCAGGCGCGTGGACATCGAGTCCGTCAAATCCTGCAATGCAAGGCGGATTGCCTTGTTGGCGGCGACGCCGCCTGCGACCACGAGCGCGCGCGGACGCCAGTAACTGTCCTGTAAAATATCGAGCGCCACCTGAACACGGTCGGCAAGCACATCGACGATGGCGGCCTGAAAGCCCGCACACAGATCGTTGATCGTTTTCATGGTGAGCGGGGTGACGCGTTCGGCTTCGAGCCGGATCGCCGTCTTTAATCCCGACAGGGAAAAATTCGGTTCAGGACGGCCGATCATGGGACGCGGCAGATTGAAACGGTGCGGGTCGCCGGACGCGGCACGGCGTTCGACCTCAGGTCCGCCTGGATAAGGCAGGCCGAGCATTTTCGCTGTCTTGTCGAAGGCTTCTCCAAGCGCATCGTCCAATGTTGTGCCGACAAGCGTATAGCGGCCAATGTCCTCGACCGAGACAAGCTGCGTGTGGCCGCCGGAAATCAGCAGCAAAAGATAAGGAAATTCCACATGGTTGGTGAGCCGGGCGGTCAACGCATGGGCTTCGAGGTGATTGATCGCGAGAATCGGCTTGCCGGTCGCGAGCGCAATGGCCTTGCCGGTCGTAAGGCCCACGATCACGCCGCCAATCAGCCCGGGACCGGCGGCTGCCGCAACGGCATCCAGTTCGGAAAACCGCACATTCGCGTCTTCCATCGCGCGGCGGATGATGGTGTCAGCCAATTCAACATGAGCGCGTGCGGCGATTTCCGGGACGACGCCGCCGTAATCGCGGTGCTCGTCGAGCTGCGACACGACGACATTGGAGAGAATTTTTCCGGTGCCGTCATCGGTGCGCTCGACCACCGCCGCAGCGGTCTCGTCGCAGGTTGTTTCGATACCCAGAACCAGCATCAAATTTATCTCCGGGGCGGCGTGTCTCAGGGCTGGCCATAGCAGGATTTCCGGTTTGAGCCCAACCGTGTGCTATGGCTTCCGCCAGAATGGTCAATCCGCGCAAAATACGCATCGGAACGCGAGGAAGCCCGCTGGCACTGACTCAGGCGGAGTCAGTGCGGGGGCTCCTGGCGGCTGCCAACAAACTGTCACACGACACTTTTGAAATTGTGACCGTTCGCACAAGCGGGGACGCAGTGCGCGACCGGCCGCTTGCCGATGTGGGCGGGAAGGGTCTCTTCACCAAGGAGATCGAGGAGGCGCTGATCGCGGGCGAAATCGATCTCGCAGTTCATTCGGCCAAAGATGTACCGGCGTTTTTGCCGGAAGGGCTGATGCTTGCGGCATGTCCGCCGCGCGCGGATGCGCGCGATGTATTTGTCGGCCGCAATGTTCGCACGCTGAAAGAACTCCCGGCAGGTGCGGTGGTGGGTACGGCTTCGGTACGGCGCGAGGCGCTCTCAAAGCGGCTGCATCCGCATTTGCAAACGAAACTCTTGCGTGGAAACGTTCATACCCGGCTGGAGAAAGTGGAAAGCGGTTCGTTCGACGGGACTATTCTCGCGCTCGCCGGATTGCAGCGGCTTGGCCTTGAAAACAGGGTGACGGAAATTCTCGATCCGAAAATTTTCCCGCCTTCGTGCGGGCAGGGTGCAATCGCTGTTGAAATCAGGATCGGGGACAACGCGACTGAAAAACTTGTTCGCAGTATCGACCACGCGCCAACTTCAATCGCATTGAAATGCGAGCGCGCGTTCCTGGCCGAGCTTGACGGTTCCTGCCGTGCGCCGATCGCGGGACATGCAATCGTCGAAGGCGCCCGCATTTCGCTTTACGGCCTCGTCATCTCCCCGGATGGCAAGGAGATGGTGGACACCCGGCGCGAGGGTCTAGTTTCAGACGCGGAAAAACTGGGAGCCGATGCGGGGCGTGAATTGCGGGCGCGGGCACCCGCAGGCGTACTGACGGCCTGATCCGTGCGTATTCTTGTCACCCGGCCCGAACCGGACGCCTCACGCACCAGAACGAGGCTTATGGAAATGGGCCATGAAGCGCTGGTGGATTCCCTGCTGACGCTTGAATTGACAGCAAACCCGAAACTGCCTTCCGGGAAATTCGACGGAATTGCCGTGACGAGCGCCAATGCGGTGCGCGCGGCAAACAATCTTGAGAAATTAAGTACCCTCTTGTCGATACCCGCCTTTGCTGTCGGCGCCCGAACGGCGGAGGCTCTTAAAGCTGCCGGCTTCGAGCAGGTGACTTATTCTCAGGGTGATGTTTCGGATCTCGCAAGGCTTCTGACCGAACGAGTAAAGCCTGGCTCACGGTTATTGCATCTGGCAGGCGAGCATCGTGCGCAAGCGTTTTCCGCTTTGCTTGCTCCAAAAATCGAAGTGGCGACGTGTGTTCTGTACCGGATGCGAGCGGCGGCCTCGCTTTCGTCCGAGACTATTGAGGCCATCGCGCAGGGCAATATCGATGCGGTGTTGCATTATTCGCCTCGCAGCGCGGCGATGTTCGTAACGCTGATGGAAAGGGCCGGGCTGACAGGCAAGCTGTCCGGCTTGCGCCACCTTTGTTTGTCAGAGGCCGTGGCTGCGCCAATTCTCGCAGGGGGCGGCAAGGCCAAGATAGCGGCCCAGCCCGACGAAAACACACTTCTGTCCATCATTTGATAGATAAGGTTGCGGCGATTTCCGCACGGGTTTATCCAATAACGAGCAGTTTGCGAGGAAGCCATGGCCGAGGGGGATCGTCCGGACGACATGCCTCCCAGCGGGAAAAATGAGAAGCCGCGCCGGCACCCGCCTGTGATCGAGCTGGAAGCCACCGAAGTCGGCGACGACGGCAAGCCGCAGCCCAAGCCGAAACCCGAACAGCCGGAATCAAAGCAACCAAGCAACTCGAGCATGAATGCAAGAACGTTCATTCCGGCCCTGGTTGCCGGGGGTGTCGGCGCCTTAGCGGGAGCGGCAGCGTTATATTTTTTGCTTCCTTATTTTTCACCTCAGCCGGGAGGATCGGCGGACGCCGCTCTGACGCGCGAGATCGCCTCGCTGTCCGCGCGCATCGAGGCGATGTCGAAACAGTCTCCTGCAAATCCTGAGACGGCAGCGCTCAGCCAGCGGATCGACAAGCTGACGTCTGCAATTGCAGAGACGGAAAAGAAGCTTACGGAAAAGCGCTCCGAAGGCTCTACCGCCGTGGCGCAACCCGACCCCGCACTTGAAGCGACATCCAAGGAACTTCGTGAAGCTCTGGCAGAATTGAAGAAGCTCGGCGGGCAAGGCGATCAGCCGGCCGTGACGGCAGCGATTGAATCTCTGTCTTCACGCATCGCTGCGCTCGACACGCGAATGTCTTCACTCGCAGCGGCAAGCAGATCATCCGTAAGCTCGGAACTTGCGAAGGAGATGTCGGCACTGAATGCGCTCACCGCCGCGATCAATTCGGGCAAGCCGTTCTCGCAGGAACTTGGCGCGGCGCGCGCGGCAATCGGATCAAAGGCGGCTGCTCTTGAATTTCTGGATCAGACGGCGGCGAGAGGAATTCCTACCGTATCGAATCTTGCCGCACAGTTCACCGCGCTTGTGCCGAAGCTTCTGCACAAAAAAGAAGAGGGCAGCGGATTTCTCTCGCGGCTCTATTCTAACGCGACGAACCTGGTGCAAGTTCGCAAGATTGGCGAGCCGCAAGGGGACGACCCGGAATCGGTGCTGGCCCGTATCGAAACGCAACTTGCTCGCGGGGATCTCGATGCCGCGCTTTCCGAAACGGCAAAATTTCCCGATTCCGTGAAATCTGATGCGGCGGCGTGGATCACGGAAGCGAACAAGCGCCGGGCCGCCGAACTCGCCGTGAAGAAACTGATGGATGCCGCTCTAGCCGCGCCGGAGCAGCCGAAATCATGATCCGCATTCTGGTTTTTCTTATTGCGGTTACCCTGATCGCGCTCGGGACCGCATGGATTGTGGACAGACCCGGCGAAATCGTCATGACGTGGCAGGGCTGGCGGATTTCCACTTCTGTAACGGTGGCGTTGGTTGCGTTGCTGGTTCTGCTTTCCTCCGCAATCTCGCTTTGGTCGCTGCTGCGTTATTTAGTGACGACTCCGAATCGCGTTACCGCCTATGTGCATGAACGCCGGCAATTGCGCGGCTGGAAGGCGATTTCGAGCGGCTTGATTGCGATCGGCACCGGCAATGCCTATGAGGCGAAGCGTTCCGCGGAAAGTGCCCAAAGACTTCTCGGCAAGGAACCGCTGGTACTTTTACTTGCCGCGCAAGCGGCACAGCTGAATGGCGATGCGCAAGCAGCGGAAGCGGAATTCCGTGAAATGCTTGAGCATCAGGACACAAAGGCGCTCGGCCTGCGCGGGCTTTATATCGAAGCGCGCAGGCGCAACGACTCCAATGCCGCCTTCGCCTTCGCGGAAGAAGCCGCGCATACCGACCCGGCGCTGACCTGGGCGGGCGAGGCGCTGATCGAATTCAATTCGCGTAACGGGATGTGGGACGGTGCCTTGGAAGCGCTCGACCGGCAGATCGCAGCGAAAGCGATTCCCAAAGTTACGGGTAAACGTCAGCGCGCGGCGCTTATCACAGCACAGGCAATGTCGTCCGAACTGACCAATCCACCGCGTGCCCGCGAACTCGCTTCCGAAGCCGCGAAGCTCGCGCCCGATCTTGTTCCCGCGGTCGCCTTGTCCGCGCGGCTGGAAGGCCGCGAGGGGAATCTCCGGCGCGCGAACAAGCTCGTCGAAAAGGCATGGGCTTTACAGCCGCATCCCGATCTTGCCGATGTTTATGCCGAACTCAGCCCCGGCGACACCGCACGCGACCGGCTGAAGCGCGTGAAGTCGCTTGCGAAGAAAGCGCCGGCCAATCCGGAATCCATGTTCGCGGTGTCACGCGCGGCGATCGACGCTAACGATTTCCACCAAGCGCGCCAGATGCTGGAGCCGCTGCTCGCGGACCCGACCCAGCGTACCTGTCTCTTGATGGCGGAAATCGAAGCCAAGGAATTTGGCGATCATGGCAAGGCGCGCGAATGGACCGCGCGGGCGGTGCGCGCGAAACGCGATCCGGTATGGGTCGCGGATGGTTACATTTCGGATCAATGGCTGCCGGCTTCTCCGCTCAGCGGAAAAGTGGATGCCTTTGCCTGGACTGTGCCGCCTGAATCGACGGCGGGTCCAATGCTTGTGCAGGAAGTAAAATCCAAACCCGTATCCCAGCCACAAGCCGGCAAAATCGAGCTGGAAGCCGTGCGGCCAGCGCCAAAACCGGGAGTCACAGCCGATAGCCGTGTCCGAACCGAATTGAAGCCTCCATTCAGCCCGGTGGTTGCGGAGCCTCCCTTGCCGGACGATCCCGGCCCGGAATTCGATCCCGAAACACCCGCAACCGCCAAGCGCTTCCGCCTGTTCGACTGGTTTGCTCGTCCCGCTTCTTGAAAATTAAGGGTTGCCCCGCTATCAGGGCGGCAAGCCGCAATAGCTCAGCTGGTAGAGCACGTCATTCGTAATGACGGGGTCGGGGGTTCGAGTCCCTCTTGCGGCACCACCACCCAAAAATGCCGATAAACAGCCCTTCGGGCGCGGCATTTACCAAGCTCAGCCAAAAAACCTTTGACGGGTTCGCGCATCTGCGTGAAATGCCGCCGGGGCCGCGCCGGGCATGGCGCGGGGGGTGTCGAGTTCTCGCCAATGGCCAACAGCATTCACCGTAAATTCGATAAGCCCGCGGCCGATCTTTCCGGCATGTCGATGCTCGTGACCGGCGGAACCGGCTCGTTCGCGCAGGCTTTGGTCCGGCATCTTCTGAAGGCCAACACGCCACGCCGGCTGGTGATCTTTTCGCGCGACGAACAGAAGCAGGACTCCATGGCGCGCGAACTTCGCGCGGAATTTCCCGCTCAGTTTTCGCGGCTGCGTTTTTTCATCGGCGATGTGCGCGATATGTCGCGCATTGAACTCGCAATGCGGGACATCGATCTGGTGGTTCACGCCGCCGCACTGAAAATCATCCCGACGGCCGAATACAATCCGTTCGAATGCATCCTGACGAACGTGCATGGCGCGGAGAACGTGGTGAAAGCGGCGCTTCGCACCAGCGTGAAAAAAGTAGTGGCGCTTTCCACGGACAAGGCCGCCAACCCGATCAATCTTTACGGTGCATCCAAGCTCGCCTCCGATAAGATTATGGTGGCGGCGAATAATTTGTCGGGCGATAAGGGCGCGCAATTTTCGGTCGTGCGTTACGGAAACGTGCTCGGCTCGCGCGGCTCGGTCGTTCCACTGTTTGAAAGCTTGATCAAAAAAGGCGCGAAGTCGCTTCCCATTACAGACGAGCGTATGACGCGCTTCTGGATCACGCTCGATCAAGGGGTTTCGTTCGTGCTCAGTTCACTTGCGCTGATGCAGGGCGGCGAAATCTTCGTGCCGAAGATTCCCTCGATGAAAATGACAGAACTTGCGCGCGCGATGGCGCCAAAGCTGCCGCACGAGAATGTTGGCATTCGCCCTGGCGAAAAGCTGCACGAAGTCATGATTACCGAAGACGATTCGCGCGCGACCATCGAGATCGAGGACCGTTATGTGATCCGTCCGCCGATTGTGGACTGGTCGGATGCGCATTTGAAAAAGGCCGGCGCGAAACCGGTGGCCGAGGATTTCCGCTATTCTTCCGAACGCAATCCGGAATGGCTCGATGCCGATGCGCTGAACCAGCTCATCGGACACAAGGTGGCATGAGCAATAGTCCGAAGTTTCTGCCCTATGGGCGGCAAACCATCGATGACGACGATGTTGCGGCGGTCAGTGCCGCCTTGCGAAGCGATTTTCTCACCACCGGACCTTTGGTCGAACAATTTGAACAGGATTTCGCGCGTGCGACGGGGGCGAAACAGGCGGTCGTCTGCAACAGTGGAACCGCCGCCTTGCATCTTGCTGCGATGGCGGCCGGCCTTGGCGAGGGCGATTTTGCTGTCGTTCCCACCATTACGTTTCTTTCAACCGCGAATGCGGTGCGGATGACGGGAGCGGAAGTGATATTCGCCGATGTCGATCCCGAGAGCGGGTTGATGACTGCGGACACCCTTCAGGCCGCGATCAGTTCCGCGAAAGGTAAAGTGAAAACGGCTCTACCGGTTCATCTTGGCGGGCGCGTTTGCGATATGGCGGCGCTCGGCGGAGTTGCCGCGAAAAACGGAACTTTGTTCATTGAAGATGCCTGCCATGCCCTTGGGGTGCCGGATGCAGGCGCTGCCAAGCATTCCTTCGCGGCGTGTTTTTCCACTCATCCCGTGAAAGCCATTGCGACTGGCGAAGGCGGTATCGTCACCACGCTCGATGATAACGCAGCCGCGCGAATGAAAGAGCTACGCAGTCATGGAATGAAACGAGGCGTCAGTCAGGATCCGTGGTTTTACGAAATGCCGCAGATCGGCTGGAATTACCGGATGCCGGATATTCTTTGCGCGCTTGGAATCAGCCAATTGAAGAAACTGCCGGGTTTCTGGAAGCGGAGGAATGAAATCGCCTCGCTTTACGACAAGCTGCTCGCGCCGCTCACACCCGCTATCCGCGCCGTTCCGCGCGGGAGTTCGCCGCATGGTTTGCATCTCTATTCATTGCTGATCGACTTTGCCGCGCTGGACACGACGCGCGCGAAATTCATGACCGAGCTGAAAGCGCGTGGCATCGGCTCGCAGGTGCATTATATTCCGGTCCATACGCAGCCTTATTACCGGCAACGCTACGGCAACATGAAAATGCCGGGAGCGGAAGCCTATTACGCACGCTGTCTTTCGATTCCCATGTTCCCGGCCATGACCGACGCCGATGTGCGTCGAGTTGCCGGTGAAATTTCCAGTCTTGCCGGAGTGAGGCCGTGAGAACGGCGATTGTCGTTCAGGCGCGGCATGGCTCGAAACGGTTGCCGGGAAAAGTGTTGCTGTCGTTGGGACCGCGCACGGTGCTTGAAGAAGTGCTGCGCCGCTGTCTCGCGGTTCGCGGAGTGGACGCGGTGGTCTGTGCGACTTCCGATCAGGATGAAGATTATCCTGTCGCCGAGTTGGCTGAACGCTCGGGCGCGAGTGTGGTGCGTGGCCCTCTCGAAGATGTTTTGAAAAGATACCGGCTGGCGGCGGAGTCCTTATCAGTGGATGTCATCCTGCGTGTGACCGCCGATTGCCCGCTGATCGATCCGGAACTTTGCGCACAGGTTCTTTCGTTGTGCGCTGAAAGGAAAGCCGACTACAGCGCGAACAACATGCCGCCTTCATTTCCGCATGGGCTCGATTGCGAGGCATTTACATATGCTGCATTGGTGCGGGCCGATGAAAACGCGAAAGACGCGGCATCACGCGAGCATGTGACGCCCTGGCTGAGGACGGATAATTCTATTCTGCGCGCCAGCCTTGCCGGACCGGACGGAGAGGCGCGCGAACAACGCTGGACGCTGGACTACCCGGAAGATCTCGAATTCATGCGGGCGGTGTTCAAGATTCTTCCGCCAGCGCCGGTTATTTTCGGATGGCGCAAGACATATGACTTGCTCGCCTCATTGCCAGAACTTGCGGAAATCAACCGTGCCCGGCGCGTGGCCCGCGCATGAACAATCTTGCCGTCATGCGTTGTGATGCGAGTCCTGAAGCCGGGACAGGTCATGTCATGCGCTGCATGGCGCTGGCGGAAGAACTGGAACGGCTGGGGTTTGAGCCGGTGTTCGTCATATCCAAAGGAACAGTGGAAACGGTACCTGCGCTTGCTGCAAAAAAGTGGCGGTTGATCGAAGCCGCAGGCGCGGCCGAAAGCGAACAGGCAAAGGCCATTGACCGTGCGTTACCGGGACACGCCGCGTTGCTCGTGGCCGATCACTATAATCTCGGCAAGGAATTTGAATTAGCCACGTGCAAATTTACCGATCGGATTGCTGTGCTTGAGGACAAGACCAGCCGGGCTCATGAGTGTGATCTTCTCATCAATTCCAATGCCGGACTTACGGACCTGATTTATCGCCCGCGCTTTGTGAGCGATGCCTGCCGGATTTTGCTTGGGCCAAAATATGCCCCCCTACGCGCGGAATTTTCCGAATTGCGCGACACAGCACTGGAAAGACGCAAAGGCGAAATAGTCAAACGGGTGTTGGTTTCCTTCGGTGGGAGCGATCCGGCCAATGGCACAGGGCTCGCTTTGGCTGCGCTTGAACAAATTTCGCCGAGGCCAAAGATCGATGTTGCGATTGGCAGTGCGGCTACTGCGATCAAGGACTTGCAGAATCGCTACGGCAACATCGCGGCTTTTCATGTCGGCACAAACAAAATGGCCGAACTGATGTGTGCCGCCGATCTTGCGATCGGGGGTGGCGGTTCGACTGCATGGGAGAGAGCCGCACTCGGTCTGCCCACAATACTTGTGACGATTGCGGACAACCAGCGCGACATCGCGCAAGCCTTGCATGGAGCGGGGGCAGCGATTGATCTCGGCGAGGTTAAATCCGTTTCGGCCGAGAGATTGAGAAAAACAATTGAGGAAGTGCGTGATGACCCAGCTTGGCTGATAAAAATGGCGGCGGCAGCCTCAGGGCTGACCGACGGACATGGCGCTCGCAGAATTGCGATCGCCCTTTCAGGAAATGAAATCGCCAAGGGTGACGCAAGAATCCAGTTGCGCCGCGTTGAGCCTGAAGATCAAAATCTGGTCTTGAACTGGCAACGAGAACCGAACGCACGACGCCATTCCCGCAATCCGAAGCCGCCCACGGAGCAGGAACATTCGCACTGGTTTCCAGCGGCGGTGAACGATCCAAATCGCGTTTTTGCTATCGTGCTTTGCAATGGCGAAGCCTGTGGCTTCGTTCGCCTCGATGGAAAAGCACAATCCAACTACGAAGTTAATCTCCTCGTCGCCGCCAGCCACCAGAAGCGGGGCATCGGTGTTGCTGCCCTGAAGCTCGCGAGGAAATGCGTGCCCAGTGCGGCTTTTGACGCATCCATCCTGCCGGAAAACAAAGCCTCGGTTGCTGCTTTCACCAAGGCGGGATACACCCACGCCGCCGACGATCTGATGAGGAGTGTTCCTGCGTGAGTAAAGCCATCTCGATCGATGGCCGCGAGATCGGGCCGGGTCAGCCACCTTATGTGATTGCCGAGCTTTCCGGCAACCATAACGGTGATATTTCGCGCGCATTGCGCCTGATCGACGCCGCGAAAGCGTCGGGCGCCGACGCCGTGAAATTACAGACCTACACCGCGGACACGATCACGATCGATCACGATGGTCCGGGGTTTACGATTTTCGGCGGGCTTTGGAACGGCCGCAGGCTCTACGATCTTTATCGCGAGGCGCACACGCCATGGGACTGGCATCCGCGTCTGTTTGAACATGCGCGTGATCTCGGCATCAGCGCTTTTTCCTCTCCGTTTGATCCGACCGCGGTGGATTTTCTGGCGAGCCTGGGCGTGCCGGCTTACAAAGTCGCGTCGTTCGAGGCTGTGGATCTGCCGCTCATCAAACGCATCGCCGCAACGGGAAAGCCGATTATTCTCTCGACCGGAATTGCGGAATTTTTCGAGATCGGGGAAGCAGTGTCTGCCGCGCGCGAAAGCGGATGCAAGTCGCTGGCGCTGTTGCATTGCGTCAGCGCCTATCCGGCGCCCGCCGAAGACATGAACCTGCGTACGATTGCCGATCTCGCGGCAAAGTTCGATGTGGTCGCCGGTCTTTCCGATCACACTTTGGGAACGAGCGTCGCGACGGCGGCGGTGGCGGTCGGGGCATCCATCATCGAAAAGCATCTGACGCTCGCCCGCGCTGACGGCGGACCTGACGCCGCGTTTTCGCTGGAGCCGGATGAATTGCGGCAACTGGTTGATGCCTGCCGTCTTTCCTTCAGCGCGTTGGGTAGCGTGTCCTATGAGCGTGAGCCGAGCGAGCAGGGCAACGCCGCGTTTCGCCGGTCGCTTTATGCTGTTAAAAATATCGAGAAGGGTGAGAAGCTTACTGAAGACAATGTGCGTTCGATCCGGCCCGGCCTTGGTCTTGCCCCGAAACACCTGCCGGAAATTCT
>CAZUJE010000077.1:0-14008 GCA_964620215.1 uncultured Hyphomicrobiales bacterium
AGCGCGGCCCGGGCCGTAAGGAAGACGCCGCGACGGAGTGCTGGAAGGCGAAACGTCCGCCGATCGCAAGGCGGACGACAAAACGGAAGACCATGCGCCTTTCGGCGCTCCGTCTCCCCATTCATGACGCGGGGCGAAATCCGCCCGCGCGAATGACCCGCTGTATGAAAACCGAATCCCCCACGCAAAATGCGAGGCGAAGCATTCATGCGGCGTTGTTCGCGCCGCGCGTTCGACCGGCGCGCAAAAAAAAACCGCTCAATGCGCGTCTTTCTCCAGCACCCAACCCTTGGCCGGATCGTGGTGCAGCAAATATGACTGCCATAGCTGCTTGCCGCGCGGCCTTTCGAGCCGGAATGAAAGCTCGATATGCTCGCCGTCACTGCGCATCGTGATCGCGCCGTAAACGCCGACATTGCGCTTCTGGATGTGATCCTGGAGTTCGGTCCGCTCTTTTTGCAGCGCGGTGCGTTCGGCCTCCGGCGTCGCCGGATTGTCGATCTTTTTGTCCAGATCCCGCAGCTTCTTGAAATCCTCCTCGCGGCCTTTCTCGCGCGTCGAGCGCAGGATTTCGGTGCAGAAGATCAAGGGTGCTTCGCCCCGCCCCTGCTTGCCAAGACGGCCAAGAAGATCGGGGCGCGGATGGGCATGGCTCTCCTCATCGCCGGAGGAGACAACATAAGCCATCGGATTCACTGCTTTCAGAAATTCATCGGTCACATCCGACGCGCCGTGGTGGCAGCATTTCATGATGTCGGCGGAGAGCCGCTTCGACGCTTCGGGGACTGAGTCCGCAAGCGGTTTGTTCGCGGCAATTCCGCTGTAATGGCGGAGCAGATGGTCTTCCGCCGGCTTGTTCAGATCGCCGCCGAAGAGAAGACGTAATTTTCCAATCGTGAGCCGCAGGATGACGGAATGGCCGTTCTTGGTCTTGCCATCGTTCAGCGTCGTCGAGCCGATCTTGTCGCCGAACCAGCGCAGTTGCGCCTTGCCACCCACCATTTTCGGTACCGGACCCACGATTTCGATCTTGGCCTTGCTGTCATCGCCAGGAGCGAATTTCGGCACCCAGCATTTTCCGTCCGCCTTGGTGCCGTGCTCAGTGGAGAGCATTTCGATTTTTTGAACCCGTCCCTCGCTGATCGCGGTATGGATGAGCTTCGGATATTTCTTGCTGTCGCGCACCGCAGGATCGGAATAAAGCGTCTTTATCTGGTCGTGTGTTTCCATGATGCCGGTGAGCATGCGGTTTGCGGTGTCGCTCGGCCCGAGCAGATCGGCACCTGCGCGTTCCGCGATTCCGTTGTGATAGACGCGTTCGAAAGAAATCCTGTCATGCTCGAAGATCGGCTGGAAGCCGCCGTAATGATCCTGATCGGAATGGGTGATGACGGCGGCGTGGCAATGCAGATCGTCAGTCAGCTTGCCGAACCGCCACTTGATGAAGCCCATCATGTTGTCGGAAACACCGGCGTCGATGACGATGATTTTTTCCTTGGCGCCGGTTTCGGACAAAATCAGGATGCATCCGTCACCCTGCCCGACATCTAAGAAAATCACCTCAAGCGGGCGGGTGTTCGTGACATTTTCGGTACGAATGAAAAGCTGATCGCTGCCCCATTTGATTTTGGTCCAGCCATCGGCGGAATTTTCCTCGACGTTCAGAAAATCGCCCCAGCGCACGTCGCGTACTTTTGCGCCGTCCTTTTCCTTGAACAGCCAAACCTTGTCGCCGTCGTTACGGCGCGCAACGAAACCGACCGCCATTCCACCCTCCCCATCAATCGCGCCCAGTATGCGGCACAACCATGACGGGTGGAATACGGAAACTCAGCAGTTTGTAGAAAAAACCAGCTTACCGCTGCACAACCACCGTGGTGCCGATCTTGGTGCGGTTGTAGAGATCTTCCACGTCCTCGTTCACCATGCGGATGCAGCCGGAAGACTCAGCGCCGCCGATCGTCCACGGCGCGTTGGTGCCGTGAATGCGATAGAGCGTGCTGCCGAGATAGATCGCGCGCGAGCCGAGCGGGTTGTCCTTGCCGCCGGCCATGTGGACCGGAAGCTCCGGCTTGCGCTTGCGCATTTCTTCCGGCGGACGCCAGTCCGGCCATTCGCGCTTCTGCGAAACCTGCGCGGTGCCGGTGAAGGCGCGGCCTTCCTCGCCGACCGCGATGCCGTAGCGGATCGCCTTGCCGTCGCCGAGCACATAGTAAAGACGGCGCTGGCTGGTCTTGATGACGATGGTGCCGGGCGAATGCTTCTCGGTGAATGCGACCGTCTCCTTCGGAATGTAGTTTCCGATGGTGACTTCCTGACCGAGGAAATTGCTGAAGCGGATCGGGTCGCGCACCTTCACCTGGCCGGCGGGCGTGTTCTCGTAACGCACCTTGGCGCCGGGCATGTAGTCATAGGCCGCGTCCCCGAGGCAGCCGCCGAGCAGCGGCGCCATCAGGAGGAGCGAGGAGAGCTTCAGAAAACGGATGGAACGCATGGGGCCATCACCTTGGGGATTACTGGATTTCGCCCGGAAACTAGTCCCGCCGGGTGCTGCGGGCTAGTGCCGAAAAGCCACAGGGTTAAAGCGATGAACGCCCCGGAACGGGCCACTTCATCACGATTTCGCGCGGTGCCTAGCGGCTGATCAGGTTAGCCAGCTTGTCCATGACCATGTTGTGATAGGGAACCAGCTGATCGATCGAAACGTGACTGACCCCCGTCTCGCTCAGATCGTGATTCTCGATCAGCCCGGTGAAGCCCGGACCCGGATCGGCGCTGTGACCGTAGCCATCCTTGCGCGAATAGAAATTCATGAAGGTGTCCACGTTGGCCGGAACCTGCCGCCTTTCGGTCGCGTCGAAGATCACGCCCAGCAGCACCGGAATCTGCTTGCCCTGCAAATCGCTGGCGACATCGAAAGTCACATTCGCGCCGAGCGAATGACCGATCACCACCACGGGGCCGCGGTGACCCTTCTGATAGTTGCCATGGATCGCGTTCACCACGGCACCCCAGTTGTCCCACTGATAGACCGCGGCGCGATAGCCCTGCACCTTCAGCTTGCCGGCGAGATCGTCCATGCCGGTCGAGAAAATTCCGAACAGTCCGCGCAGGAGATAGACATGGGTGTCAGCCTGACGCTGCATGATCTCCTGCTCGCTGAGTTTATGGCCGTGCTTCGGTGCGTGCGGTTTTGCGTGCGGTTGCGGATGCGCCGTTTGCGCGAGGCATTGCGGCGCAATCAACAAGGCGAATGCCATGGCGGCAATCAGTGCGGACAGGCGAAAGGATTTCATTTCCAGCTCCATTGCCCGGATTTTAGGACGTTTCAGCGGGGCGCGCCAATCAGGTCATTCACCAATAAGGTGCAGCATAATTTCGCGCCGGTGCGGGCTGCTGCGGTGCTCGAACAGGTAAATTCCCTGCCACGTCCCAAGCGACAGAGTGCCCTTCGCCACCGGAATCGAAAGCTGCACCGTGGTCAACGCCGTCCGGATATGGGCGGGCATGTCGTCCGGCCCCTCGGTGTCGTGAACGTAGTTCCGCGACTCCGGCGCGATATCCTCGAAATAGGATTCCAGATCGGTGCGCACGTCCGGATCGGCATTTTCCTGAATCAGCAGGGACGCGGATGTATGCCGGCAAAAAACAGTGAGCAGCCCGCTCGAAATTTTCTGCGCACTCACCCAGCGTTTCACTTCATTGGTGATTTCCACCAGCCCCTTCCCGTTTGTCGAAACGGAAATCTGGTAGCTAGCCTGACGCATGAGAAGTTCCCGATCCCCAAACAATCTGCATTGCCGCTTGACATGAAGCGGCGCAAGTCCAAACTGAATGCAAGCTGTCTGCTTGCAGACGGCACAATGTCGGAGGGAGGTTTGCATGACTCCACCGGGCATAAAGGCCGCGATGATCGCTCTCGCATTCGTTCGGGCTAAAGCGTAGCGGCATTCGCGGACGGCACGCCGGGGGCGGCCTATGGGCCGCATCAGTCAGGCATGGCCCTCCCTGCCCGCTTCCGGTGTGCTTATACTTGCCCGCGATCGGGCTGCCGGAAGAAGGCCGCCAAGTCTGGATTTCGTCCGCTATCCCCGCGCCGCTAATCCCCCTTATCATCCGCCCAACCGGCGCCAGACCGGAACCGATGGGGGATGAAATGCGCCTGCGCTTCTTCGCAAATTGCTTTGCTTTACTGCTGATCGCCCTGCAAATTCCGGCCACCGCCTCCGCCCAGAATTATCCGGATCGCACGGTGAAAATCGTGGTGCCGCTCGGCACCGGCGGCAGTTACGATTTCGTCGGCCGTTTGCTGGCGGATCAGCTCACGAAGCGGATGGGCCAGAGTTTTGTCGTCGAAAACATCCCCGGCTCCGGCACGGTGATCGGGACGCGCGCGGTCACGACCTCCACCCCCGACGGGTATACTCTTTTAGTCGGCGGGCTTGCGAATATCGCGTTCAATCCGGCGCTCTACAAAAATCTTCCCTACAATCCGCAGACCGATCTCGTGCCGGTCGCGCTGATCTATCAATTTTCCTACATCCTGATCGCGAACAAGGATCTTCCCTACAAGACGCCGAAGGAAATCATTGAAGCCGCGAAACTGAAGCCGGATTCGATCAAGGTTGCCCATGCGGGTCTTGGCACCGGCCAGCACGTCACCAGCCTCGCCTTCATGAATTATACCGGCACAAAGATGCTGGATGTTCCCTACAAGGGATCGTCGACGATTTTTCCGGACCTGATCTCGGGCCGCGTCGATCTCTATTTCGACTCCGCCGCGAGCGCGATGCCCTTCATAAAATCGGGACAGGTGAAGCCGATTGCCACCCTTACGGCCAAGCGCGTTCCCGCCGCGCCGGATATTCCGACGATGACCGAGCAAGGCATCCCCAATCTCGAAGTGGAATCGTGGATCGGCATTTTCGCGCCGGCAAAAACTCCGGCCCCGGTCATCGCGCGGCTGCAAAAGGAAATCGCGGCATCGCTGCCGGACATGAAAGAAAGATTTGAAACTTCCGGCGGCGCGGTGATGGAACTGGAGCCGGCCAAACTCTCGGACTATGTAAAGAAAGAGCAGGACAAGTGGTCCCAGTTGATCCGCAGCGCGGGAATTACACTCGACTAGACGCGGCGATGTCCTTGAAACCGCTGAAATACCAGTTCGCTATTTTTCCTCGAGAACCGAACGAATGGCTTCTGCGAGTTTCAGTTTACGGTACGGTTTGCTGAGAAGCTGGATTTTGCCGTGGGTGTCTCCGCGTTCTTTCAGGAAGCTTTCGGAATAACCCGAAGTGAACAACACTTTCAGTCCGGGACGCTGTTCGCGTGCGCTGCGGGCGAGTTCCTGACCGCTGATGCCGTTCGGCATTACGAGGTCGGTGAATAGAAGATCGAGATTGCCTACGCTCTTGAGCATTTCCAGCGCGATCTTTCCGTCGCTGGCCTGCAAGACTTCGTAGCCCAGACTTTGCAGCATGTTCACCGCGACTGAACGAACAGAAGCGGAATCTTCAACCACCAGAATCCGCTCGCCCGTTTTGACGCGAACGATTCCTTCAGCTTCCTCACGCGCAACGGGCCTGGCTTCCTGATCCGATCTCGGCAGAAAAATCTTGATGCTCGTGCCGTGGCCCATTTCGCTGTAAATCTTCACGTGACCGCCGGACTGTTTCACAAAACCGTAAATCATGCTGAGGCCGAGACCGGTTCCGCGGCCCACATCCTTCGTGGTGAAGAACGGCTCGAACGCCCGCTCGATTACATCCGGCGGCATCCCTGTTCCTGAATCCGTCACGATCAGCGCCACGTACTCGCCAGAAGCAATATCGGCGAATTCCACGGAAGACTGTGTGTCGAGCACAACATTTTCCGTTTCCAGAATGAGATGACCGCCCGTCGGCATCGCATCGCGCGCGTTGACCGCCAGATTTAAAATCGCATCCTCAAGCTGCGACGCATCGGCACTGGCAGTCCACAAGCCATCTGACAGGCTGGTTTTCAGCGCGATGTCTTCTCCCAATGTCCGCTGCAACAGCTTCGCCGCGCGGTTCACGATGTCGTTCATGTCGATTGCCTGCGAGCGCAGCGGCTGCTTGCGCGCGAAGGCAAGCATTCTTTGGGTGAGCTGCGCGCCGCGTTCGGCCGCCTCGTCCACCGCTTGCAACAGCGGAAACAGCATTTCGTCGTTGCGCAATTGCGGCGTCAGCAGTTCGACCGCTCCGTGGATCACAGTCAGAATATTGTTGAAGTCGTGGGCGATGCCGCCGGTCAGGCGGCCAACTGCTTCCATTTTCTGCGCATGCCGCAATTGCGTTTCCAGCTTTATGCGCTCGCTCATGTCGCGCCCGATGAAGAAGTGCTGTTGTTCCACTTCGGTCCAGATGCCGGTCCAGTCGATCGGCACGACCTTGCCCAGCTTGTGCCGGTAGCGGCACTGGAAATGGCGCACCTCGCGGCCATGGCGCGCGGCACGCATTTCGGCGCGGACCTTTTCAAGATCATCGGGATCGACAAAGCCGACGCCGCTGCGGCCAATCAGTTCTTCCGGCGCATAACCTAGAA
Organism: uncultured Hyphomicrobiales bacterium; assembly: GCA_964620215.1. Taxonomy (GTDB): domain Bacteria; phylum Pseudomonadota; class Alphaproteobacteria; order Rhizobiales; family Xanthobacteraceae; genus JAUSIF01. The sequence goes on from CAZUJE010000077.1 coordinate 6,565, forward strand.
TTTTGAGGCAGCTCGGACTGACACGGAGATATTTTCCCTTGCGGTCAACCACCAGGATGAGGTCGAGCGAAGTTTCAAACAGCCGCTGATTGATCGTGTTCAGCGCATCGATATCGACCATGGGCGGCGCATCGAGCTTCGGCAGCGTAGCTGCTGGAGCTTGCGTGACCTTTTGCAATTCCTGCGTCCCTGCGTCGTCCCGCATTCCAATTCCTGATGAAATTCTTTGCCGTTGTTCTGGCCTGTCGTTCAAACACAGCTTGGTAATTCGACCGCTAACCGGGGACGGCTTCAGACCGAACATGGTCACCAAAGCCTTAAAAGCTGTTTCCAGCCTTCAGGTAAATATAGCTGTCCAATTCGGAACTTCTTCCGTCCGAAGCGCGTTTTCCGGGCACACGGGCATCGTCCACAGTGTTCGTGCGTGCGTGTCAGGTACCGCACAGACGGTTCCCAATAAGCCCGCCTATGCTGCCTCGCGGGCTCGTATTCGAACAATTCAAACTCCGGCGGTGGCCGGAGACCCACACGCCGCATGGCGCGTGAAGGGGACTGCTTTGTGTCTTGAAGGAGACTGAATGCACGGGTCGAATAATTTTAGAAATCGTTTGCTGCTGGCGATGCGTCCGGCAGATCTTGCTTTGCTGAAGCCGCATCTAAAAGAAGTGCCTATGATTCAGGGCACTATGCTTCAGGAACAAGGCGAGCGGATCGACCATGTTTATTTCCCGCACAGTGGAATGATCTCGCTTGTCGCGGTTATGAAACAGGGCGAGTCGATTGAAACCGCTACGGTTGGCCGCGAAGGCGCCGTGGGCGCGGTGTCCGGCCTCGGCCCGCGTCATGCCTTTACAAGGGGCGTCGTTCAGATGCCCGGCCACGCTTCGCAAATCCCGACCGTTAAATTTCAAGCCGTCGTTGAGCAAAGCACGGACATTCGCGACATCATCGTGCGCCACAACGAATTGTTGCTGGCACAGGTCCAGCAATCTTGCGCCTGCAATGCCTTGCATGAAGCGGAAGCGCGGCTCTGCCGCTGGCTCCTGCAATCCCGCGACCGCGGCGACAGCGACACAGTGCCGATCACGCAGGAATTTCTCGCACAGATGCTCGGCGTCCGTCGGACGACCGTGACCATGGTGGCGAGCGCGCTACAGGATGCAGGCCTGATCCGCTATCAGCGCGGCCGTATCGAGATTCTTGAGCGCAAAAAACTCGAAGAGCGGGCTTGCGAGTGCTATCACGTCGTCAGCCGCGAGATAGATCAGTATTTTCCTTCCGGCCCGATTATGGCTCCCGCCGGATAGTTTTCAGGCACCGAGTTTTCCCGCCAGATCTTCCAGATTGCCCGCCGCATAATCCACCGTAACGCTTGGAGCGGTCTCGCCCTTCCCCGTACCATGTTCCGTTGGACGCGCGATATGCGCGGTACGCAGACCGTGCGAAGCGGCGTGCTGAAGATCGTTGCTGTGACAGGCAACCATCATGCACTCATGCGGCTTTAGATCGAATGCTTCGCATGAAGCAAGATAGACGCGCGGCTTCGGCTTGTAGTCGCCTGCCACTTCCGCGCCGAGGATTGCGTCCCACGGAAATCCGTTGCGGCGGGCGAGATCGACTTGCAGCGAGATATTTCCGTTGGATACGGGCGCAAGCAGGAATTGTTTTTTCAGCCGGTTCAGGCCCGGCGTCACATCCGGCCAGGCATCCAGCCGATGCCATGCGAGATTCAAGTTCGTCAGTTGCTCTTCACTCAATCCGGGCACATTGAAACGCGGCAGGATTTTTTCAAGATTATAGCGGTGCAGCACGTCGAGCTTGGAAAACGGCATCCGCCCTGCCCGCACTTCTTCCATGGTGGGCTGGTATTCATCGCGCCATGCGTCGGCGAAAGCAGGCCAGTCGAGCGAATGGCCGAGCGGTTTCAGGATACGCTCGGTCTCGCGGGCAATGCTGGAACGAAAATCGACCAGCGTGCCGAAGACATCGAAAAACAACGCCTTCGGCAACGCCGGCATTTGCGCTAGCTGATTTTGATCGAAAGGTCGGGCAGACCCTTGATCTTGCAAACGAGCAAATCACCCTTCTGCACCGGCCCGACATTTTCCGGCGTGCCGGAATAGATCAAATCACCCGCCTTCAATTCAAAGGCTTCCGAGAGTTTTTCGATCTGCTCGGCGACGCTCCAGATCATATGCGTCAGGTCCGATGTCTGCTTCACCTCGCCGTTCACCGAGAGCGAAATCGCGCCCTTGGAGAAGTGGCCGGTTTTCGCCAGCGGATGGATCGGACCGATCGGCGCACCGTGGTCGGCGCTCTTGCCGATGTCCCATGGCTTCTTCTGCTCGCGCATGCCGATCTGCAAATCGCGGCGGGTCATGTCGAGGCCGACGGCATAGCCATAGACGTGCTTCAGCGCATCGGCGGCCTTGATATTCTTGCCGCCGGATTTCAGCGCGGCAACCAGCTCGACTTCATACTGATAATTCTTGGTCAGCGACGGATATGGATGGTTCGCAACCTTCCCCGGCATCACGACCTGAATGGCGTCGGTCGGCTTCAGAAAGAAAAACGGTGGCTCACGATCCGGGTCCGAACCCATTTCACGCGCATGGGCCGCGTAATTCCGTCCGATGCAGTAAATGCGGCGGACCTGGAACTGTTCGCCGGTGCCTGCAACCGGCACATAAACCGGCGGCACCACGAACAGCGTTTTCGGACCCTTCGGCTTAGCGGTTTTGGCTGCCGGTTTTTTGGCAGATTTCGGCTTCGATTTCTTCTTCGCGGACTTCTTCGACTTTTTCGCCATAACGATCCCCCGGCTTGGCTCGCGCGTCTCTATCACGTTTCGGAATCCAAGCCAGCACCTCTGCACGCTTCAAATGTGAAGAATTGGTGTGGCGCTCATGCGTTTCCCGCAAAGCTGGCTTGCCGCGCTGGGGCTAACCCGGTCCCGAATCCGGGTCTAGTTTGCTGCTAGACAATTGGGCACGCGCCGTCCCACATTCCGGCGCCAAAAAGAAGAGACGACCATGATCCTTGGATATTTTGTCAGACTGTACCGCCGGTGGCAGGTTTACAACCGTACCTATGCGGAACTGATGCGTCTGGACGACCGGACGCTCGCCGACATCAGCGTGGCCCGCACGCAGATCGACGCCATCGCGCGCCACGCGGCGAACTCCGTCCGCTGAACCGCCGCTGCATCAGAGCCTTAAACGCCCGCCCTTTGGCGGGCGTTTTCTTTTGGTCCCCGAGGCTTGACGCTCCCCTGTATGAACGTGACAACAGCCTCATGAAACAGCCGGTTCACATTATTGGCGGAGGCCTCGCAGGGTCTGAAGCTGCATGGCAGATCGCCCGCCAGGACGTGCCGGTGGTGCTGCATGAAATGCGCCCCATACGCGGTACCGCCGCCCACAAGACGGACGGACTGGCGGAACTGGTCTGCTCCAATTCATTCCGGGCCGATGACAACGAGACCAACGCGGTTGGCCTTCTCCACTATGAGATGCGGCGAATGGGTTCGCTCATCATTCAGTCCGCAGACACCAATCAGGTTCCGGCCGGCGGGGCGCTGGCGGTGGACCGCGAAGGCTTTTCCGCCGCCGTGACCGCCGCAATCGAAGGCAATAAATTGATCGAAATCCGCCGCGAGGAAATTGAAACGCCTCCCGCCGGCTGGAACAGCGTGATTGTTGCCACCGGCCCCCTCACCTCGGCGAAGCTCGCCGAAACAGTCAGTGCAAAAACCGGCGCGGAGGCACTCGCATTTTTCGATGCCATCGCTCCCATCGTTCACCGCGAGTCCATTAATATGGACGTTGCGTGGTTTCAGTCGCGCTACGACAAGGTCGGCCCCGGCGGCACCGGCGCCGACTACATCAATTGCCCGTTCGACAAGCCACAATACGAGGCATTCATTGACGCGCTGCTCGCGGCGGAAAAAACCGAATTCAAGGAGTGGGAGAAAACTCCTTATTTCGACGGCTGTCTGCCGATTGAAGTAATGGCCGAGCGCGGCCGCGATACGCTGCGCTTCGGCCCCATGAAGCCGGTCGGCCTGTCCAATCCGCACAAGGGCGGCGCGTCTGCGTTTGCCGTTGTGCAGCTTCGGCAGGACAACAAGCTTGGCACGCTGTTCAACATCGTCGGTTTCCAGACCAAACTTAAATATGGCGAACAGACGCGCATTTTCCGGATGATCCCCGGCATGGAGAACGCGGAGTTCGCACGGCTCGGCGGGCTGCACCGGAACACCTATCTCGACTCTCCGCGCCTGCTCGACGGGACACTGCGTTTGAAGAACGAGCCACGCCTGCGCTTCGCCGGTCAGATCACCGGCTGCGAAGGCTATGTGGAAAGTGCCGCTATCGGTCTGCTCACAGGCCGTTTTGCTGCCGCCGAGCGACTCGGTGAGGAATTACAAATTCCCCCGCAAACCACCGCGATGGGCGCGCTGCTCAACCACATCACCGGCGGGCACATTTCAGCAGAGCAGGAAGGCGCTCGCTCCTATCAGCCGATGAATGTGAATTTCGGATTGTTCCCGCCGATCGACCAGAAATTCCGCGGCGCGGAGCGAAGCGCCAACAAGAAACGCGCGCTGACCGCCCGAGCGAAAACAGATCTCGAAGCATGGCTTGGCGAGAACAAAGCGGACGCCGCCGCATGAATGTAACGGCTTCAGATAGAGATGCGCTCAAAAACTGGCGTTCGGTGGCGGTGCTGAAATCCGATCATTTCAGCACGGTCGAACGCGGATTCTGGCGCGGTGAAAAAGGCGAGGAAGAAGCGGTACTGCGCCGCTTCGATGTAGTCCCCTTTTGGATCAAGCCTGTCGCCTATCATTTCGGACGGCGTGAAGTTCAGTCACTGAACAAACTGAAGGGGCTCGCAGGGCCGCGCCTGCTGGCCTATGGGCCGGGATTTCTCGTGCGCTCATGGATCGACGGACTGCCGTTGCATATGGCGAAGCCCGAAGGCGAAAACAAATTCTTCGCCGCCGCCAAAACCATGATGTTCAAAATGCACCGCGCGGGTGTGGTGCATAACGATCTCGCCAAGGAACAGAACTGGCTGCGCGACGGCAGCGGACTCCCGCGCCTCACCGATTTCCAGCTTGCGCATACAAGCGAAAAGCGTGGGCGACTGTTTCGTGTCGCTGCGCATGAAGACCTGCGGCATCTGCTGAAGCACAAGCGCAAATACGCGCCGGATTTCCTGACCGCGCGTGAAAAGAAAATTCTCGCCACCAAAAGCCTGCCCGCCCGTATCTGGATGGCAACAGGAAAACAGGTTTACATCTTCGTCACACGAAAAATTTTCGGCTATATGGACCGCGAAGGTTCCGGGGCGGATTACGTGATTGATGGTCCGCGCATCGCGGCCCGGCTGAGAGCCTTTCCCGGCGTGACCGAATCCGCAATCGTTTCCTATCCGACTCCGCGCGGCGCGCGGCTTTATGCGTTTGTTGAAGCGTCTCAGCCGCTCAAAGAACGCGATCTGCGCGAACACATTTCCCGTTCCGCCGATGGCTTGCCAGATCCCAGCCTTATTCAGATTGCGCAGCGCCTGCCGCGCGGGAAAAATGGCGAAGTGCGCGAGGAAGTATTACGTCTGGTCGCTCTCAATCAGATCGATCTGATCGACGGCATCGCACTCGATCCGGCCGCAAAAACCGCCGCCGAGGATTTGATCGCAAACCGTCTCAACCGCACCGACCGCCGTTTGCGCGAAGGCTGATTAGCGCATCTTCCGTGCCGCTCGCCACAAAATCCATTGGCGTTTCCACTGCGGGATTTCCACCGCTGTTTGGAACGGGTCATAGTCCGGCCGCTCCATGAGATCGAGATAGGGGCGGACCAGCGCAAGCGGCAGCAAGGACAAGCTGGCGTTCTCCGGCAGCATGGCCATGTGCTCCTGCGCTTTTTCGAGATGTGTCCGGGCATCGGCGCGTAATTCCGCGAGCGAGGCCTTCAGCCCATTATCCGCGCGTCCGCGCAAGATCGCACCCGTATCCGCACTGTGTTTCTCCAACACATCCTGCGGCACGTAGATTTTCCCGCGCGAGGCATGAAACGGAAAATTTCTCAACATCTGCGTAAGTCCATAGGCAATTCCACCCTGCTCACCCGCAGCATCGGCTTTTATCCCGACAATTTGAGCTGCCAGGTAAAACAGTGAGGACGTGGACTCCTGTAGATAACCGTTTAGCGCCCCAACTGACGGCATCGGATCGGTAAAGAGATCGAACATCCGCGCACTGATGAGATGGTCAAACAGATGCTTGGACAGGCCCAAACTTCGAATTGTCTCAAGTAGCGCACTCGCGACCGGATTCGCGGCGATCTCATCTCGGGCCGTTTCTGACAAAGTTTTCCGCCACCACTGCAATCTGGCCTCGCCCGCGAGGGGCTCCCGCGCACGATCACCGACCAATGAGATTTCCACGTTGAAGGCGTAGAGTGCAAACAAATGTGGCCGCGCCTGTTCCGGCGCGAGCAGCGTTGCGAGATAGCGGTCCCTGTCCGCTTCGCGGACCAAGGCCTCGCAATGGCGATAGACATTCTGCATGTTGCGATTGTAGCGCGGATCAATCGGAAGCGATCAATCCGGCTCCGATCCGCCGCCCTTCACCGAGCAGGATATTGTATGTGCTTGCGGCAGCCCCTGTCGGCATAGTGTCAACCCGGATAGCGGCCTTGCTCAGAAGCTCACGAACATTCTTCGTCAGCAAAACTGGATCACGCCCCGTTCCAATAAGCAGAAGATCGATCTCACCGCTCAGTTCAAGAACACGGGCGAGCGAAGCCTCGTCAATCTCATTTGCGTTGGTAGGAGCCCAGCCCCAGATGCCACTCGGCAAAGCCAGAATGGAGCCTTTGTGCGACATGCCCGCGAACCGGAAGCCACCGGCGCCGTAGCCCTCGATCTCCGCGCGTCCGGGGAAATGCGGATCGCGCGCGGATACCACCGATCAGAACCCCGCCTTCGTGGCAGCGGAGGAGTCCATCGCAGGCTCGTCTTTCACCTCGGCACGCCCCTCGCCCACACCGAGATACATCAGCATCGGAGCGGCAAGGAACACCGAGGTGAAAGTGCCCACCACCATACCCACCGGCTGGCCATCGGAGCCTGTCGCGGTGACGACGCTTACGCCCGTCGGATAGCTGCCGAGCACCTGGCGGAACAGGGCGGAATCGATGCTGGGTTGAGTCACGCGGCTTTCCTGATGTTCGATGGTCGTCGCTCCCGTTCATGGCGAAGCTCGCGGGGGAGGGCAACAGCGTTGTGCCGTCCGGGATGGCGAATGTATGTTCGGTTTGGTGAACAACTGACGGGTTGATCCTGCGAAATGCCGCGCTATTTCACCCGCCGCGTGGACAAGCGACCGTGCCGTTTCGTGCAACATCCCTTGCGGCGAATACATCTTGAATGCCGC
>CAZUJE010000078.1:0-13634 GCA_964620215.1 uncultured Hyphomicrobiales bacterium
GCACCGAGAGCATGTTCTTGGAACGGACGAGGCCGCCGTAGAACAGCGCGAGGCCAGGTACGGTCATGAACAAGACAAGGATCGTGGCGATGATCATGAACGTCGTATCGCCCTTGTCGATTTTCGGCGCGTCGCCGGCGAATGCCGGGGCGGCGATCAGAATCGCCGCGAGCAGCGCGGGAAGACCCGCGCGAAGCCATTTTGTAGCCTTCATGGAAAAAGTCTCCGTTCCGTGGCTGATTGAATCAGAGCGCGTCTGCATCGGTCTCTCCCGTGCGGATGCGCACTGCATGGTCGATCGGATAGACGAAGATTTTTCCGTCGCCGATTTGGCCGGTTTTCGCGGCTCCGGTGATCGCAGCGATCACCTTCTTCACTAGATCAGATCCGACAGCGACTTCGACCTTGAGCTTCGGCAGGAAGTTCACGGCGTATTCAGCGCCGCGATAGATTTCCGTGTGCCCCTTCTGGCGGCCGTAGCCCTTGACCTCTGTCACCGTCAGACCGTGTACGCCGATGCCGGTGAGGGCGTCGCGCACCTCCTCCAGCTTGAACGGCTTGATGATGGCCATAACAACTTTCATGTGGTTCCTTGTCCCCGTGAGATCCCTTTCGGACGCAGAAAGCGCCCGTGGGCGTTCCGATGGGGCTCGTGCCTCGAAACCGCGCTGAACGCGCCCTCGGGACCTAAGCCGTGGCAAAAGGATTCAAGCGCCGTGCCAGACTCGGTTTTTTTGCCGACAACGTTGAATCGATGAGGCTTTCCGGAAGGGGTTTGGAGCGGTTCGAGGGGCAGCTGGAGGGACCGCGCGAATCAGCGGCAACCCTGCCTAATTCGTGTGCAGTTTCTTGCAGAACGCGGATTTTGAGCGTTCGGGGAGCAAAAATCCCGATTCACAGATCACGGCGGACAAAAACAAACCGCGCGCATCTGGGGAATGCGCGCGGCTGATTTTGCTGACGCTGAGAATTACGTCTGTATGGACTCCCCGTGCAGCGTGATGTCGAGGCCCATTCTCTCTTCATCGGGCGATACGCGAAGCGCCGTAATCACGCCGACGATTTTCAGCACCACATAGGTCGCGATGGCGCAGTAGGCGGTGGTGACCAGAATGCCGAGCAGCTGAATCTGGATCTGCCCGGAATTGCCATCCAGAAGACCGGGTGAACCACCCGGAGATTCCGCCGTCGCCGAAAGCGCGCCGACCGCGAAGATTGCGGTGAGGAAAGTCCCGAGCGCGCCGCCGATTCCATGGATGCCGAATACGTCGAGCGTATCGTCGTAATTCAACCGCTGCTTCAGCCAGGTGCAGGCCCAGAAACAGATCGCGCCCGCGAGCGCGCCGATCACGAGACCATGCCAGGGAAGAACGAATCCGGACGCCGGCGTGATGGTTCCGAGCCCGGCTACCGCGCCGGAAATGATTCCAAGCACGGAAGGTTTGTTGCGTGTCCACCATTCGCACGCCATCCAGACAAGCGCTCCGGCGCAAGCGGCGAGATGCGTGGCTGCAATCGCCATCGTTGCACGGCCGCCGGAACCAAGGGCCGACCCGCCGTTGAAACCGAACCAGCCGACCCAGAGAAGGCCGGTGCCGATCACGGCGAGCGACAGATCGTGCGGCGACATATTTTCGGTTCGATAGCCGCGACGGGCACCGAGCACGAGACACGCGACCAGACCGGCGATGCCCGCATTCAAATGCACGACTAAGCCACCGGCGAAATCCATGACGCCCGCGGTGGCGAGAAAGCCACCGCCCCAAACCCAATGAGCCAGAGGCACATAGACGACGAAGAGCCAGAGAATCGAGAACAGCACGAACGCCGAAAAGCGCATGCGGTCGGCGACCGAGCCTGCGACCAGCGCGACGGTGATGATCGCGAAAGTCATCTGGTAAAGCATGAACAGGCTTTCCGGGATGTTCTTCGCAAGCGCGTTGACCGAATTCATCTCCATGCCGTTCAGCATGAAGCGGTCGAGCGAGCCCAGCACCGCGCCGTCGCCGACAAAAGCGAGGCTGTAACCGGCGACGACCCAAAGCACCGACACGATCATCACGCAGGCCAAGCTCTGCGCCATGGTGGCGAGGATGTTTTTCTTCCGCACCATGCCCGCATAGAAAAGAGCAAGGCCCGGGATCGTCATCATCAAAACGAGCGCGGTGGCAGCGATCATCCATGCGGTGTCAGCCGGGTCGATGGTCGAGGTTTCAGCGAAAGCAGGCGGCGCGGCGAACAAAAAGGCCACCAACGCATACGCACGACACGAACGCACTCCGAGAATTGTCTTCATGAAAGCCCCCCTGAATTCTGTGCGCGGTCAGAGCGCGTTGGCGTCGGTTTCGCCGGTGCGAATGCGCAAGGCGTGTTCGATCGAATGGACGAAAATCTTTCCATCGCCGATCTGGCCGGTCTTGGCGGCATTCTTGATGGCTTCCACCACCTTGTCGGCGCGATCGGAAGCGACGGCGATTTCGATTTTCACCTTGGGCAGGAAATTCACGGCGTATTCGGCGCCGCGGTAAATTTCCGTGTGGCCCTTCTGGCGGCCGTAGCCTTTCACTTCAGTGGTGGTGATGCACTGCACGCCGATGGCGGTCAGCGCTTCACGCACATCCTCGAGCTTGAATGGTTTGATGATGGCGATGACGAGTTTCATGGATCGTTTCCCCCGGCGGCGGACAGAGGGTGAAAAACCCGCTGCCTCGATTTTCAGCACCCGCCTGAAGCCGAACGATACCGGGTATCTGCCAGAAAATTAAGCGGCCTAACCCACGCTATTTCGAGGGAAAAGCTGCTTCTGGCTCAATCCGTGAGCAAATTTTCGGGGATAAAGATGGAGGCTATTTCTCTTCCCGGCGTTCCCGGATCAGCCCTTCCTGCGCCACCGAGGCCACGAGTTTCCCGTCCTGGGAATAAATCAGCCCGCGCGAGAGGCCGAGCGCACCCTCGGCATTGGGCGCGTCCTGCGCGTAGAGCAGCCAGTCGTCGGCGCGGAACGGGCGGTGAAACCAGAGCGCATGGTCGAGGCTGGCGGCCTGAATCGATTTCTCGAACACGGTGCGGCCATGGGGGATGAGTGCCGAGTCGAGCAGCGTCATGTCCGAAGCATAGGCGAGCACGCATTGATGAATCGCGGGGTCGTCGGGCAATTTTGAGGTCGCGCGAATCCAGACATGGAATTTCGGATCGCGGTGGTCGCGCGAGATATAGCGCGCGTACTCCACCGGGCGCAGTTCGATCGGCCGCTCACGCTCATAATATTTACGGACGGGATCGGGCATCATCGGCAGCACACGCTCTTTCACGTCCTGCTCGTTCGGCAGTTCGTCCGGGGAAGGAACCTTCGGCATCGGCGCCTGATGGGAAAAACCTGGCTCGTCTCGATGGTATGAGGCCGACATTGAGAAGATTGCCTTGCCGTGCTGGATCGCCTTTACAACGCGCGTGGAGAAACTGCCGCCGTCGCGAATACGGTCCACTTCGTAAATGATCGGTACTTTGGGATCGCCGGGAAGAATAAAGTAGGCGTGCAGCGAATGGACCGCGCGCTTTTCAACCGTGCGGGTGGCGGCGACCAGCGCCTGGCCGATCACTTGCCCTCCGAACACCCGTTGCCAGCCGACTTGCGGAGAACGCCCGCGAAACAGGTTCACTTCTAGCTGTTCGAGATCGAGGATTTCGAGAAGGTTCTGGACGGCGCTTGTCATGGAGATGCCTTGGGAGGGATTCGGCTTCAGCCGAATTGCGCCCGTGCGCCTCGCCGCGTCAAGAGATGGGCAGGTTCGCCCCACGCGCATGGACGCGGTAGAATAAGGAATGGCGCGTAAAGCCTCCCATAATGACGTAACGATCGCGGGTGCCGGCGTGGCTGGACTTGCGCTTGCGGCGGCGCTTGCCCGCACGCTGAAACCGAATTTCCGTGTGGCCGTCTGCGACGCGGCGTTATCCCGCGAGCCCGCCGCGGACGACCGGGTTTCAGCGATTGCGACCGGTGCGCGGAAGCTTCTGGAAACGCTCGGCGTGTGGCAGCGGCTTTCGGGGCCGGTGCAGCCGATCCGGGAAATGATTATCACCGACAGCCGGATCGACGATGTGGTGAGACCCGTTTTTCTTTCGTTCGAGAAAAACGAAGATCCCAATGAGCCAATCGCGCATATGGTGGAGAACCGCGATCTCCTGATCGCATTGCGCGCGGCAGCGGAAGAAGCGGGAGTTTTGTTCGAGGCATCCGCGATTGAAAGTTTCAACACGGAAATCGAGACAGTCGAAGCGCGCTTGGCGAATGGCGAGGAGTTGAATAGTCGCCTGCTGGTCGCGGCCGATGGCGGCCGCTCGAAACTGCGAACGCAGGCGGGAATCAAAACCGTTTCCTGGGATTACAAGCAATCCGGCATCGTCGCGACGATCGGACACTCGCGCGATCACGAAGGCCGCGCGGAGGAGCATTTTCTGCCGGCGGGGCCATTTGCGATCCTGCCGCTGGCGGGAAACAAGTCTTCGATTGTCTGGACCGAACCGAACGACGAAGCCGCACGGCTGATAGCGCTACCGGCAAATGAATTTCACGCCGAACTAGAACGGCGTTTCGGGTTGAAGCTTGGCGAGATCGAGGTTCTTTCCAAACCAAAAGCATTTCCGCTCGGCTTCACCATCGCACGCAAGTTCACGGGTGACCGTCTCGCGCTGATTGGTGACGCAGCCCATGTCATTCATCCGATTGCGGGACAGGGGCTTAATCTGGGCATCCGCGATGCGGCGGCGCTCGCTGAGTGTATCGCCGATTCCGCGCGGCTCGGCCTCGATCCCGGAGCGCCGGAAACGCTCACCCGTTATGAGCGGTGGCGGCGCTTCGACACGATGGGAATGAGTTTCGCGACGGATGGCTTGAACAGGCTGTTCTCGAACAATTCCGGCACGCTGAAAGTGCTGCGCGATGTTGGAATGGGAATTGTGGACCGGATTCCGCCGCTGAAGGAATTCTTCGTGGCGGAAGCCGCCGGCCTCACCGGAGAGGTGCCGAAGCTTCTGCGCGGTGAAACTTTGTAAGGGTCAGCGCTTGAGTTCGGAGTCGCCGAGCTTGCGGGCTTCTTCCGGCAGCATGATCGGAATGCCGTCGCGGATCGGATAGGCGAGCTTGGCCTGACGGGAGATCAGTTCCTGTTTGGCGCGGTCATATTCCAGCGTGCCTTTGGTGAGCGGGCACACGAGAATCTCCAGCAGCTTCGGGTCAATGCCTTGGACGGCGTCGCTCATTTCAGTCTCCCTTATTGCAGCGATTTTTCGCCATTGCCCTTATTCTCGGCAAGCGAAATTTCTGTGACAGCGACCAGAATATCCGCCCGCTCCTTTAAATCAGGCGCTTCCAGCAGCGCCTGTTTCTCCCGCGCCCCGAAGGGCGACATCATGGAGAGTCCGTTGACGAGCGCCTCGGTCGGAGCATCCTCGATGCCGGCCCAGTCCGCCTCGATGTTGTTCTCCTTGAGATAGATAGCAAGGGTGCGCAAAAGGTTTTCACGGTCCACCGCCTCCGCGCCGGCATTCGGTGTGAAGTCGCCGGAGAAAACGCTGAAATCGACACGGCACTGGCGATAGGGCGTTGCCGCGCTCAACTCCTCGACCAAGCGAAAGCGGGCGATGCCGGAGAGCGTAATCATGTAACGCCCGTCGCCGGACTCCGAAACCTGCGTGAGCCGTCCGGCGCAGCCGATTTTGTAGAGTGCCGGGTGACTGGATTTAGTGTCGGGATCGTCGGGCTGGATCATGCCGATCACACGCTCGCCCTTGAGGGCGTCGTCGACCATCGCAAGATAGCGCGGTTCGAAAATGTTGAGCGGCAGTTGCCCGCGCGGAAGCAATAACGCGCTGGACAGCGGAAAGACCGGAATCACATCCGGGAGATCAGAGGGGCTTTTGTAGCTCTTGTTCGAAGCCATCAGCGATCAGCTCCGTTCCGCCTCACGAAAACAGAATCGAGGAAAGCCTCTTTCGGCCTTCGACAGTTGATGCGTCCGCCGGCCCCCAAGCCTCGAAGAATTGCACAAGCTGCTTTCTTGCGCCGTCCTCGTTCCATTTGCGGTCACGGCGTATGATTTCAAGCAGATGATCGGCAGCAGCGTCGCGCTGGTTCTTTCCGTTCAATGCAATGGCGAGATCGAAGCGAGCCTGATGATCGAGCGGGCTGGCGGCGACTTTTGCTTCCAGTTCCGCAAGGTCGCCGACATTGGCGGCTTGCTCCGCAAGGTCGATGGCGCTGCGTGCCGCGGAAACAACCGGATCGTTTTCCTTGTCCTTGGGAATGAGCGCCAGCGTCGACTTGGCGTGCGCAAGATTTCCGGCATCTATATGCGCGCGGGAAAGACCGGCTAGCGCGCGGACGTTTTGAGAATCTTCCGCCAGCACCTGCGCGAACAGTTCAGCCGCCGCCGCTGCCTCGCCCTTGGCGAGCGCGTCCTCGGCGCTTTTCAGAACATCAACTTCGCCGCCGCCACCTGTTTTGCCAAGGATGCGTTCGATGAATGCCGCGACCTGGCTCTCGGGGAGTGCGCCCATGAAGCCATCAACCGGCTGGCCATTATGGAAAGCGTAAACGGTAGGAATCGACTGGATGCCGAGCTGCTGGGAGACTTCCGGATGCTCGTCGATGTTCATCTTGACGAGTTTCACTTTGCCCTTCGCCGCCTTCACCGCTTTTTCGAGCGCGGGCGTGAGTGTCTTGCAGGGTCCGCACCAGGGCGCCCAGAAATCGACCAGCACGGGACGGTTTTTCGATTCCTCGATGACGTCCTTCATGAAGGTCTTGGTCGTGGTGTCGGAAACGAGATCGCCGGCATTCGCCGGGGCGGCCGCGGTTCCTGCATTGAGCAGCATTTCAGGCTCCAGTTTCGTTATTCAGGCAATAAATGGGAGCTTCCGGCCCGGAATGCAAATGGATCAGGCGGCTTGCGGAGGCTCAGTTTCGGACGGGCTGGAGACATTCAGCACCTGCGGCTCGTGGCCGGTTTCACGCAAAAAACGCAACATGTCGGCGGCGCCGATCCGGGTCGTGCCGGTATTCACCAGCGGGTGAAAGTTGAGAGTGCCGCGCTCCATCAACGCGCGGTCCAGGATCACGGTCACGCGTCCATCCCCGTCATTGATCGCGCCGAAGGGAGTGACCGAGCCGGGCTCTACGCCGAGCGTTTCCCGCATCGTCTCCGCCTTGCCGAAGGAAAGCCTGCCCGAGGCGCCAATACGATTATGAAGCTGCTTGAGATCGATCTGGGCATCTTTCTCGGCGGAGACGAGAAAAAGCCGGCTCTTCTTGTCCACCAGAAACAGGTTCTTGGTATGCGCGCCCTTGAGCCTCCCGTAGAGCTTGCGGGACTCATCGACGGTAAATACGGCCTCATGCCGCGTGGTTTCGGTCTTGATTCCGAGCCTGTCGAGGAACGCAATCAGCTCTTCCGGTGTTGCGGCCATGCAAGGTTCCGGCGGGTTAATCCCTTCATCTAGCGAACGGATTGACGGATTCGCAAGCATTTGCGTGTTACCCGCTTGTTGCATTGGGCGGTCGCATTTGGCATAGAACCGCCTCGGCGGCTTGCCGCCGTGAATTCCCGGATGCGGGTGTAGCTCAGGGGTAGAGCACGACCTTGCCAAGGTCGGGGTCGAGGGTTCGAATCCCTTCGCCCGCTCCAATTTCTTCCAGTGTGAAAATTCTGCCGGCGGCTCGCGTGTAAACGCGAGGCCGCGCCTTCGTGTAAAATTCTCGTCATATGTTCAGGAATTAAGAGCGAGACGATGGGCGCGTGCTGTGAAATAATCCCGGCACGCTCGCTTGTATTTGCACTCGCGGATATGAGGATCGAAACCATCCAGCCAACGGGGTCTCAAATGCCGACTGTTACTGCCGGCCGGTTGCGCGCCGCTATCGCTGTTTTCTCCATCGCTTTTCTGCTCGCGGGCTGCGGGATCAACAACATCCCGACCGCCGAGGAGCAGGCCAAGGCCAAATGGAGCGATGTGCTGAACCAGTATCAGCGCCGTGCGGAACTGATTCCGAATCTCGTCGAAACCGTGAAAGGTTTTGCACAGCAGGAGAAGGACGTGCTGATCGGGGTCGTCGAAGCGCGTGCAAAGGCAACGCAGATCAAGGTGGATCTCTCCACCATTACGGACCCGGCGATGTTCAAACAGTTTCAGGAGGCGCAATCGGCCTTGTCGGGTGCCATCGGCCGCCTGATCGCGACGGTTGAAAATTATCCCGAACTGAAATCGAACCAGAATTTCCTCACGCTGCAAGCGCAGCTTGAAGGAACCGAGAACCGCATCTCGGTTGCGCGGCGCGACTACATCGAGGCTGTTCGCGTTTACAACACGGAATTGCGCACGGTGCCCGGCGTATTCTGGGCGATGACCGTCTATCGCAACAACAAGCCGATGGAGACGTTCACGATCCCCGAGGCGCAGATGACGGTGCCGAACGTGAAGTTCACAAAATAGCTTGTCCCTGATCCGTTGCGGGGGCAGCGCATGACAGGTGCGAACCGATTATTTGCCAGGCGCCCGGCCGGCACGGCGGTTTTTGCCACCGCGCTGTTTTGTTTTGCCGGACTGGCGCTCGCACAGTCGATTGTTTTCCCGAAACTCAGCGGACGCATCGTCGATGAAGCAAGACTTCTCGATGGCGCCTTGCGCGCGGACCTCGACAAGAAGCTCGCCGATCATGAAAAGAAAACCACCGATCAGGTGGTGGTGGTCACGCTCCGTTCGCTCAGCGGCCATGCGATCGAGGACTATGGCTATCAGCTCGGCCGTCATTGGCAGATTGGACAGAAAGACAAAAATAACGGCGTGATTCTGATCGTTGCGCCGAATGAGCGGCGCGTGCGCATTGAGGTCGGCTACGGCCTCGAAGGGGCGATGCCGGACGCGGTTGCCAATCTGATCATTCAGAATTCCATCCTGCCGCGCTTTCGCGCCAATGATTTTCCCGGCGGGATCAAGCGCGGGGTCGAGGACATCTTGCAGGTATTGTCCGGCGATGCGGAGGAATGGAAGCGTCGTGCCATCGACCGCGCGCGCAGCCGGGAAGCGGACTGGACCGCGCTGATTCCGTTGATCGTTTTCGGGTTCATATTCCTGCTGGTCATCCTTTCAGTCATTAACGATTTTCACCGCGCATTTGGCGCAAAGAGAAAGCGCGGAGGATTCTGGGACACAATGGGAGGAAGCGGTTCTTCCGGCTCCTCCTATGGCTCCGGCTCAAGCGGCGGCTTCTCTGGCGGCGGCGGTTTTTCCGGCGGCGGCGGATCGTTCGGCGGCGGCGGTTCTTCAGGGAGCTGGTGATGGCAAATTTCACGCTTACGCCCGAAGACGACAAGCGCATCACCGAGAGTATCCGCACGGCGGAGAAAAATACGTCCGGCGAAATGTTCTGTGTCCTGATGCGGGCATCGAGCGATTACCGGATGATCCCGATCGCCTGGGCGGCTCTCGTCGCCTTGCTGGTGCCGATGCCGCTCCTGTATCTGACGCGCATCGAAGCGACCACGATCTATATTTTCCAGCTCCTTACATTTCTGATCGTCATGCTGGTCCTGTTGCTGCCGGCGGTGCGGTTGCTGATGGTTCCGAAACGCACGATGCAGGAGCGCGCCCATGCCGAGGCGCAACGGCAATTCGCGGCGCACGGCTTGCACCGGACGGAAGCGCGCACCGGGGTTTTGATTTTCGTCTCGCTGGCGGAACGTTATGTGGAAATTGTTGCGGACGTGGGCATCGCCGCGAAAGTACAACAGGAAGTCTGGGACCGCGCGGTGAAGGCGCTGACGATGGCGATGAAGAAGGAAAAAATCGCCGATGGTTATGTGGAGGCCATCGGAATCTGCGGCGAGGTGCTGGCCCAGCATTTCCCGCCGGGCGCGATCAACCGCGATGAATTGCCGGACAAGCTGGTCCTTCTCTAACCCTCATCGCGCCATGTCGTAGTATTCGGCGTTCGGATTCATCTCTACCGCACTCGCGATCCTGTTCGACATCGCGAAGAATCCGGCAACAGCCGCGATGTCCCAGATATCACGGTCGCTGAATCCCGTGTCGCGGAGTTTTTTTCCGGTCAGCCTCTCCGATTGTCCATGGCTCGACCGTGAGCTTCCAGGAAAAATCCAGCATCGCGCGCGTGCGGGCGTCCATCTCATGGGCGCGGTAATTCGCGACGATGGTTTCTGCGAGCATCTTGTCGCCGGATAGTTTTCGCACCGCGGCTCCATGCGCGACAAGGCAGTAGTGACAGTGATTGGCGCAGGAAACCGCGACGGCGATCAGCTCGCGCTCCAGTTTGCTCAGTCCCGAGGGCGCCAGCATCAGATTGTCCGACATCGCGACGAATGCCTTCAATTTCGCGAGATCGAACGAATAGGCCTTCAATACGTTGGGAACGAAGCCAAGTTTTTCCTCGCACTTGGCAAAATAGGCGCTCATTTCCGAATCCAGCGGGGCTGGCGGGAGCGGCAG
This sequence comes from uncultured Hyphomicrobiales bacterium, assembly GCA_964620215.1. Taxonomy (GTDB): domain Bacteria; phylum Pseudomonadota; class Alphaproteobacteria; order Rhizobiales; family Xanthobacteraceae; genus JAUSIF01. The sequence goes on from CAZUJE010000078.1 coordinate 10,501, forward strand.
TGCCATCACGTCTTCATTTTTCCGGCTTACTATTTTCTGCGTTCCGGCGGTTTTGTGTGTCACGGCAACCTCCCTTGAATGATGAAAACTAACAGTCCCGCAGCGAAACGGAAAAGGAGGGTCTCGACAGGCTCTCCCGCCGAGACGATGCTCCCCGCCACTGGCCGCCCTGATTCGCCGCCACCGGCCGGCCGCGAGGCTGCAATGGAAGGCGAAGGTCTTTTCCCCGACAGCAACAACGGCGCTTCATCGCTTTTGCGCGAGGCCGCCATGCTGGCTGAAGGGGCGGGTGTGCCGCGCGGGTTTCTGGAATCGCTGTATGCGAGGACCGCCCCCGAGGACTTGCGCCTGTACAGCGCGGCCGAGCTTGCCGCTACGGCGTTGGGCGCGTTTGCAAATCTGCAAGAGCGTCTCCCGGCGCAGCCGAAAATACGGCTGAGCAATCCTGCCCCGGTTGGGGAATCGAAGTCGCTCGCGGCGACGACCATTATTGAAATCATCAATGACGACATGCCGTTCCTGCTCGACTCCGTCATGGGTGAACTGGGCGAGCAGGGCGTTTCCATCCGCCTCGTCGCGCATCCGATCTTCGCGGTTGATCGCGGGCATGACGGAAGACTGAAATCATGGCTTGGCCTCGCCTCGTCAAAAGGTGGAATGCGCGAAAGTTTCATCCACGTTCATGTGGAGCGGATCGACGAAAGCCAGCACCGGAAAATTTCCGATGCGCTGGCGGCCTCGCTTGAAGATGTCCGCGCCAGTGTGCGTGACTGGAGGGACATGCTTGGCCGCGTGCAGGCCGCGATCAGCGAACTTCGCACGAACCCGCCGCCCTTGCCGCATGAAGAGATCGAGGAGGCGCAGGCGTTTCTCGAATGGCTGGCCACGGACAATTTTGTTTTCCTCGGCACGCGGGAATACGCGGTCAACGAAGACACGAGCAAGGAGGCGCTTGAGCCGGTTTTTGAAACGGGCCGCGGAATCCTGCGCGGCAGCGACGTGCGTGTTCTGCGGCGCGGCGGCAGGCTCGTCAGCACGACACCGGAACTGAGCGAATTCCTGAAGCGGCCCGTACAGCTCATCATCACCAAGGCGAATGTGCGTTCGCGCGTGCACCGCCGCGCCTACATGGATTACATCGGGGTTAAAAGATTTGATGCGGCGGGCCGCGTCATCGGTGAGTTGTGTATCGTCGGGCTTTTCACCTCGACCGCATACACTCGCTCCGCGCGATCGATTCCATATCTCCGCCGCAAGATCGATCATGTATCGAAGCGCGCGGGGCTCGATCCATCGAGTCATTCCGGCAAGGCGCTCGTGAATGTGATCGAGACCTATCCGCGCGACGAACTCTTCCAAATAGATGAAGACCAGCTTTATCTTTTTGCGCTGGAAATCCTGCAACTGGACGAACGGCCGCGCGTTCGGGTGCTTGCGCGCAAGGACAAATTCGACCGGTTTGTTTCCGTGCTCGTTTACGTGCCGCGCGAGCGCTACAACAGCCTGACGCGCGAACAGATCGGCGGCTATCTCGCCGAGACTTTCAACGGGCGTGTTTCCGCTTTCTATCCTTATTTCCCCGACGGGCCGCTGGCGCGCGTGCATTTCATCATCGGCCGCGATGAAGGGTCGACGCCCGAAATCGAGCGCACCGCGCTGGAAGCCGCGGTCACCCAGATCGTGCGCAACTGGAGCGACGAGCTGACGGCAGCATTGGCGTCAGGCTTCGAATCCGGCAAGGCATTCGAACTCGAGAAGAATTATCGCGATGCGTTTTCCGCTGCGTATCGAGAATCATTCACGCCAGAAGCAGCGGTGGCGGACATTCGCATTCTGGAATCCCTGAAAGGCGACCGCAGGCTGGCGCTCGATCTTTACAGAAGAAATTCCACTGAACTCGGCCGGATCAACCTGAAAGTATGGAGCTGCGGCAGGCCGATCGCGCTTTCGGATCGCGTGCCCGTGCTCGAACACATGGGCTTCAGGGTTATCAACGAGCGCACCTACATCATCGAGCCCCGCCACGAAACTTCTTCGCGTGCGTGGCTGCATGACACCACGCTGGTACGCGCAGACGGCGCCGATATCGATCTTGAGCCGCTGGACGCGCAGCTGGAAGCGACTTTGCTCGCCGTTGCGCATGGAAGCGCTGAAAGCGATGGCTACAACGCGCTTGTTCTTCATGCCGGCCTGTCATGGCGCGAAGTGGTGCTTGTGCGCACGCTGTCGCGCTATCTGCGGCAGGTGCGCGTGCCGTTCAGCCAGGATTATCTCTGGAGCACGATGAAACGGCATGCGTCGATTGCCGAAAAAATCGTGCGATTGTTCGAGACCCGGTTCGATCCGCGGCTTGAGCTTGCTGCGGGTAAACGCGGCGCGCGCGAACAGCAAATTGCCAGCGACATCGAAGCTGCTTTGGAAAAGGTCGAGAGTCTTGACGAGGATCGAATTATCCGCCGCTTTGTAAATCTTGTGCATGCGGCGGTGCGGACGAATTTCTACCAGATCGGCATGGATGGCCTGCCTATGCCGGTGATCTCGATCAAATTCGAGAGCCGGAAGATTCAAGATTTACCGGCGCCAAAGCCGCTCTATGAGATTTTTGTCTATTCGCCACGCGTCGAAGGCGTGCATTTGAGATTCGGAAAAGTCGCTCGCGGCGGGCTGCGCTGGTCCGACCGGCCGCAGGATTTCCGCACTGAAGTGCTTGGCCTCGTGAAAGCGCAGCAGGTGAAGAACGCCGTGATCGTGCCGGTTGGCGCCAAGGGCGGTTTCGTGCCGAAGCGGATGCCAACCACGGGCGGCCGCGAGGCGGTGATGGCCGAAGGCACGGCCTGCTATGAGATCTTTGTCTCCAGCCTGCTGGAAATCACCGACAATATCGGACCGAAAGGAATTATCCCGCCGGAAAATCTCATCCGTCACGATGAGGACGACCCTTATCTCGTGGTCGCCGCCGACAAGGGCACTGCGACGTTCTCCGATCTCGCCAACAGCATTGCGATCCGCCACGGTTTTTGGCTTGGCGATGCATTCGCGAGCGGCGGGTCGGTCGGATACGACCACAAGAAAATGGGTATCACCGCACGCGGCGGGTGGGAGGCAGTGAAGCGCCATTTCCGCGAAATGGACGT
>CAZUJE010000079.1:0-13567 GCA_964620215.1 uncultured Hyphomicrobiales bacterium
ATCTCGAAGTGCATGAAGGCGAGATCGTGACACTCATAGGCGCGAACGGTGCGGGCAAATCCACCCTGATGATGACCATTTGCGGCACACCGCAGGCACGCGAGGGTGAAATCATTTTCGATGGCCGCGACATCACCCGCCTGCCAACCCATGAAATCGCCCGCGCCCGCATCGCGCAGTCGCCCGAAGGCCGCCGCATCTTTCCGCGCATGACCGTGTTTGAAAATCTCCAGCTCGGTGCTGCGATCACGAACTTCGAGTTTTTCCAGCAGGACGTACGCCGCGTCTTTCAGATGTTTCCGATCCTCGAAAAACGCCGCGACCAGCGCGGCGGCACGCTCTCAGGCGGCGAACAGCAGATGCTCGCCATCGCCCGCGCGCTGATGAGCCGCCCGCGCCTGCTGCTGCTCGATGAACCTTCGCTTGGCCTCGCTCCTCTCCTTGTTCAGTCCATCTTCAACGCGATCAAGGAACTGAACGAAAAAGAAAAGCTCACCATCTTTCTCGTCGAGCAGAATGCCCATCACGCGCTCAAGCTCGCCCACCGCGGCTATGTGCTGGTGAACGGCGAGATCACGATGCACGGTTCCGGCGCGGAACTGCTCGACAAACCCGAAGTGCGCGAGGCCTATCTCGAAGGCACCACGAGGCACCACTGATGTTTGCTGTCCCCGGCCTCTACGCGACCGAAACCTGGATGCAGGTGCTGTTCGTCACCGGCATTCTCGGCGGTGCCGCCGCCTGGGCCACCGGCAAGGCCATTGCCGAAAGCTGGCGTCCTTACTTCCAGATCGTGTTCTACATGCTGCTGCTGGGCGCCGCCGTGCGCTTCGCGCATTTCGCGCTGTTCAAGGGCCATCTGTTTTCGCTGCCGTCCTATCTCGCGGACATGCTTTACCTGATGGCAATCGGCAGCCTGTCGTTCCGGGTGACGCGCACAAGCAGGATGGTTTCGCAATACCGCTGGCTCTATGAGCGCACGAGCCCCGTCAGCTGGAAGCGGCGCGGCCCCGCAAGCTGATGAAAACACTGGCAGAAGTTCGGAGTGACTTCTGCGTAAAAAGCGGCAGAATACGCCGTATATATGCGTTTTATCCGCCGCATCCGATTACGGAGCGGCCAATAACTGCCAGGGAGAGACAACAATGAATCGCTTTTTGCTCGGCGGCATCGCGCTCGGCATGATCGCGCTCGCGGGCTGCAATTCGTCGTCCAATGACATTGTCGTAGGCGTCGCCGGCCCGATGACCGGCGGTGAAGCTTCCTTCGGTGCGCAATTGAAGAACGGCGCCGAACTCGCGGTCGCCGACATCAATGCCGCGGGCGGCGTGCTCGGCAAGAAACTGAAGCTCGAAGTCGGCGATGACGCCTGCGATCCGAAGCAGGCGCGTCAGGTCGGCGAAAAAATGGCGAGCCTCAAGGTGCCCTTCGTGTCCGGCCACTTCTGCTCGTCGTCCTCGATCCCGGCCTCGGAAGCCTACGCGGAAGGCAACGTCCTTCAGATCACGCCGGCATCCACCAACCCGACCTTCACCGACCGCGGCCTCTGGAACACGTTCCGCGTTTGCGGACGTGACGACCAGCAAGGCCTCGTCGCGGGAAATTATCTGGCGAAGCAATACAAGGGCCGGAACATCGCCCTCCTGCATGACCGCACCACCTACGGCAAAGGCCTCGCCGACGAAACCAAGAAAGCGCTGAACGCCGCGGGCGTGAACGAAACGCTGTATGAAGCCTACACGAAGGGCGACAAGGACTTCACCGCCCTCGTCTCGAAAATGAAGGCCGCGAATATCGACGTCATTTATCTTGGCGGCTACCACACCGAAGGCGGGCTGATCCTGCGCCAGATGCGCGAACAGGGCATGGCCACGATGCTGGTTGGCGGCGACAGCCTTGTCACCAACGAGTTCTGGTCGATCACGGGTGCTGCCGGCGAAGGCACGCTGATGACCTTCGGTCCGGATCCGCGCCGCAAGCCGTCCGCCGCCGAAGTCGTCGCCAAATTCAAGGCGAAGGGCATCGATCCGGAAGGCTACACCCTCTACAGCTACGCCGCTTTCCAGATCTGGGCGCAGGCCGCCACCAAGGCCGGCACCACCGATGCGAAGAAGGTCGCCGAGACGATCAAGATGGGCACCTGGAACACGGTGCTCGGACCGATCACCTATGACAAGAAGGGCGACATCACCGCGCTCGACTATGTCTGGTACGGCTGGAAAAAGGACGGCTCCTACGCCGAGCTTCCGGTCGCGACGAACTGATCTGATCCAGAATTAAAAACAGAGAAGCCCGCGGTGTTCGCGGGCTTCTTTTTTATCCGAAGCTTTGCAACAGCGGAAATTTTTCCAGCAGCCAGTAACTCATCCGGCTCATTGAGCCGGTGAGGAACGCGATGCCGGTCAGCACCAGCAATCCGCCCATCAGTTTTTCGACAAACCCGAGTTTGGACCGCACCCGCGCGAGCAGCCGCACGAACGGCCCGAGCATGAAGGCGGCGAGCACGAAAGGAATGCCGAGGCCGAGCGAATAGACCGCGAGCAGCGACGCGCCCTTGGTCACCGTCTGCTCGCTCGCCGCCACCGCAAGGATCGCCGCCAGCACCGGGCCGATGCAAGGCGTCCAGCCGAATGCGAAGGCGAGCCCCATCACATACGCACCCCAGAGACCGACCGGCTTTCGCGAAACATCGAGACGCAAAGTCGAATGCAGCAGCGGAATTTTCAGCAGGCCGAGGAAGTGAAGGCCCATGACGATGATCGCGACGCCGGCGATGGTGGAGAGAATATCCGAATAGGCGCGCACATAGCCGCCGATGGCGGATGCGCCCGCGCCCAGCGCCACGAACACCGTCGTGAAGCCGAGCACGAAGATCATCGCCGTGAAAATTTCCCGCCGCGCCACGAAGGCGCTCGGCTGCCGCGTTGTCAGTTGTTCGAAAGTGGTCCCTGCGAGAAAACAGAGATAGGGCGGCACCAGCGGCAGCACGCAGGGCGAAATGAAGCTGATGATGCCCGCGAGCAGCGCGGCCGGATAGGTGACTTCGATCATGGGAAACTAGATGCCGGGTTGTTGCGGAGGGAGCAAGCGTAAGCCGTGCAAATCGCCTGCTTGTGATGACAGCTTTACCTGTCCGGCCCGTGCTAATAAGTGGTTATGCGCAATCTCATCACCGATGTTCTCGGCGTCCGGGTTGGTAACGCCACCGATCTCAAACTGGGATCGGGCGTTACCGCCGTCCTGTTCGACGAGCCGTTCACTGCGAGCGCCGATCTGCGCGGCGGCGGCCCCGGCACGCGCGAGACCGATTTGCTCGATCCGGTCGCGACGGTGGAGAAGATCGACGCGATCACGCTATCGGGCGGCAGCGCGTTCGGTCTCGATGCAGCCAGCGGTGTTGTTGCTCACCTCGCCGAAAGAGGACGCGGCTACAAGGTCGGCAGGGCCGCGGTGCCGATTGTGCCGGGCGCAATTCTGTTCGACTTGCTCGGCCCCGGCAACAAGAGCTGGGGACGCTATTCGCCCTATCGCGATCTCGGCTATCTCGCCGCCGGCTCCGCCGCGCTGAATTTCGATCTGGGTAGTGCCGGAGCCGGCACCGGCGCCACCACGGAAAATCTGAAAGGCGGACTTGGCTCCGCCTCCGCGCATGCGCCATCCGGCCACATCGTCGGCGCGCTAGCCGCGGTGAATGCCGCTGGCCGCGTCACCGTCGGAAACGGACCGCATTTCTGGGCCGCCCCTTTTGAAATGAACAACGAATTTGGCGGACGCGGCCTGCCCTCGCCTCTGCCCGAAGACGCGCATGTGCCGGTGCTGAAAGGCCAGAGCCGCGCGAGCACCACCCTCGCCGTGGTCGTCACCGATGCGATCCTCACGAAAGCGCAATGCCAGCGGCTCGCGGTGATGGCCGGCACCGGCCTCGCGCGCTCGATCTATCCGGTGTTCACACCGCTCGACGGCGATATTGTTTTTGCGGTTTCCACCGTGCGGCGAATTCTGACCGATCCGGTTGTTGATCTGGCACGCTTGGGCGCGAGCGCAGCAAATTGCCTTGCCCGCGCGGTCGCGCGCGGCGTCTATGAAGCGGTGGCACTGCCGGAAGGAATTCCCGCATGGAAAGACAAGTTTAAATAACGTCATTCCGGGACGGCCCGAAGGGCCGGGCCCGGAATCCATAATCCCGGAGAAAATTATTTTGCACAGGGGATATGGATTCCGGGCGCGCGACTTGCTGCGCTCGCCGCGCCCCGGAATGACTAAAACCTCTCCGCCCTGAACGGACTCGGATCCACAAAAGGCTTCTTCCCCTCGATCATGTCTGCCACCAGCCGTCCCGTCGGCGGGCCGAGTGTAAAGCCAAGATGCGAGTGGCCGAAAGCGAGCATGAGCTTTGGATTTCCAGGTGCTGGCCCGATCACCGGCAATGAATCCGCGATCGCCGGCCGCGAGCCCATCCAGGGTTTCGCATCGAGCGCTTCTCCAAGCGGAAACAGCTTCCGCGCATCGGGCAGCGTGCGCTCAAGCTGCACCGGCGTCGGCGGCGCGTCCCGGTTTGCAAACTCCACGCCCGTGGTGAGCCGGATGCCGCGATCCATCGGCACGATCATGTAGCCGCCCTCGATGTCGAGCACGGCGCGCTCGAGCACCGCGTTCCCCTTCGGCGCGTAATGCATATGATAGCCGCGCTTGAACGCGAACGGCACACGCACGCCGAATTTTCCCGCCACATCCATGCTCCACGGGCCGAGCGCGATCACGGCGCGTTTCGCATCCACCGGCCCCGCCTCCGTCTCGACGCGGAAGCCGCCTTCATATTCATGCAGCGTGCGCGCATCGCCGCGCACGAACACGCCGCCGAGTTTCTCTAACAAAGCCGCATAGGATTTCGTCAGCGCACCGGGATCGGGCGAACTGCCGGTCCCCGGCCAGAACACGCCGTGCTGAAACTCGGGGCGCAAATGCGGCTCCATCGCGATCACTTCACCGCGCGTCAGAATTTTGTACGGCACGCCGAATTCATCGGCGAGCGCGCGGTCGCCGGCCGTTTCCTCCAGTCCCCCGTCGGTACGGAAAATCTTCAGCCAGCCCTTGCGCTGAACAAGCTGCGGCGTCCCCGCCAGAGCGGCGAGCGCTTCATGCTCCTCGGGTGAAGAAGCCAGAAAAGGGCGCAGCGCCCGCGCCGTTTCTGCGAGTTGCTTCTCGCCCGAAGCCGCCCAGTAGCGCAGCAAAAAAGGGATCAGCCCCGGAATGGCGCTCCAGTGAAAATTGCTTTCGGGCGCCAGGCCCAGCGCGTGCCGCGCGATCTCGCGCAGGGAATGCGGAAATGCAATCGGCAGCATCCGGGAGGATTCGATCTGGCCCGCATTGCCGTAGCTCGTCTCCTCGCCCGCCCCGCGCCGGTCGATCAGCGTCGTCGAAATCCCGCGCTTTTGCAGATGGGCAGCCACCGACACGCCCACCATGCCGGCGCCCAGAACCATCACTTCGGATTTCGCCACTTTCCGCCCTTTCCCGTTTCAGCCGCCGTTAAGATATATGGGACTTCGCTATCATTTTCGCGAGACGGGCGATTTTTCCTGTGGCAAAAGGGCGGATCAGGTGAACCCATGAAGAGCTTGCCGCTCCGCATCGCGCCCTCGATCTTGTCCGCGGATTTTTCGCGGCTCGGCGACGAAGTGCGCGCGGTGGAAGCCGCGGGTGCCGACTGGATTCACGTGGACGTGATGGACGGGCATTTTGTGCCGAACATCACCATCGGCCCGCTGATCGTGAAGGCGCTGCGCCCCGTCACCAAAAAAACGCTCGACGTACATCTGATGATCGCCCCGGCGGACCCGTATCTGGAAGCCTTCGCGCAAGCGGGCGCCGACATCATCACCGTGCACGCCGAAGCGGGCCCGCATCTGGAGCGTTCGCTCTCAGCCATCCGCGCGCTCGGCAAGAAAGCCGGTGTCGCGCTCAACCCCGGCACGCCGGAAAACGCCATCGAATATGTGCTGGACAAGGTCGATCTCGTTCTCGCGATGACGGTGAACCCCGGCTTTGGCGGCCAGTCATTCATCGCGCCGGTGCTGGATAAAATCCGCGCGCTCAAGCTGATGATCGGCGACCGGCCGATCGAGCTTGAAGTCGACGGCGGCATCACGCCGGAGACCGCCCCCCTCGTCGCGGCCGCCGGCGCGAATGTGCTGGTCGCGGGCAACGCCGTGTTCGGCAGCGGCAACAAGCCGGACACTTACAGGGCGAAAATTTCCGCGATCCGCGACGCCAGTGCGATGGCGCGCGGCGAAGCGGCCTGATTTTCTGCTCAATGCGCCGCTGTCTTTGCGGTTTGTTCCTGCTGTGCATGAACATTAACGCCGAAGCGGGCGACGCCGCCGCAAGGCAAGTCCTTGGATTTTCTCCCGACGGAAAAGTCTTTGCCTTCGAGCAATACACGATGGAATACGAGGAGGAGGCTTCCTTCTCCGAATATGTTTTCGTCGACACCGTCGGCGATAAATTCCTCCCCGGCACGCCCATCACGGTTCGCATCACCGGCGACGACGGCCTCGACGAAAAGAAAGCCCGCGCTGAAGCCGCGAAGAAGGCGGCTGCCATCGTCGGCAAATTCACCATCGCGGACAAAGGCCAGCATTTTCCCGGCAAGCCTTCCATGGAGCTGGACGACATCGGCATCTACCAGATGTCGCAGGAACCGCTGGCGCGCCGCCAATCCCTCGGCTTGCCCGATGGCCGCAAGGCGGAGCTTTCGATCTCCAGCCGCCCGCTCGGCACGGCCCTGTGCAGCAGCGGCCGCGGTGTGCAGGGAAAATTTCAGGTGCAGGGCTTGGCGCTCTCACTCACGCTCGGCGGGAAGACTGTGATGTTGCAGGACGACCGCAAGCTGCCGAAGAACCGCCGCTGCGTCAGCGGCTATGGCATCGCCGAAGCCTATGTCCACACCGCGCCCGACAAGGTGTTGACGCTCGCCGTGCTGATTGAAACGGTGGACAACGAGGATTCCCACGCCGGGCCGAACCGCCGTTTCATGGCGGTGACGCGCCGCCTGCCCTCCAAGTAATTTCGCAAGTAACTTGGCCGCATTGAGAGGCGCGCATCTGCGTGCTACCGGAAAGCGCAAGGAGCGCCCATGATTCCGCGTTATTCCCGCCCCGAAGCCGTCGCGATCTGGTCGCCCGAAACGCGCTATAAAATCTGGTTCGAGATCGAGGCGCATGCTTCCGACGCCATGGCCGAACTCGGCGTGATCCCGAAGGAAGCCGCCAGGAAAATCTGGGACAAGGGCCGGGACGCGAAATTCGACATCGCGCGCATCGACGAAATCGAGCGCGAAGTGCGCCACGACGTCATCGCGTTCCTGACCCATCTCGCCGAGATCGTCGGGCCGGAGGCGCGCTTCGTGCATCTCGGCATGACCTCGTCGGACGTGCTCGACACCACCTTCGCCGTGCAGCTCGCCCGCTCCAGCGATTTGCTGCTCGCCGACATCGACAAGCTCCTCGCCGCCCTGAAGAAGCGCGCGCTGGAGCATAAAAATACGGTATGCGTCGGCCGCTCGCACGGCATCCATGCGGAGCCGACGACTTTTGGATTGAAACTCGCGGAAGCCTACGCGGAATTTTCGCGCGGCCGCGAGCGGCTGGTCGCCGCGAGAAAGGAAATTGCCACCTGCGCGATTTCGGGCGCGGTCGGCACCTTCGCCCATGTGGACCCGCGCGTGCAGGCCCATGTCGCGAAGAAAATGGGACTCGCGGAAGAACCCATTTCAACACAGGTAATCCCGCGCGACCGCCACGCCATGTTTTTCGCCACCCTCGGCGTCATCGCCTCTTCGATCGAACGGCTCTCCACTGAAATCCGGCATCTGCAAAGAACCGAGGTGCGCGAGGCGGAGGAATATTTCTCGCCGGGCCAGAAGGGCTCCTCGGCGATGCCGCACAAGCGCAATCCGGTGCTGACGGAAAACCTCACCGGCCTCGCCCGCCTCGTCCTCGCTTTCGTTATTCCGGCCATGGAAAACGTGGCGCTCTGGCACGAACGCGACATCTCGCATTCTTCGGTCGAGCGCAATATCGGCCCCGACGCCACGGTGACGATGGACTTCGCGCTTAACCGGCTCGCCGATGTCGTGGACAAGCTGCTCGTCTATCCGGAAAACATGAAGAAGAATCTCGACCAGCTCGGCGGACTTGTGTTCTCCGAAGACGTCCTGCTTGGCCTCACGAAAGCCGGCATGGCGCGCGAGGAAGCCTATCGTGTCGTTCAGCGGAACGCGATGAAGGTCTGGGAGACAAAGACCGATTACAAGACGCTGCTCGCCGCCGACCCGGATGTGGCGAAGCTGATGAGCAAGGCCGATATCGAAGTCTGCTTCGACATCAAGCATCACCTCGCCAACGTGGACACGATCTTCAAGCGGGTGTTTGGCTAACCGAAATCAATCCGTAACTTCTCTCACCGCGCTTATTTAGCCTTTTCTCCGTCGCCGCTCTTTTGCTGTTGCTGCTGCGGCGCTTGCTGTTGCCGCTGTTGCTGCGGTTGCGGACGTGGCTGCGATTGCTGCTGCTGGCGCTGCTGGATTTGCTGCTGTTGCTGCTGCTGAATCTGTTGCCGCTGTTGCTGTTGCTGCTGCTGGTTCTGTTGCCTCTGCTGCTGTTGCTGCTGGATTTGCTGCTGACGCTGTTGCCGGTTCTGCTGCTCCTGCTGATTGCGTTGCTGATTCTGCTGCTGAATCTGCTGGCGCTGCTCCTGCCGCTGCTGCTGGAACTGCTTCTGCTGCTGCTCGCGCTGCTTCATCTGTTTCTGAATTTGCTGCTGGCGTCCCTGCTTCTGCTCAAGCTGCTGCTTGGCCTTGTCCTGCCGTTCGCGGTTTTGCTGCTCGGCCTTTGCCTTGCGCTCCGCATCCGCTTTCTCACGCTCGATGGTCAGCTTCTCCGCTTTGGTGCGGCGCTCTTCCAGCTCGCGCTGCTGCTGCGAGCCAAGCTCCTTGCTCTTGTCCTGGTCTTTACCCTTGCCGTCCTTGTCACGGTCGCGATCCTTGTCCTTAACGCGGTCGGAATCCTTGTCGCGGCCGTCCTTGATGCGATCCTTCACCGCTTGCGAAGTGTTCGCCGCGTGCTTGTCGGTGCGGGACTCCGCGCGCTTGTGCCTGTTGGCGCGGGATTCCGCGACGGTGTGATTGTCCGCCCGCGATTCCGCGGTGTTGTGCCCGCCGACATTGCGCGAGATCGCATCGCTGTGGCCCTGCGCGCGCGTCTCATTGCGATTGTGCCGGTTGCGCGATTCCGCGCGGGTATGGCGCTGGTCGCGGGATTCCGCGCGGCTGTGGCGCGATGCACGCGACTCACCGCGGCCGTGGTAATCGCCATAATAGAAGAACGAGTAGCCCGGCCCGTAAATATAGCCGTTGTAATATTCGTAATCCGGATAAAGCTCGACGTAGGGCACTGCCTGGCCCTGCTGGAAAAAGATCAGCGGCCGGGCGATGAAGCCTTCAATCTCGTCCGGATCGCCGACGACGCGCGCGAGGCACCAGCCTTCGTTGCAGTTGGAAACATCAAGTTCGGTGCCGGCCGGCAGCACGGTGATGACGGGAAAATCCGTGCCCGGTCCCCAGCGGAAATTCGAGTTCGTGTTCACCACCGCGGGTATCGCCAGCGCGCTCGCCGTCGCTGCGATCAAAAAACCTGCCGCGAACAGAAATTTCCTGCAAGAAAACATCTGAGAAAACATTTCAACCGCACTCCCAATGACCCGACAAGGGTCAACGCAGGAACGCGATCCTGTCACGGAAGTTCCGCAACGCTCACTTAAACTTCTGCAATCTAGATGAATGCGCGTTCAGTTGCGATCACGCTTTCGCGCGCGTGAATATTTGTTCAGCCACGCCGCGCAACATGCCCATGTCCGTGCCGATGCAAACGAATTTGAAACCGCGCCTGGCGTAGTCCGCCGCCTGCTCGCCGCTCGCGGCGAAGATCGCCGGAATTTTCCGGTGCTTCGCGCAAAGCGACAGCACTTTGTCGATCGCGGCACCGACCGCCGGATGTGACGGATTTGCTTCCTGCCCGTCCGACAGCGAAACCGAAAGGTCATACGGCCCGATGAAAATGCCGTCGAGATGCGGCGTGGCAATGATCTTATCGATGTTTCCGAGCGCCACGCCGCTTTCCATCATCGCAAAGGCGAGAGAGAAATCATTACCCCCGCGCAGAAATTCTTCACGCGAAAGGCCGGAGATCGGCATCGCCGTGTGCGGCCCCCAGCTCCGCTCGCCCGCCGGCGGATATTTCGTGGCCGAGACAAGCTGTTTCGCATCGTCAGCCGTGTTCACCATCGGCATGATGATCGCCGCCGCGCCCGCGTCGAGCGCGCGGCTCGCCAGCGAGAAATCGTTGAACGGCACCCGCACCGCCATCGATAGGCCGCGTGCGGCTGCGACATTGGCGCAGTTCACCAGCGCGGCGTAATCGCAGAAGCCGTGCTGCACATCTATGGTGACGGACTGAAATCCCGCGCGGGCGAATTCGTTGACGATGGCCGGATGCGCCACCGTCACCCAGGCGTTGAACACCGCCTCCCCCGCCCTCAGGCGGGCGGCGAGACTCTGGATGGAAGAAATTCCGCTCAGCGGCCGGCCTTGATGTCTTCGACCGCCTTCGCGAGCAGATCGTTCATCGCGACGCGGATGTCCTGGTCGCTGATCGACTTCAGCCCCTTCCCGTCGAGGTCGGCGCGCACCTTGCGGAATACGTCGTCCTCGCCCGCCTCTTCAAAATCCGCGAGCACGACCGATTTCGCATAGGCATCGGCGTCGGCGCCGGTCATGCCCATCTTGTCGGCAGCCCACAGGCCAAGCTGCTTGTTGCGCTTGGCATAGGCCTTGAAGCGGAGTTCCTCGTCGTGCGCGAATTTCTTTTCGAAACCTTCCTCGCGCTTGTCGAACGTGGTCATGGGCGGCGGCTCCAATCGGCTGAAAACATTGACATTTGCATATAGGCGGGAAGCTGCGGGATCAACAGCCCGGATGCCGCGCCGTCGAGCGAATTTAGCTAGAGCCCGGCGCGGCCAGCAAATAAGCCCGCGCCAAATCGCGCCATATTCACAGAGGTCGCATTGTAAGGCTTTGGGCGTTCGGCTAGGGTCTTTTTGGGCCATCCGAACTGTAAAACAGGAATTACCGCCCGGATAACTACGGGTGGCCGCGCCGGAGTCTCTTAAGCCAATGGATTTTCTGAACCCCCGGTACATTCCCATGAGCCGCCGCCGCAAAATCTACGAGGGAAAGGCCAAGATCCTTTACGAAGGACCGGAGCCCGCGACCCTCATCCAGCATTTCAAGGACGACGCCACCGCCTTCAACGCGAAGAAGCATGAAGTGCTGGACGGCAAGGGCGTGCTCAACAACCGTATTTCCGAGTTCATGTTCCAGAAGCTGAACGAGATCGGCGTGCCGACCCATTTCATCAAGCGCCTCAACATGCGCGAGCAGTTGATCCGCGAGGTCGAGATCATCCCGATCGAGGTAGTGGTCCGGAACGTCGCTGCCGGCTCGCTCGCGACCCGCCTCGGCATCGAGGAAGGCACGCAGTTGCCGCGTTCGATCATCGAATTTTACTACAAGAACGACCAGCTCAACGACCCGATGGTGTCCGAAGAGCACATCACGGCGTTCGGCTGGGCGACCACCCAGGAAATCGACGACATCATCGCGCTGGCGATTCGCGTGAACGATTTCCTCACCGGCCTGTTCCTCGGCGTCGGCATCCGTCTCGTCGATTTCAAGATGGAATGCGGCCGCCTGTTCGAGAACGACATGATGCGCGTGGTCGTGGCCAATGAAATCAGCCCCGACAGCTGCCGCCTCTGGGACATGAAGACCAACGAGAAGCTCGACAAGGACCGCTTCCGCCGTGATCTCGGCGGCCTCATCGAGGCCTATACCGAAGTCGCCAAGCGCCTCGGCATCATGGCCGAGAACGATCCGGTCGCCGGCACCGGCCCAGTCCTCGTCAAAAGCTGAATCGGCCTTATTTCCTGTCTGGAAAACTCCCCGCGCGGCGATCCGCGCGGTTGAGAGGCCTATGGCCGGGTGCTACGAAATTTCAGGGTCTTCGCGGGATTCTCCCGCCGCCCCCTGATCCGGTCAAAAGCCGATGAAAGCCCGCGTCACCGTCACCCTGAAAACCGGCGTACTCGATCCGCAAGGCAAGGCGATCGAGGGCGCGCTGAAATCGCTCGGCGTCGCCGGCGTGGAAAGCGTGCGGCAGGGCAAGGTGTTCGATGTGGAGCTTTCCACCAGGGACAAGGCCGCCGCCGAAGCCGCATTGAAAAACGCCTGCGAGAAATTACTTGCCAATACGGTGATCGAGAATTTCCGCGTCGAGGTGATCGGATGATTTTCGCAAGAGCCGTAGTTCTTGCGCTTCTGCTGACTGCGGGAGGGTTTATTCCCGGGACCGGCTTTGCTCAATCGCAAAAGTCTTCGATCCCTTGGAAAGAACCTTCTCCGCCGTTCGATATGTCGAAGTGGAACTCCCGTGTAGTCGATGGCGCGCATTACTTCGAATGTAAGTCTCCCGCGTGTTCGCCACCGGGGCTGGCTTCGTACCGATTTGAACCTGTGAGCGGGGCGATTAGAAAAGCCTTCGATAAGGAGGTCGCCCGCTGGATCGGGAGTCCGGGGGATAAGGAACTACTGCGTGGAAAGCAGATGCAGGTTTTTGCCACCCTGATGACGCCGGAATTTTTCAGTATCCATGCTATCTGGCGTCAATCAACGCCAGAGCGGACTTATTATGGAGCGACCCGTATTGTGTTCAAAGCTGCGCACAGGGCGCAAGTTTTTGTAACATCAGACGACCTCGATGCGGCGACAGCAAATGAAGCAATCTTAAGTCGATCGCTCGAACTGGTGCAATGATTGGATATTGCGAATGAAATCCGCCGTCGTTGTCTTCCCCGGCTCCAATCGCGAAGGCGATGTCGCGAAGGCGATCGAACTCACCTCCGGCCGAAAATCCGAAATGGTCTGGCACGCGGATACGTCGCTGCCGAAGGGCACCGATCTTGTCGTGCTGCCCGGCGGGTTTTCCTACGGCGACTATCTCCGCTGCGGCGCCATCGCCGCCCGCGCACCGATCATGGACGCGGTGCGTGAACACGCGAAAAAGGGCGGCCTCGTGCTGGGTATCTGCAACGGATTTCAAATCCTGTGCGAGAGCGGATTGCTGCCGGGAGTTCTGGCCCGCAATGCGAAACTGAAATTCATGTGCCGCGAGGTTTATCTGCGCGTGGAGCGTTCCGACACGCCCTACTCGCGGCGCTACAACGCGGGCGACGTGATTAAAGTGCCCGTCGCCCACGGCGAGGGGAATTACATCGCCGATGTGGAAACGATCAAAAAGCTCGAAGGCGATGGCCGCGTGCTGTTCCGCTACGTCTCGCCGGAAGGAAAACTCGATCCGGCCTGGAACTACAACGGCGCCACCAATTCCATAGCAGGAATCCTGTCCGGGAAATTCAACGTGCTCGGCCTGATGCCGCATCCGGAAAATCACGT
>CAZUJE010000080.1:0-13468 GCA_964620215.1 uncultured Hyphomicrobiales bacterium
GCAGGTTGGCTTTCTTCTGCAAAGTCGGCAGATCGATCACTCTCAGCTTGCGCACAGCGGCAATGTCGTTCGGGTCTTCGATTCTGGCTTTCTTCCTTTCCGACCCGGTACGCTCGATTACCCTCCCGACGCCGGTTTCGCCAACAAACATATGATGCGCTTCTTCCGTCAGCATAAAGCGCGTGGTGCGGGAAAGCGGATCGAAACCAGACTGTGCCAGCGCTTCAAGCTGCATCTTGCCATCGCGGTCGGTGAAGAAGGTGAACATGAAGAAGGAGAGCCAGTCCGGCGTTTCCTCGTTGAAGGCGCCGAGCATACGCGGCGTATCGGCGTCGCCCGAACGCCGTTCAAGCAGCGCTTCGGCTTCCTCGCGTCCGTCGGTGCCGAAATATTTTTGCAGAAGATAAACCATCGCCCAGAGATGGCGGCCTTCTTCCACGTTCACCTGAAAAAGATTGCGCATGTCGTAGAGCGAGGGTGCGGTCTTGCCGAGATAGCGCTGCTGCTCCACGGACGCCGGTTCGGTGTCGCCCTGAATCACGATCAGACGACGCAGCATGGCGCGATATTCGCCCGGCACCTCCTGCCAGACTTTTTCGCCCTTGTGCGCGCCAAACGCGATCATGCGTTCGTCAACCTGCGGAGCAAGCAGAATGCCCCACTTGTAATCGGGCATTTTCACGTAATCGAATTTCGCCCAGCCCTTCGGATCGACGCTCACCGCCGTGCGCAGAAAGACAAGCGACTCCTGAAAGCCATCCGGCCCCATGTCGTTCCACCAGTTGATGTAGCCGGGATGCCACTTCTCCAGCGCTTTCTTCACGCGAGAATCGGCGCTCAGTCCCACATTGTTCGGAATGAGTCCGTCGTAATCCACATTCACGATATTCATGTTCAGACCCTTTCCTTGTTGAAGGTCGGCTGCACACCCGAGCCGTAGAGCGAGAGTGACCCCTGTTGTCCCACCGCGTTCGGCCGCTGGAAGATCCAATTCTGCCAGGCCGTGAGCCGGCCAAAGATTTTCGTTTCCATCGTTTCGGGACCAGCGAATCGGAGATTTGCTTCCATGCCGGTGAGCGCATCGGGGGAAAAACTTGCCCGCTCCTCGAACATCACGCGCAGTTCGTCGGCCCAGTCGAAATCCTCATAGGTGAAAGTGACCAGGCCCAGTTCCTCGGCTTCGTCCCCCTCGATCTTAGTGCCGATTTTTCCCTTGGCGCGGGTCACGGAGTCCGGCTCGCCCAGAAAACGGGTTTGCAGCCGGGTCAGTCCATTGCCCATCGGATACAGGCCAAAATTTGCTTCGCCGAGAACGATCGATGCCGGCGCGCGGTTATCGCCCTCGCGCGTGCCGATCAGCATCACCGAACGATCGGCGGCAAATACCAGTTCGGCCAGCGTTCCCGCGAAACAGGTACCCGGCTCGACGAGCGCAAAGATGGTCTTCGCCGTAACATCGACCCGCTTCAACACGCGCTTCAGATAATGGCGCACTTCGCGCATCAGCCAGTCATTCTGGTTCGCCATCAGGAAGGCGTCGTGACTAAGCACGGCGTCCGCGTCGCCCTCGGCGCGGAACGCAATAATTCCGATAGCGGCTTCGTTCGTCCGTAAATGCAGGATCGCATCGTCAAGCTCACGCGCTAGCGCCAAAGGCCAGAACGCTGGACCTAATGCGTGCGCGGCCTCGACCGTCGGAGGCGCCGCGCGATGTGGCCCGCGCACGGTGACATAAGCAATCCCCTCCTCGCGTTTCACTTCCACCGAAACATGCGGATAGGTGACGGCATCGCCAGAGATCTTGCGATCGAGCGGCGTCAGTTTGATTCCCTTGGCGTCTTTGGGACGGTCGGACTTGTTCGCAATCTCATGCGCGCGGTTTTTCACCGTGTCGTGCCATTTGGAATTCGGCACAACCTCATCCACGAGACGCCAGTCTACCGCCTTCTTGCCACGGATGCCTTCTTCGACCGAGCAAAAGAAGTCTGCGAGATCGCGGCGTACTTTGCGCTTGTCGGTGACGCGCGTGAGACCGCCGGTGCCGGGCAGCACGGCGAGCAGCGGCGTCTCCGGCAGCGAGACCGTCGAGCGTCGATCGTCCACCAGCATGATGTGATCGGTTGCAAGCGCCAGTTCGTAGCCGCCGCCGGCGGCGGTACCGTTCACCGCGCACAGATAAATCTGTTTTGAATTTTCCGAGGCGTCCTCAATCGAAAGCCGCGTCTCGTTGGTGAACTTGCAGAAGTTCACCTTGTGTCCGTGTGTGGATTTGCCGAGCATACGGATATTGGCGCCCGCGCAGAATACATTTTCCTTGCCGGACTTGATGACCACCGCGCGCACTTGCGGGTGCTCGAAGCGCAGCCGCTGCACGGCATCGTAAAGCTCGATGTCGACGCCAAGATCGTAGGAATTGAGTTTCAGTTCGTAGCCGTCGAACAGCCCGCCCGCCGGATCGACGTCCATCACGAGATTGGCGACATCGCCGTCGAGTTCGATCTTCCAGTGCTTGTAGCGCCCGGGATCGGTCTGGAAATCGATCTGCTTGGTCATCGGCGTCGCTCCCAGAGGTTTTTTAGTTAGATGAATTATAATGCATGTTATGAAGTTGGCAATGCATTTTTGTGCGTTTGCCCTATTGAAAACATTGCGAAATTTCCCCCTCAGCCGACTGGAAGCAGGCCTTCGTGAAACGAGAGGATGTGCCGGGAAAATTCGCCGATGGCGCGGAGGGTGGCCTCCGGCTGGTCGATATGCGGCGAATGCCGGCAGTACTTCAGCAACAAAGTCTCAACCGGGCAGTAGCTGTCCGCCTGCGCCAGCTCGAGCTGCGCTGTGGTCCCGTATTCGTCATTCTGACCCTGGATCAGCAGCATCGGCACGCGCACATGCGCCACCGCATCGTCGATCCGCCAGGAACGAAAGCCCGGATCGAGCCAGGCATCGTTCCAGCCGCGAAATGCAACATCGACATTGTCACCGTGATATTTCACGAGACGTTGGCGCAAATCGCCTTTGTCGTAAGCGACCTTCGCCGCTTCGATGCTCCTGATGGAAATATCTTCAACGAAAAAATGCGGCGCCATCAGCACCAGCCCGCGCACGCGGAAATCCTGCTCACTTCCCGCATAAATCGCGGCGATCGAAGCGCCATCGCTGTGACCGACAAGAATTGCTTTTTCGATTTTTGCTGCATCCAGCACGCGCGGTAAAACCTGCAACGCCTCGTCGTGCATGTAACTCAGCGGACGCGGCAGTTTTACCGGGTCGGATTTTCCGTAACCAAAACGCGAATAGGCAAGCACGCCTAGTCCGGTATGTTCCGCAAGCAGGCGGGGGAAATCCCGCCACATGCCAACACAGCCAAGCCCTTCATGCAGCAGGACCAGCGTCGGCGCACGATCGGCTGACGGGCCGTGCCAGACGGCTTCGATGTGTTTTCCATCAATGTTGAGAGTGAAATCCATTGAACCACTCTACGCAGGCTTGGAATCCTCTTCGCGCAACTTGAAGCGCTGGATTTTTCCGGTGGCGGTTTTCGGCAGGTCGGGCCGCAATTCAATCCAGCGCGGATATTTCCAGGCGCCCGCGCGCGATTTCACATGCTCCTTCAGCGACTCGAACAGTTTTTCATCTGAAGCCACGCCTTGTTTCAGCACGACATAGGCTTTCGGCTTGATCAGCCCGTCGCTGTCCTCGTGACCGATGACCGCGGCCTCCAGCACCGCTTCATGCGAAACGAGCGCGGCCTCCACCTCGAACGGCGACACCCAGATGCCGCTCACCTTGAACATATCGTCGGTGCGGCCGCAGCATTGATAGAAGCCGTCGTCGTCGCGGATATATTTGTCGCCGGTATAGGTCCATTCGCCCGCGAAAGTGCGACGGGTCTTGTCGCGCTGATTCCAGTAACCATCGGAAGCCGAAGCGCCGCGAATGACCAGTTCGCCGACTTCGTTGTTGCCGAGTTCTGCGCCGTCTTCACCGATGATCTTGGCATCATATCCCGGCACCGGCTTGCCTGAGGTGCCGTAGCGGAGATCCCCGGGGCGGTTGCTCAGGAAAATATGCAGCATCTCCGTGGAGCCGATGCCGTCCAGAATATCGAAGCCAACGGTTTCCTTCCATTTCTGCCCAATATGTGGAGGCAAAGCCTCGCCTGCCGAAATGCAAAGCCGCATTTTTTTGGAACCCGCGCCCTTGCCGATGTCCTTGTGCGCGAGCAGTGCCGCGTAGAGCGTCGGCACACCAAAAAAGATCGTCGGCTGTTCGCGCTTGATGATGTCGAGCACCGTGTCCGGCGCTGGCCTTCCGGGTAACAGCACAGCACTCGCACCCGCCGCCATCGTAAAGGTCATCGCATTGCCAAGTCCGTAAGCGAAAAAAAGCTTGGCGGCGGAATAGACAACATCATCCTTGGTAAGGTTGAGCACTCCTTGCGCATAGGTGCGCGCGGTCACCATCAGGCTGGCATGAACGTGCTTCGCGCCTTTTGGATTGCCGGTCGAGCCCGACGAGTAAAGCCAGAAGGCGACCTCATCCGAGAGCGTGGGCGCTGTAAAAATTTTATCGCTGCCGAGCGCGAGAATATCCCCGAAGTGATGTTTCGTGAGTTTGCCGGCGGAAATATCCGCATCACCGCCCGCAATGACGATCTGCTTCAGCCAAGGCATTTTTCCAAGGATCGGCTCGACTGTCTTCGCGAGCGCCGCCGATACAAACAGCACCTCCGCGCGGCTGTCCTCCAGCATGTAAGCGTACTGCTCGCCCGAGAGCAGCGTGTTGACCGGGATTGGCACAACGCCCGCGCGGATCGCGCCCCAAAACGCAACCGGAAAATCAACCGTGTCGAGCATCAGGAACAGCACGCGGCTTTCCTGTTTCAAGCCAATCGCGTGGAGGCCGCTCGCGAATTTGCAGGTCTCTTCCTGAAGCTGCTTGTAAGTCAGCGAGCGATCCGCGTCCTTGAACGCCATGCGGCCGCCATTGCCGTTCGTGACATTGGCGTCCACGAATTCCTCGGCGGCGTTGTAAGGCCGGCGCTTTATCAGTTCTTCCAGCGAAATTTTCATGTCTCTCCCCGGCACGCGGCTTTGTTTTTGCCGCTCTTTTTATTTTGCTAATGAATTGGCGCGGCCTCCCGCATCAAGATTGGCAGAAGATCGGTCGATCCCTGCACCGCCACGCGCTGATGATAGAAGCGCAGCCCGTACAACCCGCCAAGCTCCTCGCCATTGCCCGCCCGCCCCGGTCCGCCGTGATTGCATTGGGGCATCACGATGCCGTGGCCGGTGTGGCTTGCAGCGATTGACGGATCGACCGCGAGAATACGGCCAAGCGAGGCGCCCAGCTCCTGCGCGGCCCGCGCAAGAAAAGCCGTATCGGCTCCAAAGATTGAGGCGACCAGCGAGCCCCCGCCACGCCTCACGAGTGAAAAGGCTTCCGTCTCGTTCTTGTAGGGAATGAGCGTGGCCACTGGCCCAAACACTTCGATTTCATGCACTGGCGATGAAGCTGCATCTGCTTGCAAAAGCGTTGGCGAAACAAATGCTGAAACTTTCGGATCGATTCCGTCGATCTTAGGGGGATCCTTTCCTCCGGCGATTACCTTCGCGCCACTCGCAAGTTTCCCGATTCCGTCGAATACCGCCGCCTGCTGCGAGCGGTTCACCACCGGACCCATGCGCGTTTCCGTCCTGCGCGGATCGCCGACCTGCGTCGATGAAAGTTTTGCAGATAATGCCTCTGCAATTGCTTCCGCATTTCCGGCGGATACAAACACGCGGCGGATGGCGGTGCATTTCTGTCCGGCCTTCACGGTCATTTCGCGGACGACTTCTTTGACGAAGGCGTCAAAAGCAGGCGAGCCCGGCGTTGCATCCGGGGCCAGCAGCGCCGCGTTGACGCTGTCCGCCTCCACATTCACGGCAATGTTGCGCGATAGGATATTTCTGTCACCGCGGATTTTCAGCGCTGTCTCATGCGAGCCCGTAAAGGCAATCACATCTTCCGGATGCACATGCGAAAACAGATCGCCGGCGCTTCCGCACAGCAGGCTCAGCGCGCCTTCCGGCAGCACCTTCGCCTCGATCACATCGCGCACCATTTCATGCGTGAGCCAGGCAGTTGATGACGCGGGCTTGCAGAGAACCGGCACACCCGCCAGCAGCGCGACCGCTGCTTTTTCCCAAAGACCCCAGCTCGGAAAATTGAACGCATTAATATGAATTGCCACGCCGCGGCGCGGCAGGAGCAGATGAATCGCCTGGAATTTTTCGTCCTTCGCAAGCCGCACCGGCCCCTGGTCGAGCAACGACTTCATCTCGCCAAGACCCGCCCCGATGTTGGCGAAATATTTCAGCGTTCCTATGCCGCCGTCGATATCGATGGCCGCGTCGATTTTGGTATTGCCAGAATTGGCGATGGCGATTTCCTCGTAGCGCGCACGCTTGGCGATCAGCACATTCGCCACCGCATCGAGCAATCTCGCCCGAGCTGAATAATTCAGTTCGCGCAAGGCCACACCGCCGCGCTCGCGCGCGAAATTCAGCCCGCCTGCAAAATCCAGCCTGCGGCCCGAAACCGACGCGAGTTTTTCTCCCGAAACCGGATCGACAAGTTCGGCTTCGGTCCCTTCACCGCTTTGCCAGCGCCCGGCTAGAAAACTTCCAAGTTGAAGAGACACGGCGTCTCCGCGGTTGAGTGTGTTTCCAGTCCATGTATTATGGACATGCACTATATTGCACGCAAGTAGAACAGTTATGAAGAATAGCCCCAGCGAGGCCAGAGAACGCGAACGGCGCGAAGCATCGGAAACGATGCAATCCGATCCGTTCCTTCGGGAGCTTGGTGAGCGTGTGCGCATCATGCGCAGCCGCCGCGGCATGTCGCGGAAGACGCTCGCCAATCATTCGGAAGTTTCCGAGCGTTATCTCGCCCAGCTGGAGTCGGGTGAGGCCAATCTTTCCATCACGCTCCTGCGCCGCATCGCGCGCGCGATGGGCGTACCCGTCTCCGAACTCGTGGACGACCGCCCGGAGCGCCCGGTGGAAGCGCTGTTGCTCGATCAGCTGATCGACCGGCTGTCGCCAGTGGAAATTACGGAAGCCCGCGCGCTTTTGCTGAAACGTTTTGGCGGAGACTCGAACGAATGGCGGAATAAGCGCATCGCGCTGATCGGCCTGCGCGGCGGCGGAAAGTCCACGCTCGGCCGCGCCCTCGCGGCCAGCCTCAAGGTGCCGTTTGTCGAACTCGACAAGGTCATCGAGCAGGAAAGCGGCATGGCGCTCGGTGAAATCTTCGAAATGTTCGGCCAGGAAACTTTCCGCCGTTTCGAGCGCGCCGCACTCGAAAGCATCCTGCAACAGCACCAGCGTTTCGTGCTGGCGACCGGTGGCTCGATCGTCACGGAACCCGCGACGTTCGAATTGCTGCTCGCATCCTGCTTCACGATCTGGATGCGGGCATCCCCGGATGAGCACATGCAGCGGGTGATCGATCAGGGCGACCTGCGCCCGATGGCGGACAACGCCCGCGCGATGGACGATCTGCTGACGATATTAAAAAGCCGCGAAGGGCTTTACTCAAAAGCGGATATTTCCATCGACACCGCCGGCAAGACGCCGGCGCAAAATCTGAAGGAAGTGCTGCGGCAAATCTCGGAGAACTAAATCCCGAGATAGCGGTGCTGGATGTCGCTGGCGCCGGAAAGCGCTTTGGAGTCACCTTCCCAGACAACGCAGCCCCGTTCGATAATATAATGCCGGTCGGCGATCCGCGTAAGCGCATCCACGTTCTTGTCGATGACAAGAATGGCCTGACCCTCTTTCTTGAGTTCGGCCAGGCAGCGCCAGATTTCAGCCCGCACGAGCGGAGCCAAACCTTCGGTTGCTTCATCCAGGATGAGCAGGCGCGGATTCGTCATGAGCGCCCGACCGATGGCGAGCATCTGCTGCTCGCCGCCCGAAAGCAGATTTCCCATGCTGCCGGTACGCATTTGTAGCGAGGGGAAAAATTTGTACACCCGCTCGACCGTCCATGGATTTTTTGCATCCCGCCGGTTGGCCGCCGTGGCGATCAAATTCTCATGCACCGTCAGATTCGGAAAAATCTGGCGCCCTTCCGGCACCAACCCGATGCCGAGCTTCGCAATCTTGTAGGACTCCAGCCCGTGAATGTCCTTGCCGGCAAACTTGATCCGCCCGGACAACACACGCGTAAGGCCCATGATCGAGCGAATGGTCGTGGTCTTGCCCATGCCGTTCCGGCCCATGAGCGTGACCATCTCGCCTTGCTTCACGTTAATGGAAATGCCGAACAGCACTCTGCTGAGCCCGTAGCACGTCGCGATCTCTTCGACAGCGAGCAGGTTCTCAGCCATGCGTAGCTCCCGCGTCACGTTCGCCAAGATATGCCTGGATCACTTCAGCATTCGCGCGAATCTTCTCCGGCGCGCCGGATGCAATCACCTTCCCGTAAACAAGAACAGTAATCCGGTCGGCCAGCGCGAATACCGCTTCCATGTCGTGCTCGATCAGAAGAATAGTCAGTTCCTGTTTCAACTGCTTGAGCAGCGCAACCATCCGGCTCGATTCATCCGGCCCCATGCCCGCCATCGGCTCGTCGAGCAGCAACATGCGGGGCTTGGTGGCGAGCGCCATCGCGATCTCAAGCTGGCGGTGTTCGCCGTGGCTGAGTTTCGCGACCATTGACCTCGCCCGATCGGCCAGACCGACCCGCTTCAGCGCACTCATCGCTTCTTCGCGCAGGTGCCGCTGCTTGCGGGCATCGGCCCAGAAACGGAACGAATGTCCATCATGCGCCTGCGCGGCAAGCGCCACATTGTCGATTGCGCTGAGATCCGGAAACAGCGACGTGATCTGGAACGAGCGCGCAAGCCCAAGCATGCTCCGGCGATACGTTGGCAACAGCGTAATATCGCTGCCATCGAAACGGACGCTGCCGGAGTTCGGCGCGATCTCGCCGGTCAGTTGCCCGATCAGCGTGGTCTTGCCGGCGCCGTTTGGACCAATGATCGCGTGCAGTTCGCCGCGCTTCACATCGAGCGTGATTCCATCGGACGCGACGACGCCGCCAAACCGTTTTGTGAGATCGCCCACCTGAAGCAGCGCGTCAGTCACGGCCGAACCTCCGCAACAGGCCGTCGATTCCGCCGCGCGCGAACAATACGACCAGCAGCAGCATCGGTCCGAGAATCAGCGCCCAGTATTCCCTCGCCGCCGTCATCGACTGGCCGGTGACGAACCCTCCAACGCCGCTGATGATGTGGGGAAGGGTTTCTTCCAGCACCAAAAGCGCGACAGCGCCCATGACCGGACCGATCACAGAGCCCATGCCGCCGAGTACGGCCATTACAATCAGGTCGCCGGACCGCGTCCAGTGCATCGTCGCCGGACTGATGAAGTCGGCCTGATTGGCGAGCAGCACGCCGGCAAAGCCGCACAGCACCCCCGCGATCACGAAACATGTGAGCCGATAGCGATAAGTCGGGAATCCAATCGAACGCATACGCCGGTCGTTCGACCGTGCGCCTTGAATGACCATGCCGAAACGCGAATTCACGATACGCCAGACGAGATAGATCGTGCCGATCAGGCATGCGAAGCAAAAATAGTAGAACACAGTCTTGTTAGAGAGATTAATCAGCCCTGCGAAATCGCTGCGTTTATAAATCGTCAGCCCGTCATCAGCGCCGTAACGGTCCAGACTCACTGCGACGTAATAGATCATCTGCGCGAAGGCGAGCGTGATCATGATGAAATAGACGCCGCGCGTCCGCAGAGAAAGCGCGCCGGTAATCAGCGCAAAAACCGCGCACGCGGCCAGCGCCAGCGGCCACTGGATAAATGCCGAATTGATTTTTTCAAAAGCGAGAATACCGACGGCATAGCCGCCGATGCCGAGATAGGCCGCATGGCCGAAGCTCACCATCCCGCCAAAACCCATAATGAGATTGAGACTGACGGCAGCGATGGCGAGGATCACGATGCGCGTGAACAGCGTCATCAGAAACGTATTCCCCGTCATCGCGGAATAGACCGGGATCAGCGCGAGAAACAAAAGCAGCGCCGCGACTACGAGATTGCGAACGGTGAAGACCTTCCTCATTTGCTCGCCGCCGGGAACAGCCCTTCCGGCCGCAACACCAGGATTACCGCCATCACGAGATAAATCAGCATCGAAGAAAGTGCCGGGCCAGCCGTGGAGGCGGCGGAATTGGAGAGAAACAGTTTCAGCACATCCGGCAAGAAGGCGCGGCCCACCGTGTCGATCAAGCCGACCAGAATGGCCGCGACGAACGCTCCACGAATCGAACCGATTCCGCCGATGATGATCACAACGAAAGCGAGAATGAGAATATTCTCGCCCATGCCGATCTGCACGGTAAGGATTGGCGCCTGCATCATGCCGGCAAGACCCGCGAGTGCCGCGCCAACTCCAAACACGAATGTATAGAGAAGCTTGATGTTGATGCCGAGCGCGCCGATCATTTCGCGGTTGGAGGCGCCGGCCCGGATCAGCATGCCGATGCGCGTACGCATCACAACAAAATAAAGCAGCAAAGCAACCAGAAGCGCCACTGCGATAATCAGCAGCCGGTAGCTCGGATAATAAACGCCGGGAAGAATTTGCAACGGTACATTCAGCCAGGGCGGCAGCGGCAGGTTAAGGCCTGCCGGTCCCCAGATCAGCCGCACCATCTCATTGGAAAAAAGGATCAGCCCGAAAGTGCCGAGCACGTGGTCGAGGTGATCGCGGCCATACAGTCGCCGCAAGGCGATCAATTCCACCGCCATACCAACGAGCAGCGTGGCGAACAGCGCCAGAAAAATCGCGCCGACGAAACTTCCGGTCAGCGCCGCGAAGGTCGCCGCGAAATAGGCACCAAGCATGTAAAGGGAGCCGTGCGCGAGATTGACAAGGTCCATGATGCCGAAGACGAGCGTTAGACCCGCCGCCAGCAGGAAAAGCAGCAGGCCTAACTGCAAACCGTTCAAGGATTGTTCGATAAAAAGAAGCATGGCGCCTAAGCTGCCGCCCGCAATGAACCCGGTCAATCAATAAAGCGGCCCGGACGGCGGGTTTGCCGCCATCCGGGTTATTCGTTCAGATCACCACTTCATCGGGCACTTGTCGCCGAAGCGGTCCTTGCTGTCCTTCACGATGGTCGCGACAGTCTTCAACACGAGTTCATCGCCGGACTTCACCACATCCTGCAAATAGAAGTTCTGAATCGGAATGTGGTTGTTGTTGTATTTGAACGGCCCGCGAACCGACGGGAAGTTGGCCTTGCGCATTTCGTCGCGCATGGCGTCCTTCTTCGAGGTGTCGCCCTTCACCGCATTGACCGCGCTGTTGATCAGCATGGCTGCGTCATAGGACTGGGCGCCGTAGAAGGAAGGCGAGGACTTGTACTTGGTCTTGAAATCCGCGACGTACTTCTTGTTCTGGTCGAACGGAAGATCGTTCACCCACTGTTGCGCGCCAGGAACGCCAATCGCCATTTCCTTCTGCCGCGGCAGCGACAGTTCATCGATGGTGAAGGCGGTGTAGAGCGGAATCGTCTCTTTCAGGCCCGCCTGCACATACTGCGTGAGGAACTGCACGCCAGCCGCGCCCGGATAGAACACGAATACCGCGTCCGGTTTCGCCGCGCGCGCCTTCGACAACTCGGCCGAGAAATCGAGCTGATCGGGCCACTTGGTCAGATCCTGACCGACGACCTGGCCTTTGAAAGTCGCAGCCACGCCCGCGAGCATGTCCTTGCCGGCGGCGTAGTTCGGACCGATCAAATAAACGGACTTCACACCCTTCTGGTTCATGTATTCGCCAACAGCCTGCGGGGTCTGGTCGTTCTGCCAGGAGGTTGAGAACACATAGGGCGAGCAAAGCTCGCCTGCGATCTGCGACGGACCGGCATTCGCGATCACCAGCATCGTCTTGGAGTCGACGATCGGCTTCAGCGAGGCGAGCAGAACGTTCGACCAGATATAACCGGCGATGAAGTCCACCTTGTCGGACTCGATCAGCTTCTGGGTCTTCTGCAAGCCGACGTCCGGCTTTTGTGAGTCATCTTCGTATATCACTTCAACCGGCAGGCCGCCGATCTTGCGGCCGAGATGGTCGAGCGCAAGTTCGAACGAATTGCGCATGTCGTTGCCGATCACCGCGGTTGGGCCGCTGAACGTGCTGACAAAGCCGATCTTCACGGTTTTCTGCTGGGCCACGATGGGCGAAACCGAAAGTGCCAGCGCCGCGATGCTTGCTCCCAAAACGACAGGAGCGTAGCGCCGGGAAATCCCGGCAAGTTTGTAGATCATTGAACTTCCTCCCTGGTCTTCACCCGTGGCGGGTGAGCCAATTCACTTCATTGAACTCGCGCGTTTATCGCGCCTGTAAAATTTTTTGAGCAGTCCCCGATAGATAGTCGAGAACTTCGCTCACGCATTCTCGAAAGCAATATGAAGCATATTACATGGAAAACGCCGCGCAAGCGCGATTGCGCACCGTTTGCATGAACTATCGTTCAGGCCGCCAATTCATTTCGCAGTTGCAGAAAAACGTCCGCCCTTACCCGCCAGTTCTGCAAGTAAAGCAGCCACATCCGATCCGGCTCCGGCCACACGGGCGGCTTCCTTGGCTTCCTTCAGTATGTTTTCGAGCCCAATCCTGTCGGCGGTATACATTGGACCACCCTTGGTGGCGGGGAAGCCGTAGCCGTTCACGAAGACAAGATCGATGTCGGAAGATCGCAGTGCCACCCCCTCCACAAGAACCTTGGCTCCTTCATTCGCCATGCTGGCGATCAGGCGGCGCACGATTTCGGCTTCTGAGAATTGGCGCGGCTTGACTGACTTCGCAGCACGCTCCGCTTCCAGGAATTTCGCAACTTCGGGATTGGGTACGGGGCGAGCGCCCTTTTCATAAACGTACCAGCCGCGCCCGGTCTTGCGCCCGAAAAAGCCCTGCTCGCAAAGTCGGTCGGCAACTTCCACATAACGCTCATCGGGAAGGCGCGTGGCTGCGCGCCGCTTGCGCATGGCCCAGGCAATGTCGAGGCCCGCAAGATCCGACACCGCGAACGGCCCCATCGCAAAACCAAAATTCTCCATCGCCCTGTCAATCTGCTCGGGCGATGCGCCGTCCAGCATCAAATATTCGGCTTGGCGGCGATAGATCGAAAAAATCCTGTTGCCGATGAAGCCATCGCAAACACCGGCGACAACCGGAAGCTTTCCAATTTTGCGCGCGATTTCCAGCCCGCTCATCAGGACATCCGGCGCGGTCTTTGCGCCGCGCACGACTTCCAGCAGGCGCATCACATTTGCCGGCGAGAAAAAGTGTAGCCCGATGACTTCTTCAGGGCGTTTGGTAATCGCCGCGATCTCGTTGACATCGAGATAGGAAGTGTTGGTCGCAAGGATCGCACCCGGCCGGGCCAGACTGT
>CAZUJE010000081.1:0-13283 GCA_964620215.1 uncultured Hyphomicrobiales bacterium
TGAACCGCCACCCGCCCCGCCGCCACGAGGAGCCACCCGGTGAACGAACCCCTCCTTTGCGCCCGCGAGATGCCGCGACCGAGCGTTTGATGAGTTCAAGCGCCGTGGGCCAGTCGAGGCCCATGCCGCGCTGGGCGGTGTCCATCGCTTCCGCGACGCCCAAGCCCAGATTCCAGAGATGCTCGCGAAAAGCGATGGTGCGGTCCCAGTCCACCGCCGCCGCTTCATGCGGATTCACATCGGCGAACGGATCGGCCACCACATGACCCGCTGCCAGCGCGATACGATTGAACGGGTGGCTCGGCGGCGCGAAACGCTTTCCCTCGGAAACTGTGTAGGCGGCGATCTTTCCGCCGGCCTCGGGAAGGTTGATCGTGAGCGCCATCTTCAGTCCTTCAGCGAAGGCACGTCGATCCAGCGCCGCTCTTTCCAGCTTTGCAGCGCGCATTCCACGAGCTGCACGCCCTTGGCGCCTTCCAGCAAATCCCAGGTGTAAGGAGCGTCCTCGACGACGTGACGGATGAAGGCTTCCCACTGGAGCTTGAAGCCGTTTTCGTAAGCCTGCGTTTCCGGAACCGGCTGCCAGCTTTCGAAGAAATCGATCGGCTGCTTCACGTCAGGATTCCACACCGGCTTCGGTGTCGCCATGCGCTGCTGAATCACGACGTCCTGCAAACCGGCAACAGCGGAACCGTGCGTGCCGTCCACATGCAGCGTGAGGAGATCGTCCCGGCGCACGCGCGTCGCCCATGAGCAGTTGAAATGCGCGATAACATCGCCTTCAAGCTGGAACGTGGCGTAAGCGGCATCGTCCGCAGTCGCTTTGTATTTTTTGCCGCTCTCGTCCCAGCGTTCCGGGATGTGCGTGGCGCCGAGGCATGAAACCGACTTCACATTTCCAAATGTGTTGTCGAGCACGTAACGCCAGTGACAGACCATGTCGAGGATCATGCCGCCGCCGTCCTCGGCGCGGTAATTCCACGAAGGGCGCTGGATCGGCTGGAGATCGCCCTCGAACACCCAGTAGCCGAACTCGCCGCGCACGGAGAGCAGCCGCCCGAAAAATCCGGAGTCGATCAACTGCTTTAGCTTGCGCAGGCCCGGCAGAAACAGCTTGTCCTGCACGACGCCGTTTTTAATGCCTTTGGTTTTCGCGAGCCGGTAAATTTCCAGCGCGTCTTGCAAATTGGTGGCAATCGGTTTTTCGCAATAGATATGCTTGGCGGCGGCAATCGCTTTTTTGAGCAGGCCAGGACGCATCTGCGTCGTCGCGGCGTCAAAGAAAATCTGGTTCGCGGGACTGGCTATTTCCTTGTCGAGATCGGTGGACCAGCGCAGGTTGCCATGCGCCTTCGCAAGCTTTTCGAGTTTTTCGGAATTGCGCCCGACCAGCACCGGATCGAGTTGCACGCGCGAGCCGTCCTTGAGCGTGACGCCGCCCGCCGCGCGAATGGCGACGATGGAACGGATCAAATGCTGGTTCATGCCCATGCGCCCGGTGACGCCGTTCATAATCAGCCCGAGGCTGCGCTGGCTCATTGTTGCTCCCTGCCCGCGGCGTTCTTTCTCACATGCGCCGCTTGATAAGTAACCGGACGGTTAATTAAAACGGAAATCCGGCAAATGGTCAAGTTCGTTCGCCTTGCCGCGTTCGCTAGCGGCGCAGCCCGTTGATGACGAGGTCAACCGCGTGATCGACGCGCGCCGCGAATGCTTTTTCCGTCTTGATGTTTTTATCGAATACAATTGTCAGCGTGTGCTGGTTGGACAAATAGAAATAGCAAAGCGAGGCAATTGAAATATAGAGCTGCAACGGGTCGATGCCGCCGCGAAGAATTCCGGCGCGTTCGCCTTTTTGCAGAATGCGGGCGACGGTCGCCACCACCGGCGAGTTGGTGGCGCCGATCTTGGTTGACCGCTTGAGGTGTTTCGCCTTGTGCAAGTTTTCCGTGTTCAGCATCGCGATGAACTCCGGATTGGCGACGAAATAATCCCACGTAAAACGAACAAGGCGTTCGATCGCCTCCAGCGGCGGCAAGTCTTCAAGATGCAATTCCATCTCGGCCGTGCGGATGTCGCGATAACCGGCCTCCAGCGCTTCGAGATAAAGCGCGTCCTTGTTGCCAACGTAGTAATAAAGCATTCGCTTGTTGGCTTTCGCGTCGCGGGCGATGCGGCTGATGCGTGCGCCGCTGTAGCCGTGACGCGCGAATTCGGCGCGCGAAGCCAGCAGGATGCGTTGCTTGGTTGCCTCGGCGTCACGCACGGGCGTTTCCCGGCTGGAATGTCCGTTTTTCGGCTTTTTTCGGTTAGGAGTTTTCAGACGAGTCATCGCCGGAGGAGGCCACGAATGGGAGGGCTTTGATAGCGGAGCGCGCCTCCCGCTTCCAGTCCTCATGCGATTTGCTGCATGTATGGGTGCGCGCTATTGCTTAAGCGATGACTGATCCCGCCAAAAGCCCCGGCCCGCTTGCCGGAATCCGCATTCTCGACCTGACCAGCGTGATCCTCGGGCCTTACGGCACGCAGGTGCTGGCGGACCTTGGCGCCGATGTCATCAAGGTCGAGCCGCCCGAAGGCGACATCATGCGCCATGTCGGCCCGATGCGAAATCCGGGCATGGGACATGTCTATCTCAACATCAACCGCAACAAGCGCAGCATCGCGCTCGATCTGAAACAGCAAACCGCCCGTGACGCGCTGCTGAAGCTATGCAAAACCGCCGATGTGTTCGTGAGCAACATCCGGCCTGCTGCGATGGCGCGGCTCGGCCTCGGTCCCGATGATGTCAGCGCCGCGAACCCGCGCATTGTCTATGCAAACGTCACCGGTTACGGCGCCGGCGGGCGCTATGCGGGCAAACCCGCCTATGACGATCTCATTCAAGGCATGTCCGGCGTCGCCGCGATCACGCGAGATGCCTGGGGCGGCGAGCCGCATTACATGCCGCTCACTATCGCGGACCGCACCACTGGCCTCTATCTCGCCAACGCCATCTCAGCTGCGCTCGTGCATCGTGAGCGCAGCGGCAAAGGCCAGACAATCGAAATTCCGATGTTCGAGGTGTTCTCGGAATTTGTGCTCGGCGATCATCTCGGCGGTCTCGTGTTCGATCCACCGGTCGGCCCGCATTATTATCCGCGGCTTGTCTCGCCCCATCGCAAGCCCTACGCCACGAAGGACGGGCATGTCTGCACGCTGATCTATACGGACGGGCAGTGGAGGAAATTTTTCAAGGCGATCGGCCGCGACGAGTTGATGAAAGACCCGCGCTTCAACACTCACGGCAACCGCGCGGAACATATCGACAAGGTGTACGAGTTCGTTGCCGATACATTGAAAACAAAAACCACCGCTGAATGGCTGAAGCTTCTGGAGGAAGCCGACATTCCGGTCATGCCGCTGCACACCATGCACAGCCTGATCGACGACCCGCATATGAAAGACGTCGGCTTCTTTCAGTTCATCGAGCACCCGACCGAAGGACGGCTGCGGTCCACGCAGGTGCCAGGTTCGTATTCCGAACACGAAGTTGCCGTGCGCCGCCACGCGCCCTCACTGGGCGAGCACACGGAAGAAGTGCTGCGCGAAGCAGGATTCTCGAAGGAAGAGATCGCCCGCATAATTCCAAAGCGATGAACTTTTCCGGAGCGAACAAATTATCCCTCAGACGGCTGCAATTCGGAGAATAAAATGCCCTCAATCCAACCATTTCTCTGGTACACGGACAAAGCGGAAGAAGCCGCGCACTTTTATGCGAAGCTGCTTCCGAATTCCAAAGTCGATTACGTCAGCGCACTCCCGGTGGATACTCCGAGCGGCCCCGCCGGCTCCGTTAAGATCGTTGAGTTCACCCTCGTCGGCCGGCCCTTCATGGCGATGAGTGCCGGTCCGCTCGACCCCTTCAATCACGCGATCTCATTGATGGTGGTGGTCGATACGCAGGCGGAGATCGACAAATTGTGGGAAGGGCTTTCCGAAGGCGGCAAGAAAGATCAGTGCGGCTGGCTGCAAGACAAATATGGAATTTACTGGCAGATCATACCAAAAGTGCATTTTGAGATGATGAAAGACAAGGATCCGGCAAAGGCGAAGCGCGTCGTAGAGGCGATGATGAAAATGACGAAGTTCGTGATCGCGGATCTTCAGAAAGCCTTTGACGGCAAGTAATCTCGCTGCCGGTTCAAAGTGAAGCCGTGCGAATTTTTTTGCTTCGTGCAAGAATAGCTTTTGATGACGAAAATTCCCGCAGCAAAATGGCTTGGGCCAATTGCCCTTGTCGGCGTGTACGTCGCGCTCGAATGGATGACCTATATCCACGAGTTCAAGGGCGTGCCGGTCACGCCGTGGAATCCCGGCGTGGGCGTCATGTTCGCCCTGATGATCCTGAAAGGACCGCTCTACGCGGTCGCCCTGTACGCCGGCGCGGTAATTTCCGAAATCTTCGTGCTGCGAAGCGAGCTTGGCTGGTATTTCATTATCGGCATCGGGGCATCGATTTCCGGCGGCTATCTGGCCGCTTCCGTAGTCGCGCGCCGCTATTTCCGGATCGATGTAACCCTGCATCGCCTCTATGACGTGCTTGCCCTGCTCGCCTCGGGTGTGCTCGGCGCCGTTCTTGTCGCGATCCTGCTGACACTCCTGTTTCTGACGGCGGATGCTTTCGATCTTCCCGACCTCGCATCGGCTTCGCTGCCGTTGCTATTGGGCGACATGATCGGCATTGGCGTGATGACGCCACTGATCCTGCGGCTTGCATTGCTGTCGCGCGAAAAGTGGTGGACCTGGATCGTTCCGCTGCTGCCGGAAATCGCGGCGTTCAGCGCGTTCATCGCGGCGGCGCTCTGGTTCATCGTGGGCGGCGGGACGGACGGATTCAAATTCTTCTATGTGCTGTTTCTTCCCGTCGTGGGCGCCGCCGTCCGCCATGGCCTCGACGGCGGTTGTCTTTGCCTTGCCTCGATCCAGATCGGCCTCGTCGGCCTGCTGCATTATTTCGGATATGGCGCGGACGAATTCACCGAATTCCAGACGCTCATGCTGATTCTTACCGCCACCGGATTGATCGTTGGGGTTGTGGTGAGCGAGCGTCATGCCACCGAGACGCTTCTGAAAGAAAAAGAAAACGAAGCCGCCCTCGCCGCGCGTTTCAATCTGGTCAGCGGCATGGCCTCGGCGCTGGCGCATGAAATGAATCAGCCAATGACCGCTGCGCGTGCGCTCGCCCGTTCTGCCCAGGAAATCATGGCCAAGCCCGATGCCGATCTCGCGCGCGCCGGCACCAACATCGCTTCAATGGTCGCGCAGATCGACCATGCCAGCAACATCGTGCGCCGCATGCGCGAATTCCTGCGGCGCGGAAAGCCGCGTTCCAGCACGGTGAATGTTCAGGCGATGCTGAACGACGCGCTGCTCCTGATCCGCGGCCAGGCGAATGCCGCCAATGTCCGTCTCGATCTGGACGTCGCTGCCGGATTGCCGGAAATTCAAGGAGATCAGATTCAATTACAGCAGGTAATTTTGAATCTGGTCCGCAACGGCATCGACTCAATCGTTTCCGGCAAGATGCAGGATGGAGTCGTGAAGATCTCCGCGCGGCGTCTCAAGGATACAAAACAGATCGAGATTTCCGTCACCGATAATGGCAGCGGCATCGGCGCCGATCTCGCCGGCCGGCTGTTTGAGCCATTGACTACCTCGAAGCCTGATGGCCTCGGCCTCGGCCTGCCGATCTCGGCGTCCATTGTACAGGCACATGGCGGCAAGCTTGTCTTGGAGTCGCATTTGCCGCGGGCGACGCAGTTTCGGGTATTGCTTCCACTGGATTAGTATTCACCGCGATGACGCAGACCCAAACCATATTCATCATTGACGATCAGGCATCCGTGCGCGAAGCGCTGGCCGAAATGCTCAGCGTGTTCGGCTATAACGTCGAAACCTTTGAATCCGCCGATGTATTTCTCTCCAGGCTAGACGGCGAGCGTTCCGGCTGCATTGTGGCCGACGTTCGTATGCCGGGCATGGATGGCATTGAACTGACGCGCGAAATCGTGAAGCGCCAGATCACGCTGCCCATCGTGCTCATCTCCGGACATGGCGACGTTCCAATGGCGGTTGCCGCGATCAAAGCAGGCGCGGAAGACTTCATCGAAAAGCCTGTGGATGACATTCAATTGATCGCCGCGATCAATCGCGGGCTTGCGCACACTACTGAACGGATCACGCAATCGCAGTCGCTGCAAAGCCTGAAGGAACGTTTCGAACGGCTGACCAGACGCGAGGCGGAAGTATTTGACCTTGTTGTTCAAGGACTTACGAGCCAGTCGATCGGTTCCCAGCTCGACATCAGCCCGCGCACGGTTGAGTCCTACCGCGTACAGATCATGGAGAAGATGCAGGCGGAGAGCGTTGCGGTGCTTGTTCGCTATGCGGTCCGGCTAGGCCGCATCGCTCCGTAGATTTACGCGTCGTAATTTTACCTAGGTGTCGTTTCGAATTTTCCAGCCGGAACGCATCACTACATTTCCCCGAACGTTCACCAACGAATGCGAAGCGATGGCGAGGTCGCCGCGCAATGCATTCAGATCTGGAGCGTCCGGTGACCCTGACTGAAACAGCCGCCGCATCTCTCGTCACGGCAACCGCAATCGCGGTCGCTTCGACAATGCTTCCAGCGCCGCTGCTCCTTCCTGCTTTCAGTATTGCCGCGGTGACGGCGGCGCTCGCAGCCGGGCTCTTCTCCTGGCTGCTCAAGCGCGAACAGCGCACGGCTCACGTCAATTCGTGGGACGTCGCCGGCGGCTTGATGTTTGTCGGTGTTGCAGCGGCACTGATGAGCAATCCGGAAGCGGCGTTAGCCGCATTCGATCAAACAACGCTGACGACTGCCAGCATCACACGCTGACCGAACACACAACGGAACCGAAAGGCTCACACGACGAACCGATAAAGAATTTCACACCCCAGGCCGGGCCCCTCTGGCAGCCACAAGCTGCGATGTCGGACTGGAAACTCAAACCCATCGCGCCGCGCAAAGCGGGCGCTCAGAGGAAGAAAAATGGATCTCTCCCAGCAACTGATTGCACTGGCCCAGGTCATCGCGATCGATCTTGTACTCGCCGGCGACAACGCGATCGTCGTCGGCATGGCGGCTTCGCGCGTCGATCCTGCGATCCGCAAGAAAGTGATTTTCTGGGGTGTCGCGGGCGCTGTCGGCCTTCGCATCCTGTTCGCGGTTGTCGCTACCCACCTTCTCGCGGTTGTCGGACTGACCCTCGCGGGCGGCATCCTGCTTCTGTGGGTGTGCTGGAAAATGTATCGCGAAATTCGCCTGAGTGCGCCGCAGGCGCAGTTTGCTGGCGCCGGTGCCCATGGCGGCAACATTCCGGAGCCGGTGCAGCAGGCGACCTTCTTCGGCGCGATGAGCACCATTATTGTTGCCGACATTTCGATGTCACTGGATAACGTGCTCGCTGTCGCCGGCGCCGCCAAGGGCAATCTGACCATCCTTGTGATCGGCCTGTTCTTCGCCGTCATCTTCATGGCGTTCCTCGCGAACTGGATCGCGCGCATCATCACTCGCTACCACTGGATCACCTGGGTCGGCCTGCTCATCATCCTGCAAGTCGCGGTGGAAATGATCTGGAAGGGAACGCATCAGGTCGGCTGCCGCTTCGTCACCGACCAGGTTTGCCAGAGCGGCTTGATCCCGACGCTCAAAGCTCTGATCTAATCTGAACAAAATAAATCGCGCCGGAACCCGCAAGGGATTCCGGCGCGATTGAATGACTGCCTAGTCCTTGCTCTGAAAGCGGAAGGTCGCGCCCGCGCCGACATAATAACCCGCGTCGGGACCGTATTTGATTTGCGGAACGGAGCCTGGAGAAGCCGATATGCCCGGCAAGGCGCTGTCGAAACTTTTGACGCCGGCAAAGCTCTTCAATTCCAGTTCCTCGGCAGGTTTGTAAGTGATCCGCGCCTCCGCATTGCCTGTCAGCGGGGCGGCGTTGCCGCGCGTGGCCGTTGCATCGATGGTGTTGGGAGTGAGCGATGCCTCGCGGTTGCCGACGCCGACATTGCCTCCGACACTCAGTGTCAGTGCGGGGGCGAGATCGACTCTCGCGTCCAATCCAGCCGCAGTACCGGTATCTTTCCAGCGCATCGTGCCACCCGGATCATTTGCAGCGGATGGAGTGAAATCCTGTTTGTTGCTGCCGCTATAGACCGAGACGGACGGCGAGACCGTGACCCCGGCGATATTGTAATCGCTCGCGGCCTTCACGCTCGTACGCGTACCGGCATAGGTGGTCGAAAGCGCGCCGGTGCAACCCGTGCAGCCGCCGATCAGAATGCCGTTCGTCGGGCTGCCCGCTGATACGTTGTGATTCCCGGGCATCGATCCGACGCTGCTTGTGGTCTGCGAAGCGCCAAATTCCAGCCGCGCCTTGGAGCCGAGTGTCGGCGAGAATGTCCCGTCTGGAAACACATAGCCTACGCCGCCGCGCATGCTGTCGGCGGCGGGAGGACCGAATACGGTGACCGAGTCCCACCCGGTTGGCGGCGGGGCTGCCACGATTTCTTCATTCGAGTTATTACGGAATGTCGGCGTGACGCCCGTAGGCGTGCGTACAGGCCCCCACGGGCCTTCTGCCCACACATACAGATTTCCCGCCGCCGAGGCGGCGGCATTCGGCGGCACGTTCACCGGCAGGTCATTGGCCGCGGCAGCGGCCGAGAAGAGCGAAGCTACTGCAATTCCAAAAAGCAGCCGCCCGTGTTTCGATTGGGCAGCCATGGGATTTTCCCGTTTCTGTGTTGGCTCCTGGTCCGATTCCCACGAAGATGCGGCGAAGATGAGACGAGTGCCCATGATTTTCCGGTTCCCTTCGATTCGTTCAGAATGAATTTCGTCAAGGCGATCCGAAACCATCCCCGTTAACGCGAGATGAATCCTGCCGGAGTTCCGTGACATTGCGCGGGGGACGCATGTCCTTTACGTTGATTTGCAGAAATTCCTTTTCTCATCTGTGATTTCCAAAAATGGACACGAAGAACGGCATCGTCGACGCAATCGGCAATACGCCACTCATCAAACTGCAAAAAGCATCGGAACTCACCGGCTGCACCATCCTCGGCAAGGCCGAGTTCATGAACCCCGGCCAGTCGGTGAAGGATCGCGCGGCGCGGCAGATTATTCTCGAAGCGGAAAAACGCGGCGAACTGAAGCCTGGCGGGCTGGTGGTGGAAGCCACCGCCGGCAACACCGGCATCGGCCTCGCCCTCGTCGCCAATGCGCGCGGCTATCGTACATTGATCGTCATTCCCGAAACGCAGAGCCAGGAAAAGAAAGACATGCTGCACCTCTGCGGCGCGGAGCTGGTTGAGAATCCGGCCCTGCCCTACAGCAATCCGAACAACTACCAGCATGTCGGCCGCCGCATCGCGGATGAATTACGCAAGACGGAAAAGAACGGTGTCCTGTTCGCCGACCAGTGGAACAATCTCGACAACCGCAAGGCGCACTATGTTTCGACCGGCCCGGAAATCTGGGACCAGACCAACGGCAAGGTGGACGGCTTCGTCTGTTCGCTCGGAACCGGCGGCACCATCGCCGGCATTTCGCTCTATCTGAAAGAGCGAAACAAGAATGTGATGATCGCTTGCGCCGATCCGCATGGCGCCGCGATGTACGAATATTTCAAGAGCGGCAAAGCCACCGTGACGCCGGGCGGCTCGATCACCGAAGGCATCGGCCTTGGCCGCGTGACCCCGATGATCGAGGACATCCAGGTCGATAAATCCTATCTCATCGACGACAAGGACGCGGTGGATGTCGTGTACGACCTCCTGCTGCACGAAGGGCTCTGCATGGGCGGCTCCACCGGCATCAATATCGCGGGTGCGATCCGGCTCGCGAAGGAACTCGGCCCCGGCAAAACCATCGTCACGGTTCTCGCCGATTATGGCTCGCGCTATCAGTCCAAGCTGTTCAACCCGGAATTCATGCGCGAGAAAAACCTGCCGGTGCCGGAGTGGTTCGAGCGCAAGATGAAGGTGCCGAACGCTCTGAAGTGAGAACCGCGTCCATGCGGAAAATTCTGCTCTCAATGATCTGCGTCTTTTGCTGCGGCATCGCGTCCGCGCAGGATTCCGCCGATCTCGCCGCTTGCAGAAGTTCACCGAGTCAGCAGCAGAAGCCGGATAACAAGAATTACGCCACGCATATCCGCGACTATATCGAGCAAGTGAACCTGCCCGCCTGCGGCCGCGTCATCGCGGATAAATCCGCATCGAATACGGACAGGATAACGGCCTACCACCGGCGCGCAAACTATTTCGCGCATCTTGGCCGCTTCGATAAGGCGCGCGCCGACGTGAACGACATGATGAAACTCGATCCGAAACGCGCCGAGACGCATATTTTGCGTGCTGCGTTGCTGCGCCGGCAGAAAAAGCCAACTGAAGCCCTCACGGCGCTGAATAAATCGATCGCCGCACTCCCGAAAGAACATGCGCTCTACATTGAGCGCGGGCGATTGCAGGAAAGTTTCAGGCGCTTCGAAGAAGCGCAGGATGATTATTCCAGTGCGTTGAAGACCGCCGATACTCCGCTGGAGTCTGCGCAAGCTCATATGGCGCGCGGCCGTATCTATAGCCGCCTTGGAAAGCTGGAGGCCGCTGTCGAGGAATATTCGGCCGCCATTGAATTCGATCAGCGGCCGGAGGAACTCGGCTTCGCCTACGCCAATCGTGCGGAGGCTTTTCTCTATCTGAAGCAAAGGGAGAAGGCGTCGGCGGATCTGTTTAAAATGATGGAAATCACCGCGACCGATCACCCGGCGCGGGCGCTCGCTAATATCCTGCTGGAGAACATCGAACGGCAGAAGCGCGACCAAGTTGACGAAAAGCGATAAAAAGCCCTAGCGTCTCCCCGCCAGCCAGCGGTTTCCCGCAAGCGAGCCCTCTCTCCAACAGAAAGAGCTTCGCGATGCTGGACAAGCCGAACGCCGATCTTCTCAAAAAGGTTTCCGAAAATCCCGGCGTCGTGTTCGAGGACGCCGCGCGCGAGCATAAGGTCACGCCGCGCATGGTGGTTGAGGCGCTGCCCGAAGCCATGCGCAACTTCGCGCCGGGCTCCGCTTTCATCGAAGCGATGGATGACGTCGCCACCTGGGGCGACGTGCAGGTGATCGTCCACACCGAGGACGGCATCATGGAAACCGGCGGGCCTGTTCCAAAAGGTTCTGTGGCGCGCGGCTATTTCAACCTGATGGGCCGTACCGGCTTTCACGGCCATCTGAAACATGAACGCTGCGCCGGCATCGCCTTCGTCGAGCGCCCCTTCATGGGCCGCACCTCCTGCCTGCTGATTTTCCTCAACGTGGACGGCGGCATCATGTTCAAGGTTTTCGTCGGCCGCGACGAAAAGGGCCAGTTGAAGGAAGACCAGCTGGTGAAATTCCGCGCGTTGCGGGACAAACTCGCCAAGTAAAGGACCGAGTAAACGGCAGAGTAAATCTCCGGGTTGCGCTCAAGCCCTGCTTGGACGAAGGTGGCAGAAATCCACTATCGCGAAAGCACCCATGACCACGCGCAATTTTGTCACGACCGACTGGCTCGATCAGAACCGCAACGACACAAATCTCGTGGTCGTGGACGGCTCCTGGTATCTGCCCGCGATGAAGCGCGATCCGATGGAGGAATATCTCACCGCCCATATCCCGGGCGCCGTCTATTTCGACATCGACGAGATCGCGGACCACTCCACCGATCTTCCGCATATGCTTCCCTCGCCGGAAACCTTCGCGCTGCACATGACGCGGCTCGGCATCGCGGACGGCATGAAGGTCGTGGTCTATGACGGCGCGGGATTGTTCTCGGCGCCGCGCGTGTGGTGGACGTTTAAATTGTTCGGCGTGAAGGATGTATGCATTCTCGAAGGCGGTTTTCCAAAATGGAAATCCGAAAACCGCCCTACCGAAGCGGGAATGAGCAAACGCCCGCCCGCGAAATTCACCGCGAAAAAGAAAGCTGAACTGGTCGCCGATCTCGCGCGCATCGAAAACACGCTGGCGGCGAAATCCGCACAGGTTGTTGACTCCCGCCCCGCCGACCGTTTCAGGGGTGAGGCGCCGGAGCCACGCGCGGGCGTTCGCTCGGGCCATATGCCGGGCAGCAAGAATGTGCCGGCGGGAGCGCTGGTGAAAAAAGGCCAGCTTGTTTCACCGGAAGAAATCAAGTCCGCGCTCGATGCCGGCGGCGTGAATACAAACGAACCTGTCATCACAAGCTGCGGCTCCGGCGTCTCCGCCGCCGTGCTCTGGCTCGCCCTCGATGAAATCGGCAAGACCCCGCAGGCGCTTTATGACGGTAGCTGGTCCGAATGGGGCACGCGCGAGGACAAGCCGGTCGCGACCGGAAAGGACTAGACGGAGCGCGGCATGATTTTTCGTCAGCTCTTCGACAGCGTATCCGGCACCTATACTTATCTGCTCGCCAGCCGCCGCGGCGGCGAGGCGCTCATCATCGATCCCGTCATCGAGAAAGTGGATCGCTATCTTCAACTCGTGAACGAGCTTGACCTGAGACTCGTCAAAGCAGTCGATACCCATATTCACGCCGATCATGTGAGCGGGCTTGGCGCGCTGCGCGATCGCACCCATTGCATCACCGTGATGGGCGAGATTAGCAAAGTGGATGTTGTCTCGATGCGCGTCGCCGAGGGCGACAAGCTGACGGTCGAAGGTGTAGCGCTCGACGTGATCTACACGCCCGGCCACACCGACGACTCCTATAGTTTTTCGATGAAGGACCGCGTGTTCACCGGCGATACGCTTTTAATCAGAGGCACCGGCCGTACTGACTTCCAGAACGGCGACGCGCGGATGCAATATGACTCGCTGTTCGGAAAACTGCTGCGCCTGCCGGACGAGACGATGGTGTTCCCCGCCCACGACTATAAAGGCGAAACGGTCAGCACCATCGGCGAGGAGAAGAAGTTCAATCCGCGTTTGCAGGTGAAGAACGCCGACGAATATGCCGTCCTGATGAGCAAATTGAATTTACCCAATCCGAAAATGATGGACGTCGCGGTGCCGGCCAATCTGCATCTCGGCCTGCATCAGGAAGAAATCGTCCGGCGCGGCTGGGCGCTTTCCGCCCCGGACTCAATCGGGCAGTTGAAGAAGCCGGATTTCGTGTTCGTGGACCTGCGCGAAACCAGCGAGCGCGATAAGCACGGCGTTATTCCCGGCGCCACGCACCTGCCCTACAGCGACCTTGTC
>CAZUJE010000082.1:0-13170 GCA_964620215.1 uncultured Hyphomicrobiales bacterium
CAACACGCCGGCCTGAATCGCGGCGCCAATAGCAACGACTTCGTCGGGGTTCACGCCCTTATGCGGCTCCTTGCCGAAGAGCTGCTTCACTGCTTCCTGCACCTTCGGCATGCGGGTCATGCCGCCGACGAGAATCACTTCATTGATCTCGGCAGCCGAAAGGTTCGCGTCCTTGATGGCGCGGCGGCACGGCTCCATCGTTTTCTGAATGAGATCGTCAACGAGGGCTTCGAACTTTGCCCGCGTCAGCTTCATCGTCATGTGCTTGGGGCCGCTCTTGTCGGCGGTGATGAAGGGCAGATTGATCTCGGTCTGCGTCGTGGACGACAGCTCGATCTTTGCTTTCTCAGCGGCTTCCTTCAGACGCTGGAGCGCCAGCTTGTCCTTGCGCAGATCGATCCCTTGCTCTTTCTGGAATTCATCCGCGAGATAACCGACGAGGCGCATGTCGAAGTCTTCGCCGCCCAGGAAGGTGTCGCCGTTGGTGGATTTGAC
Source organism: uncultured Hyphomicrobiales bacterium (assembly GCA_964620215.1). Taxonomy (GTDB): domain Bacteria; phylum Pseudomonadota; class Alphaproteobacteria; order Rhizobiales; family Xanthobacteraceae; genus JAUSIF01. The sequence continues at coordinate 496 of CAZUJE010000082.1, forward strand.
TTCAAAAACACCGTCGCCGATCTCGAGAATTGAAATGTCGAACGTACCGCCGCCCAAGTCATAGACAGCAATGGTGCCGGCGGTCTTCTTGTCGAGACCGTAAGCAAGTGCCGCCGCGGTCGGCTCGTTAATGATGCGCAGCACTTCAAGGCCGGCGATCTTGCCGGCGTCCTTCGTGGCCTGACGCTGGGCGTCATTGAAATATGCGGGAACGGTGATAACCGCCTTCTCGACCTTGGAGCCGAGATAGGCTTCCGCCGTCTCCTTCATCTTTTGCAGGATGAATGCGGAAACTTGCGAGGGAGAATACTGATCCTTGCCATCGGAAACCCATGCGTCGCCATTCGACGCCTTCACGATGCCGTAAGGAACGAGCTTCTTGTCCTTCTCGATGATCGGGTCGTCATAGCGCCGTCCGATCAGGCGCTTGACCGCGAAGAAAGTTTTTTCGGGATTGGTGACCGCCTGACGTTTTGCCGGCTGGCCGACGAGACGCTCTGCGTCGTCCGTGAAGGCGACGATTGAAGGCGTGGTGCGCATGCCCTCGGCGTTCTCGATTACTTTCGGCGTCTTGCCTTCCATGACGGCGACGCACGAATTTGTGGTGCCTAGGTCGATACCGATGACCTTCGACATGACTTACCTCATCTTTCTGGCAGGCTGTCCGGGCCCTGATGGCGCCCGCGCAGCCTCCAAACACAGGGATTTGCCGCGTGAGCGGCGTTCGCGGTTGATATAGGCAGGGCTTTTCGAGGCCGCAAGGCAACCGGGCCACTTGAAACCCTGATTTTTCAAGGCGATCCGGCGTTAAGAACCGGTTTTTTGCGGAATTCTCAGGACTCCCCGCGCAAGCCAATACGCCAACAAGCAAAGCACCAGGAACGAAGCGGGCAACCCGGCCAGTCCCGTCAACACGCAGGTAACGGGAAGTGCCCAGACCAGACCGAGAATCAATTTGTCGGCGATGGTTTCCGCCCTTGCCCAGAGCGATATGAGCACCGGTGTGAAAACGGCCATGTCGTAAATGAAAAGATACGGCGAGGCGATGAAAGTGCCGGTCACAAGCGCCGCGACTTTCAAAGTCCAGTCGTCTGTCTTCCGCCACGCCCAGACCAAGAAAATAATTCCGCCAACCGTAGCGGGAAGCTGGATCAGCCACGCAGCGTGTGCGTCCAGGCCAATCAAGCGCGCGTTCATGAACGCGGTCGGCATCATGCTGACAAAGATGCCTTCGGTTTTTGTGAATACATAAGCCTGATACGGCAGCGCCTTCTCGATGTAGGCGCTGAAAACTTGCGGGCCGTAAAGCAAGGCTGTGATCGCCAGAAGAATTGCTGCCGTAGCAACGGCAGAAATAATTACGCTCCACCGCCGGTCGATCAGAAGAATGAGCGGCAGGAGCAGGCCGAGCTGCGGTTTGATCGTGAGCAGTCCGAACGCGACGCCCGCCAGCACCGGCTTCCGTTCCAGCAGCGAAAGCCCGCTCCACAACATCGCCGCGGTAAAGAAGCCGTTTTGTCCTGTAATGAGGTTCACAAGGCTTGCGGGCGCCAGCGCCAGTGCTGCGATCTCAAGTTTTCCCGCGTTGGGCCGGGAGCAGAACCAGAGATAGACCGCCAGCCCCGCAAGCGACCAGACGATCAGCGCCGCCAGATAAGAGAGCCATGCCAGCGGCGCGATGAACGGCAGTAGGTGCGGCGGATAGGACCAGTTGTGCGGCGGCAGGTTCATGCCGAACATTTCGCGCAGGGAAGCGCGGTAGAGATCGTTGTCGAACAAAAGCTCGAGTGTGCCGCCCGCTGCCGCCTTCGCTCCGGCCCACATATTGACGAAGTCGCGCCCGATCAGATTATTCGTGGGGTCGATCAGACCATTCGTTGAAGAAAAATAGGAAACGATGAAACCCGCGGCCAGACCGAACCAAAGGACATAAGCGGTGGCGGCAAAACGATCGGTGCGGATCATGAAGCCTCGGGCGCAGCCAAGCGATGAATCCGAATCGCGCCATTCTAGCGCGAATGCTTCCGGCTTGCGTTTAATCCCGGAATTTCTCCGGCGCGATCAGCAAGGAGAGTTGCTGGGCGAATTGAGAAAAATCATAGCCGCAGCGCCTTTCTTCACTCCGCGAATGCCGAAAAGCGGAAAACCGTTCTCTGTAAAAATGACGAATTGCGGCCCGCTCGGCTGGGTATCCGACGAACTCGGCTATCGCTACGAGAAAATGCATCCCGAAACCGGGAGGCCTTGGCCGCCGATGCCGGAAATTCTTTTACGGGCCTGGGCGGAGCTTTCGAACTACCCGCATCCACCCGAAGCCTGTCTTGTCAATTATTACGCCTCTGGCACCAAGATGGGCCTGCACCAGGACCGCGACGAACGAGATTTCACGGCACCCGTGCTTTCGCTGTCGCTTGGCGATAGCTGTCTGTTTCGCGTGGGCGGGCTAAAGCGAAGCGACCCAACCCGCTCGTTTAAACTGGCTTCAGGCGATGCGCTGGTGCTCGGCGGAGAAAGCCGGCTCATTTTTCATGGCGTGGACAGGATTTTGCCCGGCACTTCGGCCCTGTTCAACGAAGGCGGCCGGATCAATCTGACGCTGAGGCGCGTGGCAAAACCCGCCTGAGCCAGCGATCAGAGCGCCGCTCTTTTAACGGAGTATTCCCGATCCATCGCTTCGAGCTTTTCGAACGCCCGCTGAAAATGCCGCCAGCGATTCATCTGGTTGACCTTCGCGCTCATTGCGTTCACCGGCAGCCACAACCGGTCGCCAAGACCGTCGATCACCACGAGCCGCCCTCCGTGCTTGTCGTGGGCGAGAACGATGTTGTTGCTTCTCACATCGGTGAAAACAACATTGTAGGCGATGATGTTGTCGCGCAGTTCAACAAGCTGCCCGCGAAGCTCATCCGTCAACCCGCCGCTCCGGACAATCTCGGTGACCGTGGGAGCCAGTTTTCCGTCCCTGCCGCACAATTTTTCCACGACCATTCCGATCCCGGCATCGGTATCCACCTTGCCGAAATATTTTTGAATAAAGGGAAGGTCTTGAAGATTTTTCCGATGCAGGGAGCGATATTCCTTCAGCTCCCGGTACCAGCTCAGATAATTTCCGCCCCTGCGCCAGGACTTGTACCAGACCCCGGGCTTTTCCAGCTTTGTGCGCTTGATGACTTTGACCAGCAAATTCTCATCGTGAGGATGCTGGAAAATATCACGGTAAGTACCGGACGCGAGCGGTTGAGCGCGGCTTAATTCGAGGCGTGTTCTGGTCTGATGATTCACGGGACGTTTTGGTTGCGGCGAAAAGTTAACTCGCCTGGCCTACATCTTCACCGTTGTTGCCGGCGCTCTGTTCTTTCGGCGGCACTTTCGATCCGCCCTTTGAAACGCCCACAAGTGCGGGACGCAACACGCGGTCGCCAATCGCATAACCTGTCTGCACGACCTGCACAACGATGCCGGCCGGGACATTTTGATCCGGCACCTCGAACATCGCCTGATGGAAATTGGGGTCGAATTTCTCGCCGGTCGGGTCGAGTTGCCGCACACCGTGCTTGGCGAGCGTTTTCTGGAATTCACGTTCAGTCAATTCCACGCCATCGAGCAACGCTTTCAGCGTTCCATCGGCAGTGGTCCGGGCATCGGCCGCAACCGCCTCCAGAGTGCGGTTTAGATTATCGGCGACGGCAATGGCATCGCGCGCAAAACCGGCAATTCCATAGGAGCGGGCATCCGCGATCTCACGCTCGGCGCGTTTGCGCACGTTTTCGGTTTCCGCGGCGGCGCGCAGATAGCGGTCGCGCATGTCGGCAAGCTGCTTCTTCAGCTCCGCCTTCTCATCGGGCTGCTCCGCCAGCGGGGCTTCCTCGGCCGGTTCGAGCTTGTCGTCTTCAGCCATCAGTTTCGTCCAATTGATGAATTCCGCCCCGATATCGGGGCTTAAGCTACGGAAATCAAGTCGTCGGGCTCATTTGCTCAGAACTTCGCTCACCACGCGGGCGGTGTAATCGACCATCGGGATCACCCGGCCATAGTTCAGGCGCGTCGGGCCGATTACGCCCAGCACGCCCACAATCTTGCCCGCGCTGTCACGGTAAGGCGCCACGATGGTTGAAGAACCGGAGAGCGAGAACAGCTTGTTCTCCGAGCCGATGAAGATGCGAAGACCCTCCGCTTCCTCGGCCTTTCCAAGCAGGTCGATCACCTCCCGCTTGGTTTCAAGATCGTCGAACAACAGCCGTACCCGCTCCAGATCCTGCATGGCCTTCAGATCCTCAAGCAGCATGGCGTGTCCACGCACGATCAGTTTTCGGTCCGCGCTATCTCCACCGGACCAGCTCGCCAGACCGGCCGCGACGATTTTCTGGGTAAGTTCGTCAAGTTCGGTCCTCGCCGCGGTGAGCGCCTTTTCCATTTCGGTTTTTACTTCCGAAAGAGTGCGGCCCCGGATATGCGCGTTCAGGAAGTTGGTGGCTTCGGTCAGGGCGGAAGGCGGCAAATCGAGCGGCAGGTCCAACACGCGGTTTTCGACCTGCCCGTCATCGGATACGAGCACCACAAGCGCGCGGCCCGCTTTCAAGCTGACAAATTCGACGTGCCGAAGCCGGGGATTGCTTTTCGTGGCCATGACAACACCGGCCCCGCGCGAGAGACCCGATAACAGGGCGGAGGCTTCCGCCAGCACCGAATCAAGGCTTTCGCCGCGAGCGGCCTTCACCTGCGCTTCGATGTTGCGGCGTTCACTCTCCCCTACATCGCCGAATTCCAGCAACGCATCGACGAAAAAGCGAATGCCCATTTCTGTCGGCAGGCGGCCTGCGCTTGTATGCGGCGCATAGACAAGGCCGAGTGCCTCCAGATCGGCCATCACGTTCCGCACCGAGGCGGGCGACAGCGTCATTGGAATGATGCGCGAGATATTACGCGAACCGACTGGCTCGCCGGTGGCGAGATAGTTCTCGACGATACGCCGGAATATCTCGCGCGAGCGCTCGTCGAGCTGCGCGAGACTTATATTCGTTGATCCGATCGGCACATCGACGGACAAGTTCAATTCCTGACACTGGGACACTGATTTCACTCATTATGTGCAGTTCCCGAGGCCTGCGGGCAAGGGCCGCGGCTACGCTCTTGTCGGAGACCATTAACGGCCCCTACAAGGGCGCACCTTGATCTGGAGGGTTCCATGCGTCCCAGCCGGCGCGGCAACGACGAGATGCGAGCGGTAAGTTTCGAGCGCGGCGTGCTTCGCCACGCCGAAGGCTCTTGCCTCGCGAAATTCGGCGACACGCATGTGCTTGTTGCGGCAACTCTTGAGGAAAAGCTTCCGCCCTGGCTGAAAGGTCAGGGCCGCGGCTGGGTCACCGCGGAATATGGAATGCTGCCGCGCGCCACTTCCGAGCGCACACGGCGCGAGGCGAGTGCCGGCAAACAGTCAGGCCGCACGCTGGAAATTCAGAGACTGATCGGCCGTTCGCTTCGCACAGTCACCGACCTTGTCGCCTTGGGTGAACGGCAGATTACGCTCGACTGCGATGTATTGCAGGCTGACGGCGGCACGCGCACGGCGGCGATCACAGGCGCCTGGATCGCGCTTTATGATTGCCTCGCCTGGATGAAGGCGCGGAAGATGTTCACGAAGGATCCTTTGAAGGACCATGTCGCCGCGGTTTCCTGCGGCATCTACAAGGGCACGCCGGTACTCGACATCGATTACGCGGAAGATTCCGACGCCGACACGGACATGAATTTCGTGATGACCGGATCCGGCGGCATCGTGGAAATTCAGGGCACCGCGGAAAAAACTCCTTTCTCCGAAGCGGAAATGGCGCAACTGATGACGCTCGCGAAAAAAGGCATCGCGCGGCTGATCGAATTACAGAAGATCGCGGTTACCTGAGCGATGGCGAGAAAGCTCTCGGGGCGCGTCGTGATCGCGACCCATAATCCGGGAAAGCTGGGCGAGATGCGCGAACTTTTGTCGCCGCATGGAATCGAAGCGGTCTCCGCAGGAGAGTTGAATCTGCCGGAGCCGGAAGAAACCGGCTCAAGTTTCGAAGCCAACGCGATCATCAAAGCCGAGGCCGCTGCGAAGGCGGCTAATCTCCCTGCGCTCTCCGACGATTCAGGGCTTTGCGTTGAAGCGCTTGGCGGCGATCCGGGAATTCATTCCGCGCGCTGGGCCGGGCCGGACAAGGATTTCGCCCGCGCCATGCGCATGATCGACGAAAAACTCTCGGCAAAAGGTGCGAAGAGCCCTGAACAAAGACGCGCGGCGTTTGTCTCCGCACTTACGGTGGCCTGGCCGGACGGCCACCTCGAAAATTTCGAAGGCCGCGTTGATGGAACCCTGGTTTGGCCGCCGCGCGGCAGCGCGGGCTTTGGTTACGATCCGATGTTCCTCCCGGATGGGCATGGGCGTACATTCGGTGAAATGAGCGCCGAGGAGAAACACGGGCTTCCGCCGCGCGGACAGGGATTGTCCCACCGCGCCCGCGCCTTCATGAAACTCGCAAAGGCATGTCTTGGCTGAAGCCGTAACACTGGATCGCAATGACTCGTCCGCAGCGAGCGCGGACCAGCCGGGCTTTGGCGTTTACGTTCATTGGCCTTTCTGTCTGTCCAAATGCCCCTATTGCGATTTCAACAGCCATGTCCGTCACGAAAAGCCCGACGAGGCGCGGTATGCCCGCGCCATCGCGCGCGAAATCGAACATGCGGCTTCGGTAACTGGACAGCGCGAAGTCGTCAGTATTTTTTTCGGCGGCGGAACGCCCTCGCTGATGCATCCGGAAACGGTCAGCGCGATTCTGGATTCGATCGGCAAGCACTGGACACCCGCGCGCGACATCGAAATCACGCTGGAGGCAAATCCGACCAGCGTTGAAGCCGAACGCTTTCGTGGCTATCGCGCCGCCGGCGTGAACCGGGTCTCGCTCGGCGTGCAGGCGCTCGATGATGCTTCGCTGAAATCGCTTGGCCGCTTGCACACAGCGGAAGAAGCGTTGAAAGCTGTAAAAATTGCGAAAGATACTTTTCCGCGCGTTTCGTTCGACCTGATTTATGCGCGGCCGGGACAGTCGCCGGATCAATGGCGCGCGGAACTAAAGCGCTCATTGTCTGAAAACATCGAGCATCTCTCGCTTTATCAACTCACCATCGAGGAAGGAACGCCCTTCTTCGCACTCCACCGCGCCGGAAAACTCGTGGTGCCGGAAGGCGATCTGGCGCGCGCCTTGTGGGACGTCACGCAGGAGACCTGCGAGGCCGCGGGACTGCCCGCCTATGAAGTCTCCAATCACGCTCGGCCCGGCGCCGAGTGCAGACACAATCTCGTTTATTGGCGCTCGGGCGAATATGCCGGCGTTGGTCCCGGCGCGCATGGGCGTCTTGAAAACAATAAAATACGCCGCGCCACCGAGACCGAACGCAATCCAGAAAAATGGTTGCAACTCGTGGAAGCCAAAGGTCACGGGATCACTGTCGATGAGCCGCTTGGCGCAATCGAGCGCGCCGACGAGTTTCTGCTGATGGGGATGCGCCTTGCTGAAGGCATTGATCGAAAACGTTTCATCCGGCTCGCAGGACGTGATTTCGATTCCAGCCAGCTTCAATTGCTGGAACGGGAAGGTCTGATCGAGACGACGCCGGATGGAAGATTGCGCGTCACGGCAGCCGGATTTCCGCTGCTCGACGCGATCGTCGCCGATCTGGCTTCCTGAATTTAAAGAGACGCCGCCGGAGCCGCCTGCTGTCCGAACGAACGGGGGGCCGGGCTGATGACGCGCGCAGCACCATTGCGGATTTCCATCACGGCAAGTCCGCGCTCACAGGCGCCGTCGGAGCGGAAACGGAACACGCCATCGATGCCGGAGAAGCCGGAGGGATTCGTCAGGATTTCCTCCGAGAAGCGGTTTGGTCCCTGCGTCTTCACAAGTGCTGCGACGAGCGAGACTGCGTCATACGCCAGGCTTGAAGTGCGCAGAGGGTCTTGCCCGTATTTAGCGCGGTAGCGTTGAGCGAAGGAACGGAAACCGCTGATGTCGGGCGCCGCAAACCAGGCGCCATTCATGTTTGGATCAGAAAAGAGTTTTGGATCGTCCCAGAGCCAGGTACCCATGAATTGCATGCGGCCCGGCGCGACACTGTTCGCCTTGAACTGCTGCATAACTTGCGGCGTGACTTCAGGCGCGTCTGCGATGAACACGCTGTCGGCCTGACGCGCGGAAGCGGCCACCTTGCGCACGGCCTCTCCGATACGGTTCGCTTCATTTGGATAATGCTCAAGCGCTACGACGCGGCCTCCGCGGCCCGCCACGGCTTGTTTGAAACTTCCTTCGACCACGGAGCCGTATGCATTGTCCGGCATGACCGAGATGAAAGATTTTTTGCCGACGCTGGCCGCGTAGGAAACGATCCGGTCAACTTCCGTATCAGGCAGGAAGCTCAAGAGATAAACGCCGCGCGCGGCCACATTGCTGTCCGTGGAAAACGCGATCATCGGCACGCCGCGATTGCGCGTTGTTTGGCCGGCGGCGGCGACTGCATGGCTGAGCAGAGGTCCGATAATAATCTCGACGCCTTCGGACAGGAGTTGCTGTGCCGCGTTCTGCGCGCCGATCGCGGTGCCATTATCGTCCTTGACGATGAGCTGCACGTTCGCGCCCTGGAATTCCGCCAGCGCCAGATCGGCGGCGTTCTTCATGGATTGCGCGGCGGCACCCGCATTGCCTTGCGCGGTGAGCGAGAGGATCACGCCAACTTTCACGCCGCCGGCAACGCCCGCTGTCTGCTGGCCGCCAAAAGGCGAAGCCCCCGGCTGGTCGCCGAAAAGCGAGCCGCTGCCCGTCGTCATGGGCGCGTTCGCGCCCGAGCAGGCGGCAAGGAACAGACCGGACAAAGCGGCAAAACGGATCAGCCAGCGGCGAGAAACCGCTTCGGGCTTTTCCGCTACCCAAAACGTACGCGAATACATCCGGTCCCCGGTTGTCTGCTGGCGGCCCCAAAAACCCGGGGCAATCTGTGACAGCATCATGCCCATGTCAAAGTTACCGGCCCCTTTCGAGCCAAAAACCCTTCTGTTGCCGGAGCTTAGGTCCGGCTAGAGTCGGCGCTGGCACACCCATGAAGCCTGATCGCAAAAATTCCCAACAAGTGACCCTGCCGGTGCTGGAACCGCTGAAGCTCGCGCCGGGCCTGTACGTCGTTGCGACCCCGATCGGGAACCTCTCGGATGTAAGCCTCCGTGCCCTCTCCGTGCTGGCAAGCGCGGACTTGGTGCTGTGCGAAGATACGCGCATCACCCGCAGGCTGCTCGACCGGTACGGATTGAATCCTTCTCTGCTTTCCTATCACGACCACAATGCGGCAACCGTGCGTCCGCGGGTGCTGGCGCGGCTTGGCGAGGGCGCATCTGTCGCACTGGTGTCAGATGCGGGAACTCCGCTGATTTCAGACCCCGGTTACAAGCTGGTGCAGGCCGCGATTGAGGCGGGACATCGAGTTTTTCCGATTCCCGGCGCGTCGGCGGCGCTCGCCGCGCTTGTCGCGGCGGGGCTGCCGACCGACCAGTTTTTCTTTGAGGGCTTTTTGCCCGCGAAGTCCGGGCAGCGGCGTAATCGCATCGCGGAAGTCGCAAGCATTCCGGCGACATTGGTGTTTTACGAAACGGGTCCGCGGCTCGCGGAAAGCCTCGCGGATTTATCGGCGAGCCTGGGTCTGCGTTCAGGTGCCATCTGCCGCGAGCTGACAAAAACTTATGAAGAGGTCAGACGCGGAACGCTGGCCGAACTCGCCGCACATTATAAAGAGGCATCAGAGCCGAAAGGCGAGATCGTGATCGTCGTCGGCCCGCCCGATCCTGACGCCGAACAAATCTCCGAAGAAAAAATCGATGAGCTTCTCGGCAATGCGCTGAAGAAGTTTTCCGTCAAGGATGCCTCGAACCTGATCGCCGCCGAGACTGGCCTCCCAAGGCGTGACATCTACAAACGCGCGCTGTCCCTGAACGATGCGAACGGGAAAAAGCGATGAGTGAAAAGATCGCGAATCCGCGCAAGCAGGCCGCATTCCGCTTCGGGCTAAGCGCGGAAGGCAAGGCGTCGCTGTTTCTGAATGCAAAAGGCTATCGCGAAATCGCCCGGCGCTGGAAAAGCCCTGTCGGTGAGATCGACCTCATCATGAAACGAGGCAGGCTGATCGTCTTCGTCGAAGTGAAAGCGCGTGGACGGCTCGACGATGCGGCGGAAGCCGTTTTAGTCCGTCAAAAACGCCGGATTGTCTCGGCCGCCGAAGCATGGCTTGCGGCCCACCCCGGACATGCGGGATACGACATGCGCTTCGATGCGGTTCTCATCGCGCCCGCCAAATTGCCGAGGCATATTGAGTCTGCTTTCGAATCGGAAAGCTGATTGGAGGAAAACTTGCCGCTGAATGTCGCCGTCCAGATGGACCCGATCGACCGCATCAAGATCGCGGGCGATTCGACTTTCGCCGTTCTGCTCGAAGCGCAGGCGCGCGGGCACAAGCTTTCCTATTACACACCCGACAAGCTTTCGATGGCGGATGGCCGCATCGTCGCCAGCGCGCATTCGCTCGAAGTGCGCGACAAGCAGGGCGATCATTTCACGCTGGGGGCAGCGAAGAGCACTGAAGTTTCAAGCTTCGATGTGGTGCTGCTGAGGCAGGATCCGCCGTTCGACCTCGCCTACATCACGACGACGCATCTTCTGGAGCGCGTGCATCCGAAAACGCTGGTGGTGAACGACCCGGCTTCCGTGCGCAACGCGCCGGAAAAAATGTATGTCACCGAATTCACCGATCTGATGCCGCCGACGCTGCTGTCGCGGGATTTGGATGAGATCAAGAAATTCCGCGACCAGCACGGCGACATCGTCATGAAGCCTCTTTACGGCAAGGGAGGCGAAGCGGTGTTCCTGCTGCGCAGGGACGACCTGAATTTCGGATCGCTGTTCGACATGTTCAGCGCGACCTTCCGCGAGCAATGGGTGATTCAGAAATTTCTCCCCGACGTAAAGAACGGCGACAAGCGAATTATTCTTGTCGATGGCGAATTCGCGGGCGCCGTGAACCGCGTGCCGGCCGAAGGCGATCTGCGTTCAAATCTGGTTCGCGGCGGCTCGGCGAAACCCACCGATCTCAGTGCGCGCGAACGGGAAATCTGCGCGCGTATCGGCCCGTCATTAAAAGAAAGAGGTCTGCTGTTCGTCGGCATCGACGTGATCGGAGGATTCCTCACCGAGATCAACGTCACTTCGCCCACCGGAGTGCGGGCCATTAAAAATCTGGGCGGGCCGGATGTGGCCGCGTTGATCTGGGACAGTATCGAAGCAAAACGGAAATAATAGTAGAGCTATTCGACCGCGCCGTTATTTGATAAATTTGTTGTCCTGACTCTTGGCTATATTGAATGCTGCATTATTTAACTACTGATCCCCAAGTACTTGGAATAGTTGGCTGGGGATCAGCAGTTATTACATTTTTGGGGTTTGCAGTTGCGCTCTTTCAATTGTCAAAGGTGAAGACTGCAGCAATTGCAGCACAGAAAGCAGTCGCAGAAGTTATTCGTACAGTTCGCACTCGAGAGCAAATCGTGGAGCTAACTTCTGCCATGACCCATTTAGCAAACGCCCAGAGCTCAATTGCCCGTCGTAATGCGGAGTTGGGCATAGTTCACTTAGGGCTAGTGAAATCCTCACTAATTCGAGTTCATGAACTACAAATTCGACATGGCGTTTCTCAAGGTGACTATGAAGAACTGGTCGAAGGCTTAGGCCAACTTGTGGGTGAATTGCAGAGCCACTTGGACACGGGTGCCAACTACAATTCACTTTTAATGCTGACGGAGCTGCGTGGTATTGCAGATGGGATTGAAGCAGACGCTGCACGGCTTCGTTATCAAGATGAGCGGGACGGAGAATGATAATGGCGAGCTTGGCTGAGCTTATTCCCGATATTTTCAAGAGGACAAAGGAGAGGAAACTAGAGTGGCAGGCTTCCTCTGGTGTCTTTGTCACTTCTCTAGGCGATGTAGGGTTGTCGCTTTCTAGAACTGAGAAAGGACGCTCACCAGCAACGGGTAGAATGATTTTGAAATATCGTTTGTCTGTTGTCGATGATAAGGGAAACGTCATTGAAAGTACGGACGCATATCCCTCTTGGGAAGCCTTTTATGACGCTGTCCGAATGAATGCGCTGAGGATCGATGAAAAATTGGATACTCTGAAGAAGGCGTTAGACGCCTTGAAGTAAAATACGGAAGAGCCTGAGGCAGGCGATCTTTCATGAATCCGTCATGGCGCGTTCTTCTTGCATTCGGTCTTGCGATGATAAGCGCCTCCCCAGAGGTGCTGGCCGCCAATTGTTCCTTCGCAAAGCGCGCGCCGCTGGCGGTCAATCACAACGGTTTCTGCAAATTCGATTTTGAGAAACTTTCTTATGGAGGCACCCCTGCCGAGCAGGCCGCTTGCCTGCTTACGCCGGTGAAACGCGGCGGTTTTCTCGCTGAGAAGCGCGAATCCATGCCGTCGTTTTTTGTGAGTCACGTTGGACAGAATCTGGAATTGCCCGGCAAGCAGGAACTCACAACCCTCCTGAAACAGCGCGGGCTTGATGAGATGGCCGCAACGCTGGACAAACCCGTCTCGCGCGGCAACG
>CAZUJE010000083.1:0-13082 GCA_964620215.1 uncultured Hyphomicrobiales bacterium
AGCTGGCGACCTCGGGAGGATTCGAACCTCCGACCTGCTGCTTAGAAGGCAGCTGCTCTATCCAACTGAGCTACGAGGTCAAACCGTAGTCCAAGAATCTTTGTCAGTGCGTCCACTGGCCGACGCGCTTGAACGCGAAATTATCCGAATACGCCATTTTTCTGCGCGCGGGTTCTTTCGGTTCGGACACCTGATACGCGATTCCATGTTTCTCGCAGTAGGCGACCGCCTCTTCCTTGGTGGGAAAGCGCAGGCGAAGCTGCTGCTTGGTGTCGGCGGACGAAGTCCAGCCCATCAACGGCTCGACCTGGCGCGGAGTTTCCTGCTCGAACTCCAGCATCCACTCTTTTGTCTTGGCAACGCCCGACTGCATCGCGGTGCGGGCGGGTTTGTAGATACGGGCGGGCATCACTTTCGGTCCTGTTCTCAGGCGAATGGTCGGAGCGGCAGGATTTGAACCTGCGACCCTCTGGTCCCAAACCAGATGCGCTACCAGACTGCGCTACGCTCCGTCTCGCCAGTCACCTTATATAACGGGCGTTAGCGTTCGATTACACGCTGAATTGGCCCCCGGCAAGCAACCCCCTCTCCGCGCTGGCGAGCGCAGCGAGCGGCCAGCGCGGACACTAAATCGGGGCTGGCGAGCAAGCGAGCGGCCGCCGGTGTGCCCAATAGCAAAACGGGCCGGCGCAAGGCCGGCCCGCCATATCAAGCCCGGATAGCGCCGGAAATTACTTCTTTCTGCGGTCGTTGCAGTCGCGATAGGCGCGCAGCACCGCAAGGGTCGGGAAGATGAACGTGCGCTTCGCCTCGTCGGCGGTGAGCTGGCGTTTCTTGCAGCGGTTCACGACCTGCGCATGCCAGACGACGCCGACGGGGCCGCCGACAAAGAAGCCCACTTGCGCGCGCACCGGCTCCACCGAATAGGATGTAACCATCAAAGCCGCCGCCAGTCCCGCACCGGCCATCAAAAGTTTCTTCATTGAATTCCCCCTGTGATCCCGCTCCGGCGCCTGCCGGACTCAAGCCCGCGCGGACATTAGCCGCTTACGGGACGGTCAGGAAGTCCCTCTTGCGGTATCTGGATCAGCGTGGTCGGAAAATCCGGTGCGCCACTTTATCCCCGGGTGCGATGCCAAATTTTTTTGCAGTGCCCGCAATGACTTCCAATACCGCTTTCACCGGCGCGCCGGAGGAAATGATCGCTTCTGAGTGCGGGGTGGTGTTTTCCGCAATGCGGGCGACGCGGCCGTCGCTGCGGATAAAAATCATGTCCAGTGGAATATAAGTGTTCTTCATCCACATATTGATCTGCGTCTCGGCCCCGAAATCGAACAGCATTCCGCGCCCTTCCGGCAGCGCTTTACGGAACATGAGGCCTTTGTTGCGCTGGTCGGGCGTCACAGCCATCTCGACCTCGAATACCTGCACGCCATTGCGCGTGACGATTTCAAGCCGCTCCGTTCCCTGCGCGAAGGCAGCGGCGGGGAACAGGACGAAGGCCGCCAAAACAGCGGCCCGCAAGGCACAGAACATCATTCGCGAAGACATGCCGGATTGTAGCGGAGGACGAAGTTCAGTGCGAGTTCGGAACGTAGCCGCCGTTATCGGGGCGGACTTCCGCGGCCATCAAGCCTTTTGGCCCGTCGCCGTAACGCACGAGCACGATCTGGCCGGGGCGCAATTCCGTCAGTCCATAACGGCGCAGCGTTTCCATGTGAACGAAAATATCCGGCGTGCCGTCGCCGCGCGTGAGGAAGCCGAAGCCGCGCAGCCGGTTGAACCATTTCACCCAGGCGCGCTCCAGTCCGCTCGTCGGCACGATGGCGACATGCGTGCGCGCCGGCGGAAGCTGCGAGGGATGAACGGCGGTGGTGTCGTCCATGGAGACGACGCGAAAGCATTGCAGCCCTTTCGGGCGCTCGAGCACTTCGATGACGACGCGCGCGCCTTCATACGCAGTCTGGAATCCGTCGCGGCGCAAACAAGTGACGTGCAGGAGCACGTCCGGCATGCCGTTATCCGGCACAACGAAACCGTAGCCCTTGGAAACATCAAACCATTTGATGAAGCCCGAGATTTCTATCAGACCTACCGGTGCCTCTTCGGTATGGTCTTCTACTCCCGGCTCCTGTTCGCCGTAAGCGAACTTTGGCCCCAGCCGATCCGACCCCATGACGCCGCCACGCCCCGATTCTTGTGTCCGCCAATCGAACGTCGAATCGTTCCTATCGAAGAATATCAAGTCCGCGGCATCCGAAAAGTTCAAAATGCGCTTTTGAAACTTTCATTAGTGGACAGAGGGGAAAGCCTAGTAGGCCGGGGGAGGTAAAAGCCCCCGGCTTTACCTCCGCATCAGGTCTGGAACGGCTCCAGCACGTCGCCGATGTCGTCTCGCGACACCAGATCGGCCAATGGATCGAGTTCGGTCGGCTCCCGGTTCAGGATCACCAGCCGTGCACCGTTCTTTTTGGCCATAGCCGGAAAACCTGCGGCTGGCCAAACGACTAGCGAGGATCCTATGGCCAAGAATAGATCCGCCTCGGCGGTTTCTTCCTGCGCCTTTTGCATCGCCGCCTCCGGCATCGACTGTCCGAAGGAGATGGTGGCGGCCTTCACCGGCCCCTGACAGGCGGGACAATCGGGCACCATACCATTTGTAGATTCAAACCGTTGCCGGACCCAGTCCAGTTCGTAACGCTCCGAGCAATCGAGGCAGGTGGCATAACTGCCATTGCCGTGCAGCTCGATCACTTTTTCCGATGGAATGCCCGACTGTTGATGCAGATTGTCGATGTTCTGGGTAATGACCGCCGAGAGCTTCCCCCGTTCGACCAGCCGGGCCAGCGCGCGATGCCCCCGGCCCGGCTTTGCCGCCCGGAACGTCTCTTCCATCGCGAATTTCCGCCGCCACGCCTCGTTCCGCATTTCGCGGCTGGATATGAATTCGTCATAAGGAATGGGGAAAGTCTTGTTCCACAAGCCGCCTGGCGAACGGAAATCCGGAATCCCGCTCTCGGTGGAAATGCCGGCACCGGTGAAGGCGACGGCGCGTTCGGAACTGGCGAACAGTTCCGACAGCCGCTCGATGGCCGATTTGCAGGGCATCACATTCACGCCAGCCTCTCCCATCCTGTTTGAAAGGCGCTATCTAGTATTCGACAATCCCGCCCGGAGCATAAGAGGATTCAATGCGATATTTGCACACCATGTTGCGCGTGCGCGACCTCGACAAGGCGCTCGACTTTTATTGCAACAAGCTCGGCCTGAAGGAAACTCACCGGAACGAGAGCGAGAAAGGCAAGTTCACGCTCGTGTTTCTGGCCGCCCCCGAGGACGAGAACATGGTCGCCGACAGCCGCAAGGCTGGCCGCCCCGCGCCACTCGTCGAACTCACCTACAACTGGGACGGCGATGAGGACGTCGGCGAGGCGCGTTACTTCGGCCACCTCGCCTATGAGGTCGATGACATTTACGCGGAGTGCGACCGGCTGATGAAAGCCGGCGTCACCATCAACCGCCCGCCGCGCGACGGGCAGATGGCGTTCATCCGCTCGCCCGACAAGCACTCGATCGAGTTGTTGCAGAAGGGCAAGGCCCTGCCGCCACAGGAGCCGTGGACGTCGATGCCCAACACCGGGCATTGGTAACGCCATAACGAAAGCGCGCCGGTTTTTACCCGGCGCGCGTTCTTATAAATTTCCGTGGAAGCTGCCCACGTCAGCCGTTCAGCACTTCGGAACGCAGAGACCTGACGGCTCATAGCAGCCGATCCAGGAACCGGAGAGCGAGCCATTCACGCACCAGCTCACTGTGCACCAGTCGCTCTTGCAGCCCGCCGCGCAGGTTTTGCTGTTTTCGAGCGCCGCCTTTCCTTCGGAGATCAGGCAGCCGCCTGGCGGAACGGTGATTTTCGGTTTGGCGCTGCTCTTCTTGGTGGATTTGGTCTGCGTCTGGGCGAAGGAAACATCCGGGCCTGACGCGACCGCCACCGCGGCGATCGCAGCAATCAACACGGAAATTTGGAAGATACGCGAGAACATGATCTTGGCCTCCCCAATTGATCGGGACCACAGTGTATACCTGTGGTTCCAAGCGGCAAGCATCAGAGTTGCAAGGGAAATCGCAGAAACAAGCTCAACGCGGTTCGACTATGCCCGAGAACACATCCATCGTGGAAATGTCCTTGGACATATTGTAGCCCGTACCAACCAGCTCACACTGACCTGCATGCGGTGTGCCTGGTGCCCAATACATCCACGCTCTACAAGCGGTATTCGCACGGCATCGTTCACTGCAAATCGCGGCATTTGCCGTGGTCGTGGTCCCGATACGTTTTCCTGACATGAACTGCTGGCAGAATTCGACACAGCGACCCTGTGCCCGCACGGGCGATAGCCCCAGAAGGACCGCGGCGACCAGCGCACCTGTTAACACAGCGCACTTAAACATTGGGTTTTCGCTCTCAGCAGTCTGGCTTTATCGTCGGCTTTCAGAGATGCCAGAGTCAACACTCAATATTTTGCGCTGCATAGAGAACGGGCCTTGGCCGAAGCCAAAGCCCGTTTTTTCATCACCCGTTGGTCTCACGCGGTGGCGAAACTTGGTATCCGATCAGCACTTCTTCGGGCAGCTGCCTTCCTTGCAAAGGAGCGGCGTGTAGATTTTGTAGCCCTTCGACGTCACGTATTTCTGCGTGCACCATTTGGTGGTTTTGCCGCAGTAGGACGTGCACATGGCCGCTTCGGACGAAGTCGGCGCGAACGAAAGAGCGAACGCGCAGACCGCGGCGCCAAACGTGATTTTCGCGAACAGATTTTTCATGGCTTCAGCCTCCGGTAACCGGTGACAAAAATCTGTAACAGCAATGACGAGTCGGCAAGGTCAAAGAGGATGCAGCGAGTGCCTTCTGTGAGGCACTCGCTTCAATTTTTCTCGATCATCCGTCTCAGCGTGAACGCCTGTTCAGAAAACGGCGTAGTTTTTTAGCTCAGCACTTTTTGTTGCGGCAGAACGGCTCCATGCAGCCGACCATCGTGGCCTGCCACTTGCCGCCGGTGCAGACATTCACGGTGCACCACTTCACGGAATTGCACGAAGCGGTGCAGCGCTCGCCTTCGGAACACTTGCCCGTCATTTTCTTGGCCTGGGAGAAACCAGGCGTCGGCGCCGCGATGGCGAGGGCGGCGACGGCGGCGATCAGCGCGAATTTGGAAATATGGCGTTTCATGGGGGCTCCCTTTTTCACGAAGGAATGAACGCCTGATTCTGTTCCTCGGTTCCGGCCGGCTCAAGGGGGATGGCCCTGCGGGCGCAAAAGAAGGCCCGGTGTTGCTTTCTTGCCCTAAATTGTTATCCCGTTTATATCCCTGCCCGGTTAGCTCCCTTCGTCTATCGGTTAGGACGCCACCCTTTCACGGTGGAGAGAGCGGTTCGATTCCGCTAGGGAGCGCCACCCGTTTTTCAAGCATTTGATTTCCTTTCCTTATTCGCTGGATCGTCAAAGTTGTCGATCGAGTTTGACACTTTCTGTTGCGGCTTTGTCCCTGTTACCTTCTGCATTGCCTGTACAGCCAATTCCTTTTGTCGCACTTCACGCGTATACATTTCGACTTCTTGCAAATTCTTGTGTCCGCTGATCGCTTTGATTTCGTGAGGGGTGCATCCCGCCTGAGCCAGACGGCGGCAAATGGATTTGCGAAGACCATGTGCCGAGCACTGCGGGAGTTCGGCCTCGTCACATCTGTCGCGAACCCAATTGCCGTAACCTGCTTTTGAAAATGGCTTTCCCCATTGAGTCATCAAGAAAGTCATGTTCGATCTCGAAGTAGCGTCTAGAATTTGCTGAAGCTCCGGATGGATCGGGATATACAATTCAGTTATGCCGCCCGACTTTTCTTGTGCAACATAAATGTAACCGTTCCTTACATGTTGCCAGCCCATGCGCACGACGTCCCCTTTGCGTTGGCCCGTGAACAACATAAGTGCCAAAGCCAATCGCGCTTTGGTTCCGATGGGATGCCTTGCCTCGTATTGGGAAACCTCTTCTTCAGTCCAAGTGTGGATTCCTTTGGTAGGCTTACGCTTCCCAAGTTCCACGCCGATGCACGGATTGGTTTTTAAGAGGCCTGCTCGCACTCCTGCAGCACAGGCCGCACGGAGGACCTTAATAAATTGTCGGGCAGCGCTGGGTTTATCAGCTCGCGCGTCATACATTTCCTGAAGCTTCACGGTTGTTAACGTCGCGATGGACTTGTCAGAGGCCTGAACACGCAATTTCTCAAGCACTAACCGATACGTTTGCCGCGTTGACTGACGCATGCCTTTGAATGCTGCAGAGTTGTAAAAGGTCACACACAGCGCGGAAAATGAACCCGGTGAATTACTCCGACTGAGCGGTACAATTTCTTCTCGCCGGTTCGCGGCCGCAAGCGCGGCCATGAATTCTTCGCTGAAAGGAGGCCCAGGGAGTCGGCGGCGAGAGTAGCCTTCGCGGCGAAAATAAAAATAAGTCCTGCCGGTTTCCCTGTCTGTCCAGCTCTGCACATATTGGGGCAGGCGTCGCGGCATTACTTCACCTCTTGCCAATCGGAATCGAGTTCGGCAGTTGCGGTTCCGGCCGTGGGCTCCGTCTCCATCACTGCAATCTTGTTAGCGTTCAAGTCAACTTCGACACGAATATTTTCCATCCCGGCCGCCTTAGCCGCCCTAATCACGCGGGTCATATCCCGCTGACGCGGTTTGGTTTGCTGCCTCATGCTCAGACTCCGGTTCACAACGTGGCTGGCCGGATTTTTGAAGCGGGACAAATATCAAGTTACTGTCCGCACTTCATTACCGGTCCTACGGTGGCTGAGCGGCATGGGCACTCGCTAGCCTGTCGGAAGATCCGCCGACTGCGCGATTCAAGTCTTACGCGTTTTCCCCGGTTTGTGAATCCTCACAAATGTTTTTCGCACAGGGAATCCCCTTCTATATCCGGTACTTATCCGAGTTTTGCGATGCATTAACAACCAACTAAGTGTTTGATATGCGAGTCATTTTCAAAAAAATCATAGCTTTGTGTGAAACAGTTTTTTCCCAAATTGAAATTAAGTTTTTTTCTCATTCCAGACACACGTCAATTTCTTCGCATTTGATGAGCTGAGTCATATGGGGGTGGCTCTTGGCTTCGACATGGCAAAATCGCTTCAAAAAACTAAGGGCTTAATGTCTGCGCTTGTGCGTATGCCCCCCCAAAGCAACACGAGGATATGAAACTCGGAAAGCGTAAGACGACTCGCAAGAAGAAGGTGAGTCCGAAAAATAAAAGTAATTGCTGGTTCAAAAACAAACAACGCGGCACTTTCATGCCGCGTTGCCGGGGGGCTAATCAGTTTGCAGTCTTATGGGCTGAATCAGCCACCAATCTTAGCGGCGACGCGCTGGGCGCGGGCCGTAACGACGACGCCAATCATCGTGCCATGCACACCACGGCGTCACACGACGCTGACCATAAGTAGCGTAGCACCAACCCCAACCAAGACCGCCGGCGATGAGTAGTGTTGCGCCCGCGTCGGCTTTAGCTGGTTGCGAAGTTGAGAAAGAACCAAACGCAATTGCGACCGCAGCCGCGAGAACAAGTAGAAATTTCTTCATGTAGCGCTCCCTTTTTCAAAGCAGTCCTTGCTTTGACTACCGGGTGTAATGTTTTGCCGATACGACATAAGAGTCAATTGTGCGGTGCGCGCGATACTGTTCATCCACGGTTCATCTAGTGGAACTTGCGTTTATGACAGACTCGAAAAAACCAAAGCTCACTGAAGCGGAAAAAGAAGTACTGCGCGAACACTTTCTGCGGAGCTCCGAACAGAAAACCCGCCTGTCCACGCCGCAGGGAAAACAAAACCCGAAGCGAAAAAAATTTAGTCCCGAAGCTCTCCCCAATTTGGATCCCAGTCTCCGGATTCAAGTTGCTTCCAGCGGCTTGGTTTGCGATCTGCGCGAACCACTTCTCCTTTATTTATGCCGTTCGGGTACGCCCCTTATTTATCATCTCTGGAAAAATAGGATTTGAGGTCGCGCTTAACACAAATGCGTCCAGCAACATTTTCATGTCGATCGGTTTTTGCAGCACGGGTACTCCCGCAAAACGCGGGTCAATGCTTTCGTGCGCAAATCCGGTTACAAAAACGAATGGAGTATTTTCTGCGATTAGTATGTCGGCAAGCTCGTAGCTGGGTTGACCATTTAAATTAATATCTAAAACTGCGGCGCTAACTTCACTCCTCTTGAGCAAAGCGATGGCCTCCGCGGTATTACTGCAGGGTCCCAAGATAGAAAAACCAAGTTCGTGCAGTGCCTCTTCCATCATGATCGCCACCAAAGGCTCATCTTCAACGAGCAGGATGGTGGCACCCTTGTTCAATTTGATTGTTGACGGCTTGGCTTCAGGCATGTCTTTTCGTGTTATACTGATGGGCGTGCCGCCTTTAGATTCTCCGTGCGGTATCGACAGCATGCAGCGCAAACCTTCTGGCAGCCATGAGAATTCAACCGTGCCATCCAACTGCCGTTCTATGCTCATTGTAATGACTTTGGTGCCGTAACCTTGCGTCTTGGGCTTCAAAACTTTTGGGCCGCCCCGCTCGATCCAATTCAAAACCAAGAATCCTTCCTGCATTTCCCATGTCAGATTTACGCTGCCCAAAGCTGTCGATAGCCCGCCATATTTCACTGCATTGGTCGCAAGCTCGTGTAGCGTTAGCGCCAAGGTTTGAGCGGTGGCCGGCGATAATAAAACGGCCTCGCCGTTCGTTACGACTCGAGGTTCGTCGGCGGCAAAATAAGGAGCGAACTCCTCTTCCACGAGTTTCTTTAAGTCGGCTCCCTGCCAGCGCGATTCTGAAAGCAAGAGGTGCGCGCGTGATAAAGCTCGGATACGACCGTCAACCGCCTGCGTATAAGATTCGATAGAGGATGCACGCGTCAGGCTCAAAATCGACTGAACAACGGCGAGCATGTTTCGCGCTCGATGATCGACTTCGCGCGCCAATAGCAACTGATATTCTTCAGCTTTTTTGCGGTCTGTAACATCTAATGTGACGCCGGTCATGCGAATTACCTTGCCCATGTCATCGACGCTTCCGACTACAGTGCCGACACACCAGCGGGTTTCCCCGTTGATTCTCTGGACACGGAATTCAATCTGTTGGGACTGGCTCTCCTTTGAAATCCTGCGCAAGGAATGCGTGATGGTGCGCCAGTCTTCCGGATGAATAAGTTTCTCAACATTCGACAAAGACGGCTGAAATGCGCTTGGTTGAACCCCAAAAATACTGTACTGGCCTTCATCCCAGAGCAGTTCCTTATTGTTAAAATCGAGATGCCAGCTGCCCATCTGTCCAGCCGCTAACGCCAAGCTGCGCAACTGCTCGCTATGTTTGAGCCGCGCGGTCGAGGCTTCAAGTTCCTGCGTTCGTACTACGACCCTGTTCTCCAGTTCGCGGTTCAGTTGTTCCAACTGCTTGGTATTGCGATAGAGATCAACGAAGATTTTCACCTTCGCGCGCAGCACGGCAGGTACGACCGGAACGGGTACGTAATCCACGCCGCCCATTTCATAACCGCGCAAACGATCGGCATCGGAAAACTGGATGGCGGAAATAAAAATGATCGCTGTTTTTTCAAATCGGGGGTGCTCGCGAACCATCGCAGCGAATTGAAACCCGTCGAGATCCGGCATGCAGACGTCTACAAGCAATACCGCGATGTCGTTTTTCAAAAGATACTCCAACGCCTCGGCGGCGTTGTTTGCCTTGACGAGGTTTTCTCCCAGTTCACCCAGAATAACCTCGTAGCTGATTAGCTTTGCCGGCTGATCATCCACCAGCAGAATGTTGACCTTCTGATCCAGGTTCATCCCGCGCTCCTATCGGTGTAGCCACATTCTGAGAGCAAGAAGCAACTGGCCGGTATCGACCGGTTTGGCGAGATAATCGGAGGCACCTGCTTCCAGGCATTTTTCGCGATCACCTTTCATGGCCTTGGCGGTCAGGGCGACAATCGGAAGGCGCCGGGAGTCGGGCCGCTTTCTGATGGCTTCAATGGTCTGATAGCCATCCATTTCCGGCATCATGATATCCATCAGTACGATGGCGATGTCCTTGTTCGATTTGATCGCGTCAAGGGCTTCGCTGCCCGTGGTCGCGCTGACCACGTTCATGCCTCGCCGCTCCAGCGCGCTGCTCAAGGCAAAGATGTTTCGCGCGTCATCGTCAACCAGAAGCACTTTTTGTCCAACGAGGTCTTCGTCGGAATTAGTGAGTTTTTCCAGCATCTGCTGCTTGTCGCGAGGCAAATCGGTCACAACGCGATGCAGGAAGAGTGAGGTCTCGTCGAGAAGGCGCTCGGGAGACTCAACCCCCTTCACGACGATGCTGCGGGCCATGGAATGCAATTCGGCATCTTCTTCATCCGACAACTCCTTGCCGGTGAAGACCACAACCGGGATTTCCGCGAGAGCAGGATCGATACGCAATTGCTCCAGCACCTCGAACCCGCTCATGTCCGGCAAGCGCAAATCCAGAACAACGCAGTCGCTCGGATTTTCGCGCAGCAGCTTCAATGCCTCGGCACCGGTTGAAGCAAATTCGATTTCGATATCGTCATGATCGAGGAGTGCTGAGATACTGAGCTGTTCCGCGGCATTGTCCTCCACGATCAGCAAGCGCCGGCGCCGGGGCTTGGCGTATTCCTTAATCCGCTCGACGGCGCCCTCAAGGCCTTCCGCAGTCGCGGGCTTCACCACAAAAGAAAATGCGCCTCGCGACAAACCATGCTGCCGGTCTTCATCCATCGTAATAATCTGAACGGGGATGTGCCGTGTTAGCGGGTTGTGCTTGAGCTGGCTGAGAACCGTCCAGCCCAGCATATCCGGCAGGAACACATCGAGCGAAACCGCCGTCGGCTGATATTGTTTGGCGAGGTCGAGCGCATCCGCGCCCCGCATGGCGACCAGAGTCTTGAAGCCTTTCTGGCGCGCTAGATCGAGCATGATACGGGCGTAGTGAGGGTCGTCCTCGACGATCAGCAAAATGGGATCGCCGGGATTGATCTCGAGACGATCGTCGGGGATTTGCTCGATAACGCGATCGATGGATGTACTGTTCTGGCTGTTCCAGGACTCTGAACGAGGTTTTTCGCCAAGCAGTGGCCTGACGGCTGATGTCGGCCCAGCATAACGAAGCGGCAGATAAAGCACGAAGGTGCTGCCGATTCCGGGGCTGCTGCGAAGGTGGATTTCGCCGCCCAGCAAATTCGCCAGTTCACGGCTGATTGCCAGGCCAAGCCCCGTACCGCCGAATTTGCGGCTCGTACTCGCGTCGGCCTGCTGAAATGCCTCGAAAATCAGTTTCTGCTTTTCGAGCGGGATACCAATTCCTGTATCGGCTACTTCAAACGCGACAACCGAAGGGGACTGACTGAGAACCGGATGATCGATGCTCCATCCTCCGGATGACGGAGCGACGGTCAGCCGCACGCCGCCATGTCCCGTGAATTTAAAGGCGTTCGACAGCAGATTTTTCAGCACCTGCTGTAGGCGCTTGGAGTCGGTAAACATGCTCCGTTCGAGATTGGACTCAACTTTAACATCGAACGTAAGCTGGCGGTTGTCCGCTTCGTGGCGGAATGGCCGTGCGATCATATCGACAAGGTTGGTAAAGTAAATTTCCTCCGCATCGACGGACACTGTTCCGGATTCGATCTTGGAGAGATCCAGAATATCGCTGATCAGGTTCAAAAGATCGGTGCCGGCACCGTGAATGGTGCGGGCGAACTCGACTTGCTTCACCGACAGGTTGCCTTCCGGATTCTCCGCCATTTGCTGGCCGAGAATCAGAATGCTGTTCAAAGGCGTGCGCAATTCGTGCGACATGTTAGCTAGGAACTCGGACTTGTATTTCGAGGTCAATGCCAGCTCGGCGGCTTTTTCTTCCAGCGCGCCTCTCGCCTGTTCGATTTCCTGGTTCTTCCTTTCGACTTCCACGTTGCGTTCTGCGAGCTGTTGCGCCTTCTGCTCGAGTTGCTCGTTCGTTTGCGTAAGTTCGCGCTGCCGGGTCTGCAACTCGCCGGCGAGCTGTTGAGACTGAGTGAGCAAACCTTCAGTCTGCATCGTGGCTTCGATGCTGTTCAGCACGATGCCGATATTCGTGGTTAGTTGTTCGAGAAAGGCAATCTGCAGCGCCGTGAACTCGCTGGTCGAAGCAAGCTCGATAACGGCCTTCACGTCATTCTCAAACTGAACAGGAAGCACGATGATATTGGCCGGCGGCGCCTTGAAGAGTGCCGACCCGATCAGTGTGGTAGTTTCAGGAAGATCGGACATCAAAATCCGGCGCTTGTCCGCGGCGCACTGGCCGATCAGACCTTCTCCCAACTCGAGGCTGCGCGGGTGTCCATTCACGCCATCATCCGCATAGGCCGAAAGCAGCTTGAGCCGCGGCGTGGGGGCGTTCTCGACCTGGTAGATGACACCTTGTTGGGCGTTCACGAGCGGCGTCAGATCGTTCAACAGCAACCGTCCCACGGTTGCCATATCGCGCTGACCCTGAAGCATGTTGGTGAATTCCGCGAGATTGGTTTTTAACCAATCCTGTTCGGTATTGCGGTCGGTGGTCAGGCGCAAATTGTCGATCATCGTATTGAGGTTGTCTTTAAGCTGGGCGACTTCTCCGCGCGCATCGACTTTAATAGAACGCGTCAGGTCGCCTTTTGTAACGGCGGTGGCGACCTCAGCGATCGAACGCACCTGAGTCGTCAAATTTGCCGCCAGCAGGTTGACGTTACCGGTGAGGTCTTTCCAGGTACCGGCTGCACCGGGCACGTTGGCCTGACCACCGAGCCTCCCTTCGACGCCTACTTCGCGCGCGACGCTCGTCACCTGATCGGCGAACGTGGCAAGTGTGTCGGTCATATTATTGATGGTTTCAGCGAGTGCGGCCACTTCGCCCTTCGATTTCACGGTCAGGCTTTGTTTCAGATCGCCGTCGGCGACCGCCGTTACAACTTTCACGATGCCACGCACTTGTTCGGTTAAGTTC
>CAZUJE010000084.1:0-12606 GCA_964620215.1 uncultured Hyphomicrobiales bacterium
GGCGTGCCGAATTATCCGAGCATGTCGCGCTTCTGGGAAGTCTGCAACAAGCACAAGGTCAACATTTTCTACACCGCGCCCACCGCCATCCGCGCGCTGATGCAGGCCGGCGACGACCCGGTGAAAAAGACGAGCCGCAAATCGCTGCGCCTGCTTGGCTCAGTCGGCGAGCCTATAAATCCGGAAGCATGGGAATGGTATTACCGCGTGGTGGGCGACAGCCGCTGCCCGATCGTCGATACGTGGTGGCAAACCGAGACCGGCGGAATTCTCATTGCCCCGCTGCCGGGCGCTACGAAGCTGAAACCCGGTTCAGCCACCCGCCCCTTCTTCGGTATCGTTCCGCAGATCGTCGACGCCAACGGCAAGGTGCAGGAAGGCGCCTGCACCGGGAATCTTTGTATCGCTGACTCCTGGCCCGGTCAGATGCGCACGGTGTACGGAGATCACCAGCGCTTCATCGACACATACTTCAAAACCTATCCCGGCAAATATTTCACCGGTGACGGATGCCGCCGTGACGAAGATGGCTACTACTGGATCACCGGCCGCGTGGACGATGTCATCAACGTCTCCGGTCACCGCATGGGCACGGCGGAAGTCGAGAGCGCCCTGGTCGCTCACACCAAGGTTTCCGAGGCAGCCGTCGTCGGCTATCCGCACGACATCAAGGGTCAGGGCATCTACGCCTATGTGACGTTGATGGCTGGCGAAAAGCCGACCGAGGAGCTTCGCAAGGAACTGGTCGCCTGGGTACGCAAGGAAATCGGCGCCATCGCGCAACCGGACCTGATCCAGTTCGCACCCGGCCTGCCGAAAACCCGCTCCGGCAAGATCATGCGCCGCATCCTGCGCAAGATCGCCGAGGACGAATTCGGCAATCTCGGCGACACCTCGACGCTCGCCGACCCGGCGGTGGTCGATGATCTCGTCAACAACCGGCAGAACAAACGTAAGTCCGCTTAAAATTTTTCACGCAAAATAATCAGGCGCGGGCCGAGGCCCGCGCCTTTTTGTTTTGTCAGGTGAAATAACGATCCCACATCAGATTGCGGAACAGGAGCTTTGGATCGTGTTCCCGCTTCTTCGCAGCGAACTCCGCTACCCGCGGATAGGCCGTGCGCAACTGGTCAGACCGCGCATGCAGCCGGTACGGAAGATAGAAACTGCCGCCCAGATTCAGAACCCGGTCAATCAGCTTTTCCGTCAATACCTGCATTGAGCGGTCGTCCTGTTCGCGCATTCGCTGGGAGAACAGCATCACCGCGCCGATGCGTGGACCCGGCGCAAATGACAACACACTGGTTTTATCCGCATCGACATAGCGCAGTGTCACGTTCAGCAGATCCTCTCCCGAACCGGGGATCAGTTCGCGGCAGGCTTGCAGAAAATCCTCCAGCTTCTCCGCCGGAACAAAATACTCGTGCAGAATATCGGTCCGGTTAGGATCGTTGCCTGCAAGTGCTGAAACCGGGTAGCTGAGCAGCGAATTTCTCGTGAAGCGTCGGCTAGCCAGCCGCTGCGCCAGCTGTTTCTCCGCATACCATCGCGTGCGCTTTCCTGCATCCGATCCGATCTGCGCGCGGAATACGTTGCGCGACAGAAACTGAAATGCTGTGGATGCTTTCGCCGGCGGCAACCGGTCCGGCTGGCTCGTCAATTGCCGGTAGCTCACCAGGATCGCTTCGCGCAGAAAATTACCGCGCGATACCGCCAGCCTCCCATAAGCCATGCGCATTCGCGGGGTATGGACCACTTTCTCGAAACGTTCGCCGAAATCTTGTGAGCTTAGAAATTCCGGTTCCGGCAGCAGCAGCGCATTCTCCATCATGTCCATTTCGGCATCGAGCACCATGCCGAACAACCCATAACCGCCGCAAGCCAGCGCGAACAGCTCTTCGTTTTTCGTGCGTGAACACTCCACGATGGAGCCGTCGGCCAGCATCATCCGGAAAGAGCGGACCGTGGAACAGAACGGTCCGAAAGGCGCCGGCCAGCCATGCGCGTTCACCGCTAGCGTACCGCCCACGCTGAAATCGTGATTCGACTGCATCACCGCGACTGAGAAGTCGAGCGGATCAAGCACGCGCGTGACGTCACGCCAGCGCACACCTGCATTCGCCCGGTAAGTTTTCCCCTTCGTATCTGCCTCGATCCGCGCGGAGGAAAGCGTGGCGGCGATCCCGTCCCGGGGAATGCTTTGCCCACCCATCGAATGCCGCGCGCCGCTGAGCGCGAACGGTCTGCCGTCCTGCGCAGCTTCCTTCAGCAAGCCGCGCAATTCCGCGATGAGTTTTTCTTCTTCATTCGCCGGGATGATCTGATGTTTTGCGACCCGAACAGGATTGAGCCGGCTTGCATCGTTTAACGAAAAACCGCCGGGCTTTGGTGCTGCGCGGGAGAATTTCGGAAGCGCCAGCATGGCTGCGGCGATGGCAGAAGCCCGAAGCAGTTTCCGTCTCGAAAATTTCATCGCAGTAACCCGCACCCATCGAATTTCCCGAACAGAAAAATGCTCTTAACGGCAGACATCGGCAAGCCGCATGTCGATGTGAAAATGATTGCTGTGCGCTGCGTCGTGTTCGGGAGAAAGCACCGTTCCGAAAATGCGGCATGCGCCCGCGCGGGCATCGCGAAGAAAGCGGCCTTTCGCGCCGTTATCCTTCCAGTCCTTGCTGATACTGACCGTGATGTCTCCGGCCGTAAATGCCGCAATGTCGATTGCATTGGCGTAGGCGTGCTCACTTAAACGCTCAAATTTCTGCCGGTTGATTGTGCGGCAGGCGTAGGTGCCTAAATGCCGTATCGATGTCAGCTTCTTGCCGAAATGCTCCTGCGCCGCCGGCATCAGAACATGCCGCTCCCACAGCAACACCCCCAGCAGCGCCGGACAGCGCAGCATGATGTTGCTGCCATAACGCACCGAAGAACTCATCAATCGCGCGGCATCATCGTAGCCGCATCCGTTCTCGCGCTTTTCCGGATGAACTTTGCGAAAATTCACCTTGTTCCGCTCCAGTGCCGCAAAGCAGCGTCCCGGGTCGTTTTTCAATAATTGCAGGTGCAGCTTGGTAAGGTAGCCCGGCGGTTCATCGAGATCGAACGGAGCAATGTAGTCGATCAGCGCAAGGCCAAGAAAAATTCCTGTCAGTGCGAACAGAATAGTGAACCAGACGCGGCGGAATGCTTGCGTCACGGAAATACATGCTCAGGAGAAATCGGAGGCAATGCCTTTCACTTCCCAATCGCCGTAGCGTACCGGATCCGGCCCTTCGCGCCCGCCCTTTTCTTTTGGCTGGATTTTTGCCTGTGCTGCCAATTCTGCGCGGCGCGTCTCTGCTTCGGCCCGCGCACGCTCGGCGGCGGCTTTCTGTCTGGCAGCTTTTTCTGCGTCGCTCATGCTCAATACGAACACTTACGGAGGGTATCCGGTCAAGTCTTGCACGCGGGCTTGCCCGATCCCATGTTTCCCGAGACGGAAACATGCGGCAAAAGCCGCGGCTCCCGGAGGAAGCAATGAATTACATGAAAACCGCCATCCTGCTTGCCGGCCTGACAGCCTTGTTCATGGGCGTCGGTTTTATGATCGCTGGCGAAGCCGGAATGTTGATCGCGCTTCTGGTCGCGGCCGGCATGAACTTCTTCGCCTATTGGGGCGCCGACAAGATGGTGCTGTCGATGCACGGCGCCCGCGAAGTCGATGAAACGGCCGCGCCGGAATATTACGGCATCGTGCGCGAGCTATCCCAGCGCGCGGGCCTGCCGATGCCGAAAGTTTACGTTATGGACAATCCGCAGCCGAACGCCTTTGCGACAGGACGCAATCCGCAAAATTCCGCCGTCGCGGCGACAACCGGCTTGCTCAGCATGCTTTCCCGTGACGAGATCGCGGGCGTGATGGCGCACGAGCTGGCGCATGTAAAAAACCGTGACACGCTTACAATGACGATTACCGCCACCATCGCCGGCGCGATTTCCATGCTTGCGAATTTCGGCATGTTCTTCGGCGGCAACCGGAACAACAACCCGCTGGGTGCCATCGGCACCATTGCAATGGTGATCCTGGCGCCGCTCGCGGCGATGGTGGTGCAGATGGCGATCAGCCGCTCGCGCGAATATGTGGCGGACCGTGGCGGCGCAGAGATCAGCGGCAAGCCGATGGCGCTCGCTTCGGCGCTCGAAAAAATTTCCAGTGCCGCGCACCAGATTCCGAACGAGACAGCGGAAGCTTCGCCCGCCACCGCGCATCTCTTCATCATCAACCCCTTGTCGGGTGAGCGCATGGACAATCTGTTTTCCACCCATCCGGCGACCGAGAACCGTATCGCGGCCCTGGCAAAGATCGCCAGCGAAATGGGCCAGGGCGGCGGCACCAGACCTGCCTCTGGGCCTTGGCCTGCGAAACGCAGTGGGCCGTGGGGCTGATTCCAACTCCTCATGTTTTGTGATGGAGCCCCGCTGCGCTAGGAACATCCGTGGTCAAATCCAAACGCCCCCGATCCCGGACTGTTCAGCGCAAGGAACCGAGCAAGCCCGCCGCTGACGCGCAGGGATTCGCCGCACGAAAACTCGCGGCTGAAGCGCTCGTTGCCGTCCTCAAGAACCGCCGCCCGCTGGATGAAACCCTCGACTCCGCGCACGGCCTGACGGACATCCGGGAACTCCCCGACCGCGACCGCGCATTGGTGCGCATGCTGACAACAACGGTGCTGCGCCGCCTCGGCACATTGCGAGCGATCATCCAATCGCTCGCCGAACGCGGCCTGCCAAAAGGCGCGCCGCTGCTTGAGCCGGCACTTCTTCTGGGAGCCGCCCAAATTCTCTTCCTCGATGTGCCGGATCACGCGGCGGTCGATCTTTCGGTACGGCTCGCCTCGCTGGAGCGCGGCGGACGCTATGCAGGCATGACCAATGCGGTGTTGCGCCGGATCGCCCGGGAAAAAACAGCGCTCATGCAAGTCCACACTGGTGAAATCGACACCCCGCAATGGATGTTCGAGCGCTGGCAGCAACACTACGGAAACGAAACCGCGCTGGCGATTGCCGCCGCGCACAGGCTAGAGCCTCCACTCGATCTCGGCGTAAAGACAAACGCACCGGAGTGGGCAGAGAGGCTGGGGGCAAAACTTCTTCCGAACGGAACGCTTCGTCTTTCTTCCGGCGGCCAGGTGACTTCATTGCCCGGCTTTCAGGACGGCGACTGGTGGGTGCAAGACATGGCGGCGAGCCTGCCCGCGCGTTTGCTCGGCGATGTAAGCAATCTGCGCGTTGCCGACCTCTGCGCGGCACCTGGTGGCAAGACAATGCAGCTCGCGGCCGCTGGCGCGAAAGTTATTGCCGTGGACCGTTCCGAAAATCGTCTGAAACGGCTGAGATCGAATCTCGAGCGAATGAAGTTCTCCGCTGAAGTCGTCACCGCCGACGCGGCGGAATGGAAATCCGAACCCTTCGACGCGGTATTGCTCGACGCCCCTTGCTCGTCCACAGGCACCATTCGCCGCCATCCGGAAATTCTCTGGCAGAAGCGGATCGAAGACTTGCCGCCGCTCATCTCCCTGCAAGAGCGTCTTCTCGACAACGCCGCATCGCTGACCAAACCCGGCGGCTTGCTCGTTTACGCCACCTGCTCGCTTGAGCCGGAAGAGTCGGAAACACAGATCGAAAAATTTCTGTCGCGTCATGAAAATTTCAGACGCATCCGGGTGCGCCCGGAAGAAATCGGCGGTCTCGAATCACTGATTTCTCCTTCGGGCGATCTGCGAACCCTGCCCTGTCACTTGTCTAATCCTGAACCGCGCATGAGCGGATGCGACGGCTTCTTTTCGGCGCGTTTGCAGCGGCTTACATAAATCGAAACAGGAAGTGGACACGGGACTCGTCTCCGATATGTTGTCGCCGGGGTAAGGGCGCACGCGGCCCGATGGGGTGTAGAAGGTGATTTGGAATGAGCCGTGGCAATTCTCTCGGGCGGTTACGGCTCGCGCTCTACATTGTCAGGCATGGCTGGCGCCGTTTTGTCACGCGGCTCGCCGCTAACCCGAATTATCGCTGGCGCTTTCGCGTCAAGGTCCCCGAGCGGCTCCTGATCGCGCCGCAGGATTTGCGCACCGGCGACCCAACGCTTGCGAGCGAGTTTTACGCGGGACGCTTTGCTTTTTGCGGCAAGGTCTTGATGACCGAGGGGCGCTCGCCTTTCGAGATGACGGCGCCCTCCCGCGAATGGGCGGATGCGCTTCTGAGCTTCGGCTGGTTGCGTCACCTCCGCTCCGCCGGAACCTCCATCGCCAAAGCAAACGCTCGCGCGCTGGTCGCCGACTGGATCACGCTACAGGGCACGTCTCATCCGGTTGGCTGGCAGCCAGAAATCGTTGCGCGCCGCGTGATCTGCTGGCTGACGCAGGCGCCACTGATCCTCGAAGGCGCGGAGCATCCATTCTACAGAAAATTCATGCGCAGCCTTGCAAGGCAGGTGCGTTTTCTGCGCGGGCGCTATCCCGACATTCGCGACGGCTATCCGCGCCTGCTCACAGCCATCGCGCTTTGCTTCGCGAGCCTTTGCATCGCGGGCGAACAGCGTCTCCTGCGCTTCGCAACACGCAAGCTGGAAGAAGAACTCAATCGTCAGATTCTTCCGGATGGCGGACACATCAGCCGCAACCCCGGCGCACTGATTGAAATCCTGATCGATCTTCTGCCGCTGCGTCAGTCTTTTGAAGCGAGAAGCGTGCCGCCGCCACCGGCTTTGATGAACGCCATCGACCGCATGATGCCGATGCTGCGTTTCTTCCGGCACGGTGACGGATCGTTCGCCTATTTCAACGGAATGGGCGCGACGCCTGGCGACATGCTTGCCACCGTGCTCGCCTATGACGATGCGCGCGGCTCTCCGGTCGCGAACGCAGCCCATTCCGGCTATCAGCGCATCGAAGCCAGCCAGTGCCTCGTCATCGCGGATACTGGCAAGCCGCCGCCGATGTCCGTCTCGCAGGAGGCGCACGCGGGTTGCCTGTCGTTTGAATTTTCCCACGCGCGCAACCGCATCGTCATCAACTGCGGAATGCCGGCGATGAGCCGCGAAGCATGGCGAAAGGCTGCACGCGCAACCGCGGCGCATTCAACCGTAACCTTCAACAACGAATCGTCCTGTAAATTTCTGAGCGGCGACGCCTATCAGCGCCTGATGGGCACTCCTATCATCGGCGGACCGCGGGACGTGAAGGTCGCCCGCGGCGAGCGGGATGGCTCCGTGGTCGTGCGTGCAAGCCACGACGGTTACGCCTCACGCTACAAGATCATGCATCAGCGCTCCTGGCGTCTCGCGCAAGATGGCGCCCGCCTCGATGGCGAAGATGTGTTCTTTGCACCCGATGGCGGCGACGTCCCCAAAAAGGTGCCGGATCTTTTTGCCATCCGCTTCCACCTGCACCCCAACATCAAGGCCAGCCGCCGCGCGGATGGGGAAAGCGTGCTTCTGGCGCTGCCTGGCAGCGAAAGCTGGGTTTTCAATGCTCCCGGCACCACGGTCGAACTCGAGGAAAGCGTCTTTCTGCCCTCCACCGACGGTCCGCGTCGCTCGAACCAGATCGTCGTTTCCGGCCATGCGCGCGAATTTCAGCGGGTCGTCTGGTCATTCCTGCGCACCTCCAAAGCCTCGCGCGAGCGCGGCGATGCGAACACCTTGCCGGAATTGCCGCTTTGACCTTGGTCCGGTATCTCTCTTGCAGGCAGCGTTTTAACACCGCGACCTGAGACTCCGAATGTCCCGCATCCGCCCAGTCCGCCGCGCCCTCATTTCCGTTTCCGACAAAACGGGATTGATCGAGTTTGCCCGTTCGCTTGCGGTTCACGGCGTTGCGCTGGTTTCAACCGGCGGCACCAGCCGCGCGCTTGCCGAAGCGGGATTGAAAGTTACCGACATTGCCGATGTCACGGGCTTTCCTGAAATGATGGATGGCCGCGTAAAAACTTTGCACCCGCATGTGCATGGTGGCCTGCTCGCCGTGCGGGACGACAAGGCGCATGTCGAGGCGATGGAAAAGCACGGGATCGAGCCGATCGACCTGCTGGTGGTCAATCTTTATCCATTCGAGGAAACACTGGCGAAGGGCGGCAGCTTCGAGGAGTGCATCGAGAATATCGACATCGGCGGCCCGGCGCTGATCCGTGCGGCGTCCAAGAATCACGGCGATGTCGCGGTGGTCGTTGATCCTTCCGACTACGCGCAGGTGCTTGCGGAAATTTCCGCCCATCGAGGAACCACGATCGCGTTGCGCCGTCTGCTCGCCGCCAAGGCCTTCGCACGCACGGCTACTTATGATGCGGCGATTGCAAACTGGTTTGCTGAACAGACCAACACCGAAGCGCCGCATTGGCGCGCATTTGGCGGAAGGCTGGCGGAGCGTCTGCGCTACGGCGAGAACCCGCATCAGACGGCGGCATTCTATAATTCTTCTGAAAAAAGATTCGGCATCGCCACCGCAAGACAGGTGCAGGGCAAGGAGCTTTCCTACAACAATCTCGCCGACACAGACGCGGCCTTTGAATGTGTCGCCGAGTTCGAGCAAAAGCGCGCCGCTGCGGTCGTGATCGTAAAGCACGCCAATCCTTGCGGCGTGGCGGAAGGAAAAAGCCTCACCGATGCCTATCGCAGGGCGCTCGCCTGCGATCCGGTTTCTGCCTTCGGCGGCATCGTTGCGCTGAACCGCACACTCGACGCGGAAGCGGCCAAGGCAATCGTAGAAATATTCACGGAAGTAATCGTGGCCCCCGACGCCAGCGACGAAGCAATTTCCATCGTTGCGGCAAAGAAAAATCTTCGCCTGCTGTTGACCGGTGGCCTGCCCGATCCGCGCGCCGGAGGACTGACATTCCGCTCCGTGGCTGGCGGACTGCTGGTTCAGTCCCGCGACAATGCAACGGTGGACGGCCTTGAACTAAAAGCCGTCACCAAGCGCAAACCTAGCCCCGAAGAGCTGTCCGATCTGAAGTTTGCATTCCGTGTTGCGAAACACGTGAAGTCAAACGCAATCGTCTATGCAAAAGACGGTGCCACCGTAGGCATCGGGGCCGGACAGATGAGCCGCATCGATTCCGCGCGAATCGCAGCATCGAAAGCCCTCGACGCCGCGAAGGCTGCCGGACTGACCGAACCGCTTACCAAGGGCTGCGTCGTTGCGTCCGACGCTTTCTTTCCGTTCGCGGACGGGCTTTTGGCTGCTGTCGATGCGGGCGCCACCGCTGTGATCCAGCCGGGCGGCTCCATGCGCGATGACGAGGTGATCGCCGCCGCCAACGAAAAAAATATCGCGATGGTGTTTACCAGCGTCCGCCACTTCCGGCATTAGGTCTTTCCGACGCGCACCTGCGTCAACAGCCAAGCCCCGACCAGAAAAAAGAACACCAGCACGGAAATGCCCGCGCGCTGGCTTGCGGTCGCGGCCGTCACCGCCGCCACCAGAAACGGCCCGATGAACGAAGTCACTTTCGCGCTGAGTGCAAACAGACCAAAAAATTGCGTAACCCGGTCCTTGGGCGCGAGATGCACAAGCAAAGTCCGCGAAGCGGCCTGTAGCGGGCCGACCACAAGGCCGATCAGCAGGCCGACCGCGACATAGGCTTTTTCGGCGGCGGATTCGTAAATACCGCGCCCGTCCAAGGGCGGCGCGACCTCGAACAAAAATCCGATCCGGTCTCGCGTGATCGACAAGATCGCGACCGCCGCGAAGGTCAGAATGCCAAGTCCTGCGAGGATGACGGTCTTCGATCCAAATTTGTCGTCGAGCTTGCCGCCCACATAGGCTCCGATGGTGCCGGTCACCGTGAGCAGGATTCCAAAAATTCCAAGCTCGATAGTACTCCAGCCGAATGTCCCGGCGGCATAAATTCCGCCGAAGGCGAACAGCGCCACCAGCCCGTCGGCGTAGATCATGTTGGCGATGAGGAAAATAAAGACATTCCGGTAGCGCGGCAGATGGCTGACCGTTTCCCACAACGTCCTGAGCCCGCGCTTCGCCGCTGTGCGTAAGGGTAACTTCACCGGTTCGTCCGGCGTGAACAAAAACAAAGGCAAGGCAAAAATCAAAAACCAGATCGCGCTCAACGGCCCCGAAATACGGTCACCCTCACGCGCCGCCGAATCGAGCCCGAACAAGGGAGTAAATCCGAGCAGCGTTTTTCCCGTCTGCGGATTGGCGGCAATGAAGCCGAGCACCAAAATCAGACTGACAAGGCCGCCGGCATAGCCGGTGGCCCAGCCTGTGCCTGAGAGCCAACCCATGCGTTGTCTCGGCACCAGCGTCGGCATCATTGAATTCACGAATACGGAAGCGCACTGCGCGCCGACCGCGCCGATGGCGAACCCGGCAAGCACAATAAAAATTGTGCCCTGGTCCCCGGGCTTTCCGAACCACAACAGGCTCGACCCGACTACGATCAGCACGCCGAAGAATGCAATCCATGGCTTGCGGCGGCCCGCAGCGTCGGCGATCGAGCCGAGCACCGGCGCCATGATCGCAATCGCAAATCCCGCCGCGCTCGCCGCGAAACCCCACAGCGCCTGTCCTTCAGCCGGATTGCTCGCCACCGATGCCGCGAAATAGGGCGCGTATACAAATGTTGTGATGAGCGTGAAGAACGGCTGCGAAGCCCACTCGAACAGCACCCAGCCGAAAATCGCTTTGGAGGATGCGTTTTTGGAAACGGCGCGGACCGCCGTGCGTCGCGTGGCAGGCTTCCTGGTCGGCATGAATGATCCTGAAGAAAATCAGCGTCCGGTGAGATCGGCGAGCAAGCTTACCGCGACGGAAAGTTTGGACAAGGTCAGGCCGGAGCCGGCGATTTCAACGACCCCCGCACGTGCGCGCTCCGCCTCGATGCGATTTTTTCCGATCCATGCCTCGACAGCTCCTGCTCCCGAGACCCCCGAATTCATCGCTTCCGTTGTGAGACGGCGCGAAGCGGAGGCAATTTCGCTCAGCGCGCGTTCAAGCGCCAACCGGTCAAAATGATCCTCGGTATCGATGTCACGGGCGAGTTCGATCAGCCGGTCGATCTGAAAATAAGCGCCCATGCCGAAGTAAGCAGCCATCACGTCCTGAATTGGCTTGCCGGTCTGATCGGCAACAAGCACCGCATCAGGGGCGGCGGCTAGCAGTGGCAGGTTTGCAATTCTTTGTGCAAGCGGTTTGGGAACCTGCGCCGCGATGAGTTCGGTGAGCCGCTCATCGCGGATAGCCTTTTGTTCAGGTGAAAGCACTTTGTCGAGTAAACCCGCCAGAGCTTCGATGCCGGCCTGGAAATGCTGCACTACGCGCTCAAGTCCATGCTTCAGATCGCCGTGCCGCAGAAACCAGGCGACGCGGTCGAGCAGCAAATCCTGCACTGCTGAGTAAAGCGAAAGTTGTGTTTCTCCGGATACGCGCGCATCGAGCGCGTCGATCTCTCCATTCAGCGCGGTCATCTGATAGGAATCGCGTACCGCTGCGAAAGCTTTGGCAATTTGGCTGGCGCCCATGCCGGAGCGATCCGCCATCCGCACGACAAAGGACGGCCCACCGCGATTGATGATCGAGTTCGCGAGCATGGTCGCGATGATCTCGCGGCGCAGACGGTGTTTCGCGAGCGCCTCCGGAAATTGCACCGACACCGGTTTCGGGAAATAACGGACGAGTTCCCTTGCCAGATATGGATCGTCGGGCACATCCGACGCGAGCAGTTCGTCGTACAGCGAAATCTTCGCATAGGCGAGCATGACCGCAAGTTCTGGCCTGGTTAGTCCCTGCCCGCGCCCCTGCCGCTCAGCGATTTCCATGTCGGAAGGCAAAAACTCCACGGAGCGATCGAGCTGGCCGCGGGTTTCCAGCAATTGCATCAGCCTTTTTTCAAAGCCAAGATCTTCCCCTGCCCGGCGCTGCGCAAGCGAGAGCGCCAGCGTTTGCAGATAATTGTTACGCAATACGAGCCCGCCGACTTCTTCGGTCATGTCCGCGAGCAGCTTGTTGCGCGCCGCTTCAGTCAGTTTTCCATCTCTCACCGGCACACTCAGCGCGATTTTCAAATTCACTTCGAGGTCGGATGAATTCACGCCAGCCGAATTGTCGATGGCATCGGTGTTCAGCCGGACGCCCGAGCGCGCAGCCTCCACGCGCCCGCATTGCGTCATGCCGAGATTGGCGCCCTCGCCGATCACCTTGCAGCGCAAATCCATGGCCGGGATGCGGATCGAATCGTTCGCACGGTCACCGGCCTTCTCATCTGTTTCAAAGGAGGCCCGCACATAGGTGCCGATGCCGCCGAACCAGAGCAGGTCCGCCGGCATTCTGAGAATCGCCTGCATCACTTCGGCGGGTGCCGCCTCGGCGGACTCCAGACCCAGCAGCGCGCGAATTTCCGGGGACAATCCGATTTTCTTCAGATTGCGCGGAAAAATCCCGCCGCCTTTCGAGATCAGGCTCTTGTCATAGTCCTGCCAGCTCGAGCGCGGCAGATCGAACAACCGTTTCCTTTCCGCGAAGGATTTTTGCGGATCGGGTGAGGGATCGAGAAAAATATCGCGATGATCGAAGGTGGCCACCAGCCGGATTGTCTTCTCCAGCAGCATTCCGTTGC
>CAZUJE010000085.1:0-12501 GCA_964620215.1 uncultured Hyphomicrobiales bacterium
GCAGCGGCTGCTTGTTCTGCATCACCGTGCCGGTGGAATAGAGATGCACCTTCGGACGCAGGATGTGGCCGCCGTCGATGCCGTTCGCCTTGGTGCCGAGCGCCATGTTGTCGCGCGTGGCGCCCCAGGAAGCCTGCTTGAGAATTTCCATCTCGGGCAGGCCGTATTTCGCGTAGAGACCCTTTTCCTGCGCGATGATGAGCGCGGAAGCGTCGGTGAGCGCGATATAGCCGAGCTTGGTGCCCTTCACTTCCGGTCCGGATCCTTGCGCGAACGCGCCGGCCGGAAAACCCGCCTTGATCGCGGCGAACAGCGCCGCCGTGCCTGCCGTCGTCTTCAAAAATTCGCGGCGATCAATTCCCCGCTTCGCGATCGTCTTTCCAATTCGCTTCTTCATCGAAAAACCCCTGTGCTGCCTGTTCCCGTTGATCGGCACCTGAAACCCAAAAACAAAATCGCCGCGAACCGGCCCGCGCTTTCGCGCGAGTAGTTCAGCGGCGTTGCTGTTCCCGGACCGTCGAGGGCCGAAGCGCCGTCTTCATCGGCGGCGCTTTTCGATCTTCTCTAATTCAAGCTTCGTGCCAGCTTCATCGGCTTGCGGGATACCTTGAAAACCGGGGCTTTTTGAAATTTTAAGCGATGTATACCGGCGCAAATGCAGGCGCTGACATGCCTAGGCTGCGGTCAGACTGCGCTAATTTTGTGCATTGCAGTAACGCACATATTCGAAGAATCGCTTTCGAGAATCGAATTCAGCTCCGCCGGATTTTCCACGGCGCAAGGTGCCCCTCGATGTCGTCCGGATCGAACTCCGGGCCGGCGAAAGCACCTACTCCATCTTTCGGCTCCGACGCCGGCGGCATGTCGCCCTCACCCAGCACTCCGTCATAAAGGTCCGGGCGGAAAACAGCCTTCGCCTTCTCCAGCAAATCTTCCGCCATCGGCGCCTGCCCCCAGCGCACCATCTGCGCGTAGAGCCATGCCGCCTGTACCGGATCGGGCCGCGCGGCGCCCCAACGTTCGACCATCAGGTAGCGTTCGCTCTCTCTATATTCGCCTTGCGGGGACACTTTCAGCTTGCCGTCCAGCGTGCGGCGAATGACTTCCTCCTCGACATTGATGCGGTTCGGCGCGGAGACAATCCGGCAGACTTCTTCGCGGTTGCTTTCGTCCTCGACGAATTTGGCCGCCTTGGAATGAGCCCGGATCAGTGCGCGGACCGCATCGGGATTTTCCCCGGCCCATGACATGCGCATCGCCAGCACCTTCTCCGCCGCACGCTGCAAAATTTCCGACACGAAATGCAGGATATGCGCGATGCCGAGATCGACCGCCACGGAATTCCAGGGCGCGCCGACGCAGAACGCATCGACATGACCGTTCTGGATGCTCTCCACCATGAACGGCGGCGGCAGCACCACCATCCGCACATCCTCATCGGGATCGACGCCTGCGGACGCCATCCAGAAGCGAAGCTGGTAATTGTGCGTGGAGAACGGGAAGGTCATGCCGAAATTCAGC
The DNA here is from genome assembly GCA_964620215.1 of uncultured Hyphomicrobiales bacterium. Taxonomy (GTDB): domain Bacteria; phylum Pseudomonadota; class Alphaproteobacteria; order Rhizobiales; family Xanthobacteraceae; genus JAUSIF01. The sequence continues at coordinate 1,522 of CAZUJE010000085.1, forward strand.
GGCGGTTCGTTTTTGCGTTTCCTCTCCGCGACGATTTCGGCAAGCGCCCGGGCCGAGACATGGGGATCGGAAAGGTCGCCAATCGCCTTGTCTTTCAAGGCTTTATAGAGGGCCGTGGTCACGGTGATCGCGTTGCCGTTCAGTCCCAGATTGAACGGCGCAATCAGTGGCACCTGCACGTGGCCGAGGCCGAGGCTGGTCGCGACCGCAACCGGCGCCAGCAGGTGGGCGGCGTCAAACATGCCGATGTTCAGCTTGTCGCGCACGTTCGACCACGAAACCTCGCGTACCAGCTCGACGTCGAGCCCCTCCCCGGCGGTGAAACCACGATCCACCGCGACGATGAGCGCGGTCGCGTCCGCGAGCGGAATGAAACCGATCCGGAGTTTTCCAGTATTCATTTCAACAGCTCCGCGGCGGTGATGATGGATTGCGCGATGTCGGCGATCTTTTTCTTCTCGTTCATCGAAGTGGCGCGAAGCAGCGCATAGGCCTCTTCCTCGCTCATTCCTTTCCGCTTCATCAGAATTCCCTTGGCGCGGTCGATCACCTTGCGCTCTTCCAAGGCGGATTTTGTCTGCTCCAGTTCGTTGCTGATGCGCGAGAAGGCGTTGAAACGGGAAATGGAGATGTCCAGGATGTGCTTGATGCGGTCTTTTTTCAGTCCGTCCACGATGTAGCTGGAAACGCCGGCATCGATGGCGGCGGCGATGGAGGCGCTGTCGCTCTGGTCCACGAACATCGCAACCGGCCGCTTCACCGCCCGGCTGACGCGGAACATTTGTTCCAGCACGTCGCGGCTCGGGTTTTCGAGGTCGATCAAAATAACGTCGGGGTCAATGGCATAGATGCGCGCGAGCAGATCGGCGGTTTCCGCAATGCGAATGACCTGTTTGTGGCCCGCCTCGCGCAGCGCCTCTTCCAGAATCGCGGCGCGCACGGGACTCTCGTCCACAATGACGATTTTCAGATTGGCTTCGAGATTCACTGGTTACCTGACATCCGCGCTACATGCGGGATGTCAGGAGCAATTCGTGTGCCAGTGTAAATGGCGGAAAAACCGCGCTATTTCTTGTGCGCCGCCGGCGTAATCGAAAGCGCCAGGATCGCGTTCCAGCCTTCCGCCCGATGTTGCGCGGCAAATTCCCAGAAGCCTTTCAGCACCAGGGCGCCCTGCTTGTCCTCACCGATCGGAAAAACATATCCGATCTGGGGGCCGATGCCCGCCACGCGCGAATGAGAGGGACCGAGCGTCGCGCCGCTGCCGCTGTCGCCGGTGAGTTGGTTGTAGAGATAGCCGCCGATTCCGATAAACGACTGTTTGGAAAGGAATTGCGACGCGGCCCAATCGACATGGAAATCGACGCCGTTCCGGTAATTGGTGTCTTTGTTCTCAAAATTATAGGTGAGGCCCATGAGGTATGAGAATTCATGGCCCTTGGACGGATCAAAATAGGTGTAACCGAAACCGCCGTCGATAGCGCTGTGACCAATACCGGTGTTGGCAAGCCGGTTCGAATTGTAGGAGCCGACCGGAGCGCTCGTCATCCAGTAGGTCATGTAATTGTGGATGCCCCGATTCCATTTCAGCGTTCCCTGAAAGAACACATCGCCAAAGGCGAGCAGCGTGTCGGTGCGGTTCACCGAAATGACGCCGCCACCGCCGCCGGCGAGAACGGCGTCCGCACTGGCGCGCATCTGGCCCCCGAGTCCGAGCACACTGAAAGCGGCCTGGCCGCCCAGGACTGGCTCCGCGAACGTATAGGTCGGTCCGAAGAAGGCGAGATCGGCGGCGACGTCCAGGCCGACACGGATTTGCCCGCCGCCTGAAAGCTGTTTGCCGCCGCCCACCGAAGGCTGCGTATGATAATAGGCCTGAATCCAGGACCAGCCCGGCGTGCCGGGTGCCGCGACCAGGCTCCCATTGAAGCCCGGCAGCCAGAAGCTGACGCCGCCTTCGTCGGCCGAGGCCGATTGCGGCACGGACGCGAGCAACGCCGCACCCAAAACCAGTGATGCACCAAAGCGCCCTGCCCGCATCGCCATCCCCTTACGACTCGTACCCATCATTCTACACCTTCATTTTCCGTGCCCACACCTTGCCGCTCGCCCGCGCCCTTGGCACCGCGTCACGGTCAATGCGAGTCAGTCCAAGGTTACGACAGCCTGCCGTCAGGGCTATCAGGGTTTTCCCTGAAGTCCGCTCGCAGCTCCGCAGTGGTGCGGCCAAGCCACAGTGCGGAACCCTGCAATTTCATATGACGCATCGTTCGCGCGAGCGATTTTCGCTCCGCGTCATCGTCAGTCAGCGCGCCCTATGAGGGAGGCGCGGGACGCCGGGGAAATCCGATCCCCACGGCCTCATGTGCGAAAGGAAAAGCACATGAGAGGTCTTCACCGCAGGTGCCGGAAATCGTCCGGCGTCCCGCACGCGGTGTTTCTAGGCTTGCTCCGCCTGAACCCCGGTGGACTAACCAAGCCCGCTACGAACGAGCTTCTGCTCTATCCACCGCTGCCGGCACCACACCGGTGCGATCGTGGTTGGGCCCACGGAAAGCACCAGACCCGGATGCCTGTGATGCGAGGTCGTCGCATCGGGCACAGACGGCTTGGGCCGCTTCATGCGAGCGCGCGTTAAACGCCCGCAACAAAGCCACCGCTCCCGATCCGCACATGGTTACGCGTGGCCACGCGCCCCCTCGTTAGACCGAGACGCGGTGATTTTAATTCCACCCGGATAGGCGGGGATAAGCAAACGCTATCAACAGGATTTCAGAACGCGGCGAGCGGGTTGGAGCGCATCGCTGGCGATCGTCAGCGCACGCCTCCATCCCTCGCTCAGCCGAGCTTGCAGTCCCATTCGGTTGCAGACGACAAAAATTCCTTTAGTTCACCGGCTGCGGGTCCGGGAATTTCCATTTGCCGTTGAGAATTTCCGCGCGCGGGCGATAGAGACGCACGGTGTAGTTCCAGCCTTTGGTGACCGGCAGGCAGTTCGCGATCTTGCCGTCACAGCCGCCGAACTGAATCGCCACCGAGCCGTCAGGCTGCTTCTTGCCGGTGATGCTATTGATCGAATACGCATCGTACTGATTTTTTTCAAAATAGCCTTGGGCATTGTAGAGGCTTACCGACCAGAACGCATCGACCGGGACATTCTTCACATTGAGTTTGTAGATCGTGCTGCCGTTGTTCTTCGCGGGCGTCACGTTGAGATAGGTCGCGTCCTTGTCCGGATTGCCGCCCCATCCCGCGGCGGTGCCGAGCAGATGAGCGACCGGATCGACCTGCCCTTTCGGGCCGAACGCACCCTTGAAGCTGCTGGTCGTGGAAGCAAGGACCAAGAGCGCGTCGCGCACCTTCTTCTGGCTGGCCTGATCCCAATTCGGCGTCTCAAACTTGCCGGTGCTTTTTTGCGTGACCTTGATCTGGTCTTGCAGCACTTGAACCTGCGCCAGATCTTTCGGATCGGCGGGATCGACCAGCGTGCGGATGGCCGCCGCCATGTAGCGCGTGCCGACCTGTTCCTTCGTGAAGGTATGCGCACCGGGATTGTATGTCACCGAAGGAACGTAGTGGTCCTCATTGATGATCATCAGCGACATGAAACGCTTGCCGGCATTGGGCATGATGATCGTTACGGGACCGGCATCGAGATCGAACACCGCCGAGGAGTACAGCGTGTCGCGGTTGAGGCGGATCACGGTCTGGTTATCGATGCGCGCGGGCTCGCGGCGATGGTTGAATTTTCCGATTGCCCCGCCGCTGTCCTTCAATATCCCGCCCATATACAGATCGGACTCCGCGCGGGCGAAGTTGTTGACAGTGACGGGAATAGCGGTTTGCGCGAGCGCGCTAATGGTCAGCGCGGCGGCCGCCGCGAGCGTGTAAATCGAAAGCGTGGTTTTCATTTCCTTTGACTCCTGAGTTCAGTTGACGCGCACGAGCTGCGGCGCTGTCCATTTTCCGCTCAATGCTTCGGGCTTCGGCCAATACAGACGCATGGCCGAAAAGAACGCGCCCTTTGGCGCGGGCAGCCAATTTGATTCCTTGTCCTTGCCCGGCGATTCATTCTGCACATAGAGCGTGATCCCGCCATCGGCGTCGCGCTTCAGGTCCGGCTGCATCGGCGAATTGATCAGATAGCGATTGAGCGGATTCGCATAGAGCAAGCTCGCGGGCCGCCCGTACATGGACAGCCACCCGAACGCATTGACCGGCGGCAACTGGCCGGGCGGGAAGCGTAAGGTGTACCGGCTGGCGCCGCTGAGTGCTTTCTTCCCGTCATCGACGAAATAGACGGGATAAATCGCTTCGTCTTTTGAGTTGCCGTAGATGCCGAGTATGGCCCCCGACATGCGCGCCATGTAGTCGCCTTTCAGGAAGGCGCGCGTGCCAAAGCTGTCCGCGCTCGACACCTTCCCCGTATCGATCTGCGTTTCCTTGTGCACCTTGAACGCCGCCCAGCCGTCGGCCATGCCGCTTTCCAGCGCCTTACGCATCTCGGGCGACAGCGAATTGGCGTCGAACGGCTTGCCCGCGCCAACGCCGATCTTCGCGAAGCGCGCCATCAGCGCGTTCTCGGAGGGATGAGCCGGGCAGAACCGAAGAATGAAATTCAGGACGTTGAAGAACTGGAGCGAGCTGCGCTCCTGTTCGGCGGTGAGGGGTATTATGAAATCGACGGCGGGCGCAGCCGCGGGCGTGGACTTGCCCAGAAACCGCGACAGCGGCTCGACTTTATAGCCAGACTGAATCTTCTTCACGTTGTCGATGTCGCCCGGATTAAAGAGCTGCGTCCGATAGAGCACGAAGACGAACTGCGTTTCGGAGCGAATGACCGCCTTGATGCCTTTCGGCGTTTCGCCTTTCCAGTTGGGTCCAGCCAGCAGATAGCTTCCGGCATCGTTGCCGGTGGCGCGGCTGCCGACATAGGCGAAGTTGAACGTGTACTGGTCAATGAATTGCAGCGAGTAGTAGCGGCCCTTCTCGACCGCCGGCACCGTGAACACAACAGGCTCGGCGCGCAGGTCCGCGCCGACATAAGAATACGGCGTATCCGAGTTAGGAGTCTGGATCGCCTTGTCGTCGGGCGTGTAAACACGCGCGTTGTTGAAGAGCGTGTTCCAGGCCGCCTTGAATTCCGGGTTTCCGCGATCCACGAAATACGAATGCTGGATGCGATAATTGTCCACGAGCGGGAAGCCGTAGATCACCGCTTCTTTCGCAATCGCCCGCGCTTCCGGCGGCGATACGTTCTGGGTGAAAGCGGCATTCGACGCGAACAAAATCAAGACGAATAGTGAGCCAGTAAAAAAGCGACTGAACATGTTCATCCCTCTCTCTGAATGTGAATGATTGAGCGCCGTTATTCGAACGCGAATACTTTTTTCCAGTCGCGTTTCATATCGACAATGGTCCAGCCGCGTTGAAGTCCTTCATCAAGCGCCTTGTCGAGCTTGCCAATGTGAGATTGGCGGTCGTAGGCGTATTCGCGTTCGGCATCGGTGTGATGCACGATGCCCATGAAGCGCGCCCCCTCGCCCGCCGCCGTGTATTGCAGCATCTGATGGTCGCCGTCGGAATTGCCGAAGGCGAAGATCGGGTGGCGGCCGATGAAACGGTTGATGCCGACCGGCTTGCCTTCGTGGTCGTCGATGAATTCGACTTTCGCGTCCTTGATCAACGAAACCTTTCCGTCCGCCGCGCGCTGAAATTTCACGGTACCCGATGAACCCACGACCTGCTCGGGCGGGATGCCATACACTTTCTCGGCGAAGACGCGCATGAACTCCACTCCGCCCCCGGAGACGATGAATGTCTTGAATCCGTTGGCGCGGAGATAATTCAGCAACTCGATCATCGGCTGGTAGACGACTTCGATGTAAGGCTTCTTGAAGCGCGGATGCTGCGCGCTCTGGGTCCAGGCGGCGACAGACTTGCTGAAGTCGTCCGTAGTCATACCGGAGTGGGTGACTGTCATCACTTCCAGAATGCCCTTCTCGCCGGCGGCGAGCGCGCCCTTGATGTCGTTTTCGATCAGCGCCTTGTAGGGCTGCTTGTCCTTCCATTCCGGATGCTTCGGCGCCATCGCCTTGATCTGGTCGAAGGCGAAGGCGAGCTGGAAATAGAATGGCTGCTCGGCCCAGAGCGTGCCGTCGTTGTCGAACACGGCGATGCGTTCGGCCACCGGCACAAAATCCGGCGAGCCTTGCGTTGTGACGCGCGCGACGAAATCGGTGATGGATTTCTTTACGGCACCTTCATTCCATGACGGCAAAGGATCGGTCTGCGCCATGGCGTCCGTAGCCAGCAGAAATACTCCCGCGAAAACCAAGCCAATCGTTCGCGCCAGCTTGTTCATGAACAATCTCCTCAACGCCGCCGTTTTCCTTCGCTCTGCCGCTCGCGGATTTCGGCGAGATCGCGCTCCAGAAAATAATTCAGGAAAGTGCGCACCACCGCGATGACGGCGATGCGGCCGACCGCCTCCCAGCTCGTGGTAATCGAAGTTTCGATGATGTCGGCGGCGAGCTGGAAGGTCAGCCCCGCCACCAGCCAGCGCGCGTAGCGCAACCAGACGTCGCGCTTCTCGTGACCCGAAGCCGACGACAACAGCATCCGAAGGCCGCCGTAAAACGCCTCAATCGTACCGATCAGAACGAGGATCAGTGCCATCCAGTCGATGAGGACGATGGCATGTTCGGTGACAAAGACGAGCCACTGTTTCATTGTGGACCCTCGATGGCTTGAGAGATCGGGCGGCGGGATTGCTCCCGCCGCCCGGATTGCGTTCAGTGATTTGCGCCGCTCGCGGCTTCCGACATTTTCGCCATGGCATCGTCGAGATTGAAGCTTCCCGGCTTCTGAGCGCGCGGAAATTCCTTGAACGTCTCCACGAACTTCGCCGCCGCCGTCTGCGCGATGAAGATGAAATACATGTTGTGCAAGCACCAGTCGTAGTAGGTGTTCGACGTGGTGTCGGCGCGTTCGTAGGGATCGGTGCGCAGGTTGAAGATCTTTGGCAACCGAAGCGGCGTGAACGGTTCCGCCCATATCTGCAAAGTCCCTTTGCACCGCTGCTCCATGAACACGATCTTCCAGTTGTCGTACCGGATGCCGAGCACGTCACCGTCGTCGCTGAAGTAGAAGAAGAGCTGGCGTGGGCTCTCCTTCGCCTTGCCCGTCAGATACGGCAGAAGGTTGAAGCCATCGATGTGGTTCTTGTAGCTTCTCCCGGCAGCCTGGTAGCCGCCCTTCTTGAGCTTGTCGCTCACCTCTGGATCGCCGGCCATCGCAAGGAAGGTCGGCAGCCAGTCGTGATGCTGGACAATGCCGGTTGCAATCGATCCGGCCGCGATCTGACCGGGCCAGCGCACCAGCATCGGCACGCGGAACGCGCCTTCCCAGTTGGTGTTCTTCTCGCTGCGGAACGGCGTCATGCCGGCGTCCGGCCAGGAGTTCATGTGCGGACCGTTGTCGGTCGAGTACATGACGAAGGTGTTGTCGGCGATGCCGAGCTTGTCGAGATAATCAAGGACCTCACCAACGTTCTTGTCGTGGTCGATCATGGTGTCGTGATAGGGCGACTGCCAGCGGCCGGCCTGGCCAAGGCTTTCCTTCTTGGTGTGCGTGAACAGGTGCATATGCGTGAAGTTGACCCACATGAAGAATGGCTTGTCGGCGTCGTTCTGCCGCTTCATGAAGTCCTTGGCGGCAGCGACGAACTCGTCGTCGCAGGTTTCCATGCGCTTCTTCGTCAGCGGGCCAGTGTCCGTGATCTTCTGCTTGCCGACGCGGCCCCAGCGCGGCTCCTCGGTCGGATCGTCCTTGTCGGTTGCCCATGAATGGACGACACCGCGTGGTGCGAACATTTCATTGAACTTTGGAAATTCCTTCTTTGAAGGGTAATCGTACATCTCCGGCTCTTCCTGAGCGTTGAGATGGTAGAGATTGCCGAAAAACTCATCGAAACCATGCACCGTCGGCAGGTGTTTGTTGAGATCACCGAGATGGTTCTTGCCGAACTGTCCGGTCGCGTAACCCTGATTCTTGAGACACGCGGCAATGGTGACAATACTGTCCGGCATGCCTTGCGGCGCTGCTGGAATGCCGACCTTTGAGAGACCCGTACGATAGCAGCTCTGCCCGGTGATGAAGGATGAACGGCCCGCGGTGCAGGACTGTTCGCCGTAACTGTCGGTGAACAACATGCCCTCTTTCGCAATGCGATCGATGTTGGGCGTCTGGTAGCCCATCAGGCCGTGCGAATAACAACTCAGATTCGATTGGCCGATATCGTCGCCCCAGATGACGAGGATGTTCGGCTTGTCGGATTTAGCCATTTGCGTGCTCCTCTTGGTAGGCGTGTTTGCAGTTGAGATTTTGTTCTCTCGTTTTCGCTGAGCTGCTTTACGCAGCGGCTTCTTTGGTTTTCCTGTTTTCTTTTTCGTGCGTTTGGCCATTTGGATTTCTCACCCGAACGGCCCGATGTTGAAAATCATGCTGACGATCGCGAACACGCCGATCCCGAGCAGAACGACGGCGGTGAGCAGCGTCAGTGAAACCGGGAATTTGCTCTCCGCGTGAATGAGTCCGTCGGCAGTCATTGCCGCGCGTTCTGCGCGCAGATGCAGCATGAATTGCAGGTGATAAATGATGCCGCCGACCAGCATCAGGATTCCGAGCGCCACCAGTGCCATGCCAAAATTGCGCGCCGAACCCGCATGGGCGATCAAGTTATGATCGCGCATTTTCTGAAAAACCTGAAAGATTGTGAACCCAAACGAGATCAACGACAGCGATGTCCGGATCACAGACATCAGCGTTCTATCGGCACTCATGCGCGTGCGCTGGAACGACATGCCGGTGCGGCGGGACGACAGTTCCACGGAAATCTGGTCGGAGTCCGACTTTCCAGTAATGCGCGTTTCGCTCATGATTTTTCCTTTGCCTGTCCGACATAATGCTGAGCGACACGCGAGATCGGGCCGCGCAAGAGTATGTAGGGGATGACCGCGAGCAGCAGCGTGATCACCACCGCCTCGCCCGGATAGAATTTGTCGAACGCCTTGAGCTGATAAATCGTGTCCATGCCGAGTCCGAGCAGGATGATGCGGGCGATGGACAGGATTCCTTCGCGGGCCTGCTGGCCGCCGCTGGCATTCGTCAGCAGCGAGATCAGATGCGGCGTGCGGCCGAGGCGCGCGTCCTTGATGCCATCCCAGAGTGCCGCCAGTGCCGCCATCACCGGCTGCAAATAAAACCGGAACGTCATCGGCCCGCGCGAGCGATCGATGACGTCGGACCAGATCCGGTGATGCACTTCGCTGTTGAAGCCGTACCAGAGATAGCCGAGCAGAACGAAAACGATCAGCAACGAAGCCGCCATCCACGCCAGCGCCTTTGCGAAGGTAGAAGGAGGTTTGGTTGCCATGCCGCCTCCTAAATCTTTCCAACCGCGATAAGCTGCACGCGCCGGTTCACCGCCGCGCGCGGGTTGACCGCGTCCTGCAACTGCTCCTCACCGAGACCGACCGCGCTCACGCGGCGCGCGGGAAGCCGGAATGTGCTGACGAGCGCCTCGCGGATCGCGTCGGCGCGGCGTTGACTTAATTTCAAGTTATATTCGCGCTTGCCGCTGGAGTCGGTGTGACCGACAACGAGGAACCTGTATTCCAGCAGATACGGATGCCACAGCGCATCGGCGATGCGGCCGAGCGTGCGATAGGATTTCGGATCGATCACCGACGAGTCGAAATGAAACTGGATTTCGACGGTCAGTTGCGGAAGCTTGTTGAGTTCTTCGGCGATATTCGGACGGCCGTTCGGGTTATCGACCTGTTTCGCCTTGATGCGTTCGAGCGCGCGCTGGTGCAGCGCGGGCGCGCTGATTTCCACCTGATGGTCGAGGCCGCGCAGGGAATCAACGATGTCGTCCGTCGTTAATTTACCTTGCGCCAATACGAGAGAAGAAGTGCCGAGTATGCCGAGGAAGAGGATCACGGGGAGGCGCATTTTCATCTCCTCAGCGATACCCGGCGTCAGTGATCGCCTGATTGCATTTCGGCGTCACCGCTCTTGAAGCCGTCAACATGCATTCCAGGATTTGCCCGTCGCCTTTCGCGATGTCGCCGCAAAGCCGGCGGCGGTCGATGTCACAGGCTTTCAGCACCGCAACGCGCGCCTTTGCGCGTTTCTCGATGCCCGTGAAAATTTCAGCGTAGGTTTCCTTGCAGCGGGCGGAGATGGTGTCGGCGTTTTTCGACAGGCACGCCTTCATCTTGCCGCCGCCGAGATTGACGCCCTTGCAATGGGAGTCGATGTCCTTGCCGCAGGCGGCGACGAACTTTTCCGCCGCGTCGGCGAAGCTCATCGTCTGCGCTTGCGCGGTAAGCGATGACAGCAGCGAAAGTGCTATCAGCAACGCGAGAAAACCAAATCTGGTCGAACGCATCCGCATTTCAGTCTCGCATTTTCACAATGGCCGCTCGCGCACTACGCAACGAAAACCCACATGGCTGGTCGAAGTGTCGATCGCTTCGGCGTGCCGCGCGGCGGGGCGGTAACGGCGGCAATAATTCGGCGCGCACAGATGCGAGCCGCCTTTCAGAACCTTGCGGGGAATTTTGATGTTCGGCTGGCAGGAATCGAAACTGTCCTGCTCGCGCGCGCCGCGCGGATTTTCAGGAATGCAGCAGGCCTTCGGCGCGTCAGCCTCGTGCTTTGGCGAATACCAGTCGCAGGTCCATTCCCAGACATTGCCGATCATGTCGTGGATGCCGTAACCGTTCTGCGGAAACGCGGTCACCGGCGACGTGCGCTCGAAACCGTCCTTGCAGTCATTCTTGTTTGGAAATTCGCCCTGCCAGGTATTGGCCAGGTGATGGCCGCCGGGCGTGAACTCCGCACCCCAGGCAAACTCGGCCTCTTCCAGACCTCCGCGCGCAGCGAATTCCCATTCCGCTTCGGTCGGCAAGT
>CAZUJE010000086.1:0-12498 GCA_964620215.1 uncultured Hyphomicrobiales bacterium
TGCTCGGAGGCCTTGTGCTGATCGTGATGCTGATCGGCTTCACGGTCATGCAGCACGCCTTCGCCGGCGTCAGTGCCGAAGGCATTGTGAACGACCTGGAGCGCCGCGCACTGGCGCTCACGGGTGCCGGCGACATCGTGTGGGATTGGGACGTTGTCCGCGATCTCATTTACACGAGCCATGAAGCGGAGACGGTGCTCGGCCTGAAACGCGGCACGCTGGAAACGGCCGCTGCGGGCTGGCTCGAATTCCTGCATCCGGGCGACCGCGACCGCTTCCGCATGTCACTCGACGGAATGCTGGAACAGCGCCGCGGCCGCATCATGCAGCAGTTCCGCCTGCGCGCCGAGGACGGTCATTATCTGTGGTTCAATCTGCGCGCCCGCCCTGTCGTCGGCACCGACGGCGAAGTGTTGCGCGTGGTCGGCACGCTCGCGGACGTCACCGAGGTGAAGGTGTCCGAGGAGCGGCTCCTGCACGACGCCGTGCATGACAATCTGACGAGCCTGCCGAACCGCGAACTGTTCATGGATCGTCTCGACGCCTCGATCTCGCTGGCCCGCGCCGACGAGCATGTACGGCCCACTTTGATCGTGATCGACATCGACCGCTTCAAGCAGGTGAATACGAGCGTCGGCATGGCGGTCGGCGACTCCGTGCTTCTGACAATCGCACGCCGCCTGAGCCGACTGCTCAAGCCGCAGGATACGCTTTCGCGCATCGCCGGCGACCAGTTCGCGATGATCCTTCTGTCCGAGCGCGAGCCGGAGCGCATCGTTGCCTTCGCCGACACCATCCGCCGCTCCTTGCGCGCGCCCATCGGCTTCGGGCAACGCCAGATTTTCCTCACCGCCTCCGTCGGGCTCGTCTTGTATGACGGCCAGACCCGCAGCCGCGATGAGGTGCTGAAGGACGCGGAACTCGCGATGTACCATGCCAAGCAGCTCGGCGCCGACCGCATCGAGGTCTTCAAGCCGGTGATGCGCTCGCAGAAGATCGACCAGCTCACGCTGGAATCCGATCTCCGCCGCGCCATCGAGCGCGAAGAACTTTCGATCCTGTATCAGCCGATCGTGCGGCTGGAGGACCGGACGATTTCCGGCTTCGAGGCATTGCTGCGCTGGAATCATCCGCGTCTGGGACGGCTTGGCCCCGGTGAATTTATTCCGCTCGCCGAGGAAACAGGACTCATCAACGACCTTGGCCGCTTCGTGCTGGAGCGCGCGGCACGGCAACTGTCGAGCTGGCAGCACATCAATGAATCGACCGCCGCGCTGTTCGTCAGCGTGAACATTTCCTCGCGGCAATTGCTGCGCCACGATCTCATCCAGGAGATCAAGGCGGTGCTGTCGCGCAACCTGATGACGCCGGGCACGCTCAAGCTGGAACTGACCGAGTCGCTCGTGATGGAAAATCCGGAACTAGCCGCGCAGATGCTCGTACGCATCCGCGAACTTGGCGCCGGTCTTTCGCTGGATGATTTTGGCACCGGTTATTCGTCGCTCGCCTATTTGCAGCGCTTCCCCTTCGACACGATCAAGATCGACCAGCAATTCGTGCGCGGCTCGGGGCGCGGCGCGCGGCCCGTCATTTTGCGCTCGATCATCACGCTCGCGCATGATCTCGGCATGGAAGTCGTGGCGGAAGGCGCTGAGAACGATTCCGACGCCGTCGAGCTGTATCAGCTTGGTTGCGAGTATGCGCAGGGCTACGCGTTCGGTGAGCCGATGACCGCCGAGGAAGCACGCCGCCTGATCGCGCCGGTCGAAACACCCCGGCGCGCACGGGCGAGCTGATCCGCTGATTTTCTCTCAGGCGTGTCCGGCGTCCGTGGACAACATGCCTGGATGAATGCCGATCTTGCGCATCGCCTGCTCGTATTTGTGGTCAATGTCGCCGCCGAAGATCAGTTCGGAATCGGCCGTGCAATTCAGCCAGCCATTCGCCTGAATCTCGTTCTCCAGCTGCCCCGGACCCCATCCCGCATAACCAAGCGCCAGCACGGCGCTGGACGGTCCCTCCCCTTTTGCGATCGCTTTCAGGATGTCGAGCGTCGCCGTCAGGCAGATTCCGTTATCGATGGAAAGCGTCGAATTCTCGATGAAGAAATCGGCGCTGTGCAGCACGAAGCCACGGCCAGTTTCCACCGGCCCGCCCTTCAACACCCGCATTGAATCCGCGTGCGTCGGCAACTCGATCAGGTTCTCGGCCGGGATCACTTCGAGCTGAACCAGCAGATCCGGAAAATTGACGTTGGGCGCGGGTTGGTTGACGACAATACCCATGGCGCCCTCGTCCGAATGCGCGCAGAGATAGATCACGGAGCGGGCGAAGCGGTCGTCTTTCATCGTCGGCATGGCGACGAGAACCTGCCCGTCGAGATAACCGGCACGCTTGGTCGCGTCGATTCTGGTTCCGGCGATTTTCATGCTTTCAGAATAACCCAGCCTCGGCATGTTGCAAGATTCCCAGGCAGCGCAGATTTTAATCACGCGAACGTGCATTTTGCCCTAACGCAAGCCAAGGCTTATTAGAACGAACATGAACGCAATTTGGTTTCCTCTTGCCACAATTGTTTGCGCGCTGAATATGACAAGCGCTGCATGGGCCGCTGAATCGGCTTGGGTGGATACCGGCAAGGCAAAAGTACGGCTGCATGCCGACGCGACCCGCGCGGCTGTTGAAATTCAGCTCGCGCCGAAATGGCATACCTACTGGCGCTATCCAGGCGACGCCGGCGTACCGCCGCGTTTTGACTGGAGCGGCTCGGAAAATCTCGCGAATACAAAAGTGCGCTACCCGGTCCCGAAACGTTTCAAGGAAGCCGGCGGACAGGTGGTCGGGTATGAAGATCAAGTGTCATTTCCGATCGAGCTGAAAGCCATCGATCCGAAAAAACCCATCAAGCTGCGCCTGAAATTCGAATTCGCAGTTTGTGAAAAGATCTGCATTCCGGCTGACGCCCAGTTTTCACTGGATGTCTCTCCAAACGAGAAGCCCTTGGCTGTCATCGATCGGATCTCCATCCCTGTCCCCGATGTGCTGGGCAAAGTGAAGCCGCTGTCCGTTTATTCGGTGAAGCTGGAGCGGGCTCCGAAGCCCCGCATACTGGTTGAAATTTATACGCCCGACGAAAAGATGCCTTACGACCTCTTCGCCGAAGGCCCGACCGACGATTGGGCCTTGCCGCTGCCGGAGCAAATAGCGAGGGAGGGGAACCTCATCCGTTTTGTGATCCCGGTTGACGGCGCGCCGCCGGGAGCAGCACCGATCCCTTCAAAAATTCGCCTGACTGTATATGCGGGCGGCAACGCGCTGGAAGTCGAAGCCCCTCTCGACTAGTCCCGCAAACGAAATAGGATGCGGGCCGCCGGTGTTCCCGGTTCAGAAGTTCAGTTCTGCAAGGAGTGATGATGATTAAGGTCGGCGACAAGCTTCCCGATGCCACGTTCCGCGTGATGACTTCCGATGGCCCCAAGCCCCGCAAAACCGATGAAATTTTCAAGGGCAAGCGCGTGGTGCTGATCGGAATGCCCGGCGCCTTTACGCCCACTTGCAGCATGAACCACTTGCCGGGCTACATCACGCAGGCTGACACCATCCACGCCAAAAATGTCGACACGATCGCCGTCACCACGGTCAACGACCATTTCGTCATCAATGCCTGGTCGAAGCAGAGCGGGGCCGGCGACAAGCTGGTTTTTCTTGCCGACGGCAATGGAGAATTCGTGAAAGCAGCCGGGCTGCACTACGACGCCACCGAGCGCGGCATGGGCGGCATTCGCTCCAAGCGCTATTCGATGCTCGTTGACGATGGCATCGTGAAGGCGCTGCATGTGGAGGCTGAAACCGGCAAGGCGGAAGTCTCCAGCGCGGAAAACATGATTAAGCTGCTCTGAGACTCTGCTTCAGGCGATTATATCCGGAAACAGCGCATCATCGATTTCGCTGACGCGGTCGCGCAGTTGCAGCTTGCGTTTCTTGAGGCGCTGCACTTGCAGCCGGTCGTAACCGGACGTTGCAAGCAGCGCCTCGATGGCTGAATCCAGATCCCGGTGCTCCTGCTTCAGGCGCTCCAGTTCTGCTTTGAGTTCCCGTTCTTCTTCTGCGTTCATTGCCCGCCGCCGCAGAGCGGTCCGAAACGTGGACCGCGAAACCAAGTATTGCGCCCGCAGTGTTCCACCGCAAGCAAGTCAGAATCGCTGACCGATTTTTCGCGCGAACAATTCAGTCTGCGCGGTGGATTATTGCGCCGCAAAGCACTTCTTCAATCGACAGCAGGCAAGGTCCGTGTCACAATTTGCGCATCGAACCCTAACAAGGGAGAGATACCACCTATGCCCCCTCAAATGTCCCTTGCCAGCCTCGAGCAGCAGCATCAGTCATTAGAGCGTGAAATCCACGAAGAGCTTGCCCATCCCGGAGCCGACCAGTTGCGGCTCAGCGAACTGAAAAGACGCAAGCTGCTTCTGAAAGACGAAATCGAGCGGCTTCGCCACGGAGTTCTGGCCACCGTTCACTGACAAGCCGAAACCGCCGGTCCCAGACCGGCGGTTTCGTTTTACGAAGTCAGCTATATTTGTATTCAGGGATTTTATCAGCGATCCGGTTTTCCAAAACACCGTGCTTTCGCGCTTTATGGAACAATACGACAGCATTGCTGGCCTGTCCGGCATTCAGGAAAACCTTTCAAAAATCCTTGAGAACGATTGCGCCCCGCTGCGGACGGACATAGCCTTGGCCAACTTATCGCGCCAATCGGGTTTGGGTCGCGTTCACAGAAGGGGGAGTCACGATGAAAAAGACGCTTCTTGGAGTCATGCTAGCCGGACTGTTTTCCATCATCGCGGCCAGTCCTTCATTCGCGCAGGGCGCGCCCGGCACCTCTCTTGGTGCCAACCAGAGTGTTCCATGGTGGGGCTGGTGCATTATCGGGACCGCCGCCGGTCCGATTTACGCAACCCTGCGCCTGAACAAGCAGTTGAAGAACGACGAGGCCTATACCTCCATGAGTTGGTGCGGCCTTGGCAGCTTCTGGCTGGTCTACAATCAGAAATACAAGCCGAGATAAAAACGCCGCCGGTGTTTCCTGAAACAAAAAGCCCGGCTCGCGCCGGGCTTTTCTCATTCTGATCTCATTCTGACTTGGGCTTGGATTACGAAGCCGCCGAAAGATTGGTCGCTGCGGTCTTGCCCCGCTCAGTGGTGATTTCGAAATTCACCTTCTGACCTTCGTTCAGGGTGTACATGCCGGCGCGTTCGACTGCGCTGATATGAACGAACACATCCTTGCCGCCGTCGGCGGGCTGGATGAAGCCGAAACCCTTTTGGGCGTTGAACCACTTCACGGTACCGGTAGCCATCTCGTCTTCCTTTCGCGCACTTCGTCGAAGTGCGTTTCTCATCCGCGCGACCATCGCACGGCTCACACAATCCTGTTCCTGGATTTCAGCAGCGTGGCACCCGGATCGGGGGCTTGATCGCAAGTGATCGCCAAAAACTTGGTTGCGGCGCGTAGAAACTATTTTTTTGCGGCAGGGTCAAGACAGACTTGCGATGTTAATTTTGTAAAAGATTCGGAAAATTTACATTGCAGTTGCTCAGAAAATTTGCAGATGCGCGCCAATGATAAAAGTGACCGATTGGTTCATACGGTTTTCGCCATTTCCCGCAGCTTGAATTTCTGAATCTTCCCGGTCGAGGTTTTCGGCAATTCCGTGAACACCACATGGCGCGGGCATTTGAATCCGGCGAGATTCTTGCGGCAATGCTCGATGATCTCGTCGGATGTCGCCGTCTTGCCGGGCCTAAGCTCAACAAAAGCGCACGGGGTCTCGCCCCATTTGTCGTCGGGACGCGCCACCACGGCAGCCACCGCGACGGCCGGGTGCTTGTAGAGCGCGTCCTCGACTTCAATGGATGAGATGTTTTCACCGCCCGAAATGATGATGTCCTTGGAGCGGTCCTTGAGCTGCACATAGCCATCGGGGTGAATGACGCCGAGATCGCCGGAATGAAACCAGCCGCCTTCAAATGCCTTAGAGGTCGCCTTCGGATTTTTCAGGTAGCCCTTCATCACCACATTGCCGCGGAACATCACCTCACCCAGCGTTTCGCCGTCGCGCGGCACCGGCTGCATGGTCTGCGGATCAAGCACATCGAGCGCCTCCAGCGGCACGTAGCGCACTCCTTGCCGCGCCTTGCGGACGGCCTGTTCGCCGGAAGGCAATAAATCCCAAGCCTGATGCCAGTCGTTCACCACCGCCGGCCCGTAAGTTTCCGTCAGCCCATAGAGATGCGTGACGTTGAAGCCTGCATTTTTCATGGCCGCCAGCACGGCTTCCGGCGGCGGGGCGGCGGCGGTGAAAAACTCCACCGCATGCGGCAGCGGTTTCTTTTCGTTCTCCGGGGCGTTCAGCAGTGTCGCCATCACGATGGGCGCGCCGCAAAGATGCGTGACGCCGTGCTTCGCGATCAGGTCGAACATCGGTTTCGCACGCACCTGCCGCAAACAGACATGCGCTCCGGCGACGGCGGAGATCGACCACGGAAAACACCAGCCGTTGCAGTGAAACATCGGCAGCGTCCAGAGATAGACCGGATTCTTTTTCATCCCGCAGGTGACGATGTTTCCTATCGCCAGCAGCGCGGCACCGCGATGGTGATAGACGACGCCTTTCGGATCCCCGGTCGTGCCTGAAGTGTAATTGAGTGAAATCGCGTCCCATTCGTCGTCCGGCATTTTCCACGCGAAGTCCGGATCGCCCCTGGCGATGAAATCCTCGTATTCGATGGAGCCGATGCGCTCTCCTTCGCCGGAAAATTCCGGATCGTCGTAATCGATCACGAGCGGCTTCGCCTTTGCCTGCGCGAGGGCCGCTTTCATCGTCTTGGAAAATTCGCGGTCGGTGATGACCACTTTCGCCTCGCCGTGGTCGAGGCAGAAGGCAATGATCGGCGCATCGAGCCGGGTGTTCAGCGTGTTCAGCACGCCGCCGGTCATCGGCACGCCGTAATGTGCTTCCAGCATCGCCGGCGTATTGGCGAGCATGACGGCCACCGTATCGCCGCGCTTGATGCCGTGCTTTGAAAGCGCCGAGGCAAGCCGCCGCGCCCGCGCATAGAAATCGCGGTAGCTCGTTGTGCGATTGCCGTGAAAAATCGCGGAGTGATCCGGGAACACCGAAGCCGCGCGCTCCAGGAAGGTGAGCGGCGTCAGCGGCTGGAAGTTTGCCGGATTCCGGTCGAGATCCTTGTCATACGCAACCGCCACGCCGCCCTCCCCCGCACGCTTTTGTCTTGTTGGGAGTTACGCTAGCGGGGAGTTAGTTTCGCCTCAAGTCAGCGCGTCCAAAGCCCCATCGCGCCGCCGCGGATCAGTTCCAGCGACAGCAGGAACATCACGAAATAAACAATGCGATAGAAAATCTCCGCCGGCATTTTCCGCACAAGCACAATGCCGAGATAGTTCGTCGCCGCCGCGACCGGCATCAGCAGCGCCGACGTAAACAGATTCTCGGTATTGAACTGGCCGAGCGCGAAAACCGGGGCGATCTTCATTGCATTGATCGCGGCAAAGAAAATCGCAGTCGTGCCGACAAAGGTCATCTTGGCGAGCTTCTGCGGCATCACATAGATCTGATAGGGCGGCCCGCCCGCATGGGAGATCGTGCTGGTGAAGCCCGATACCCCGCCCGCCACCACGCCGTGCCAGATGCCTGGCCGCTTGCGCTCCTTTCCCGGCTTCTTGCCGAGCCACTGGTTCAACACGAAGGTGAGCGTGACGATACCGATGGCGAGACGGACGGCGGCTTCCGGCACCTGCGCCATGAATACCCAGCCGAGACCCACGCCGAGCACGGCGCCAGGCAACATCACCTTCAGATTCCACGCATCCCATTCGCGGCGATAGACCCAAACCGACATCACATCTTGCAGAATGAGGATCGGCAGCACGATCGCCACCGCCTGCAAGGGCGGAATCAGAAGCGACAGCATGGGCGTCGCAATCAGTCCGACGCCCGTCAGGCCGCCTTTGGCGAGACCCAGAAACAGGACCGCAACCAGGGCAACGGCAAAAAACAGGGGATCGGAGAGCACTGAATGAATCTGGGGGAAGGAATTTAGAGGAACGGCATTCGCGTACCCGGACTAAAGCGCATTGCACCCGGGCGCAACAAGCGCATTACGCAACCCAGACCTTTATCCGCTTGCAAACATGCGGCGGAACCGGAAAAATGAATGCCAGAAAACAAAAACGTTACGCGGGGGAAGCGCAATGGATGGCAAAGCCGGGAGCCGCTATCCCGAAGTCTATGCCGGCTGGAAACGCGACCCTGAAGCCTTCTGGGCCGAGGCTGCCAAGGGCATCGACTGGTTCGAAGCCCCAAAAAAGATTTTTGACAAGGATGCTGGCGTCTATGGACGCTGGTTTCCCGATGCCGTCTGCAACACCTGCTACAACGCCATCGACCGGCATGTGAAGAACGGCCGCGGCGCGCAAGCCGCGATTATCTATGACAGCCCTGTCACCGGCACCAAACGCACCTTCACCTATTCAGAACTGCAAACCGAAGTCAGCACGCTCGCCGCGATGCTGAAGGATTTCGGCGTCGGAAAGGGCGACCGCATCATCATTTATATGCCGATGGTGCCGGAAGCACTGTTCGCCATGTACGCCTGCGCCCGCATCGGCGCGATTCATTCCGTCGTGTTTGGCGGCTTCGCGGCGAAAGAGCTTGCGACCCGCATCGACGACTCCAAGCCGAAAATGATTCTCACCGCTTCCTGCGGCATCGAGGTGGCGCGCATCATTCCCTACAAGCCGCTGCTCGACGAAGCGATCAAGCTTTCCAGCCATAAACCGCAAGGCGTGCTGCTGTTGCAGCGCCCGCAGCTTGAGGCCTCGATGGTGCCGGGCCGCGATCATGACTGGGCGCAGCTTCGCGCCGCCGCCCATCGCGACAAAAAAAGCACCGACTGCGTTCCGCTGAAGGCGACCGATCCGCTCTACATTCTTTACACATCAGGCACGACCGGAATCCCGAAAGGCGTCGTGCGCGACAATGGCGGCCACATGGTCGCGCTGCACTGGTCGATGAAGAATATCTACAACATCGATCCGGGCGAGGTGTATTGGGCCGCTTCCGACATCGGTTGGGTCGTCGGTCACTCGTACATCGTCTATGCGCCGCTGTTCGCGGGCTGCACGACGATTTTGTACGAAGGCAAGCCGGTCGGCACGCCGGACGCCGGCGCATTCTGGCGCGTATGCGCCGATCACGGCGTCGTGGCGCTGTTCACGGCACCCACCGCATTCCGCGCAATCAAAAAGGACGATCCGCAAGGCAAGATGCTCGCGGGCAAGGACATGTCGAAATTCCGCACGTTGTTTCTGGCGGGCGAGCGCGCCGACCCGGACACGATCCAGTGGGCGGAGAAAATCCTGAATGTGCCGGTGATCGATCACTGGTGGCAGACCGAAACCGGCTGGACCATCGCCGGAAACCCGATCGGCCTCGGCCAGTTGCCGGTAAAATACGGCTCCACCTCCGTGCCGATGCCCGGCTACGAAATCGACGTGCTCGACGAAGGGAAGAAGCCGCTTCCCCCCGGCAAGATGGGCGCAATCGCGGTGAAACTGCCGTTGCCGCCCTCCTGTCTGCCGACGCTGTGGGAGCAGGACGAGCGCTTCAAGGAAAGCTACCTCAACGAATTTCCCGGCTACTACAAAACCGCGGACGCGGGCTTTTACGACGAGGACGGCTACCTCTTCATCATGAGCCGCACCGACGACATCATCAATGTCGCGGGACACCGGCTCTCCACCGGCGGCATGGAGGAAATCCTGTCCGCCCATCCCGACGTCGCCGAATGCGCCGTCGTCGGCATCAAGGACGACATGAAGGGCGAAGTGCCCTGCGGATTCATCGTGCTGAAGGCCGGCGTAAACCGGCATCCGGCGGAAATCGAAAAGGAATGTGTTGGGCTGGTGCGTGAAAAGATCGGGCCTGTCGCGGCTTTTAAAATCGCGATCACCGTGAACCGGCTGCCGAAAACACGCTCTGGCAAAATCCTGCGCGGCACGGTGAAGAAAATCGCCGACAAGGAGGCCTGGAATATGCCGGCTACGATCGACGATCCGCTGGTGCTGGATGAAATTGCCACAGCACTTCGAGGCCGTGGCCTGGGGGTCTGAATGCCCCGCCTGCAAAACAAAGTCGCCATCGTCACCGGCGCCGCGCGCGGCATCGGGCTCGCCATCGCCAAGCGCTTCATCGAGGAAGGCGCAAAGGTCGTGATGGCGGATGTCGATGAGCTCGGCGGCGCGACCGGGGCAAAACACCTCGGTGACAACGCTTACTTCGTGCGTTGCGATGTTTCTTTGAGCAAGGACGTGCAGACCCTGATCGAGGCCGCCTGCAAGGAATATGGCGGAGACATCGATATTCTCGTGAACAATGCCGGCATCAATTCCGCGGCGGATTTTCTGGATTTGAAAGAATCCGAATTCGACCGCGTGCTGCGCGTGAACGTGAAGGGAAGTTTTCTGCTGGGCCAGGCCGCGGCGAGAAAAATGGCCGCGCAGGTAAAAGCGGGCAAGAAGCCAGGCTGCATCATCAATATCTCTTCCATCAACGCGACGGTCGCGTTGCCGAACCATGTCGCCTATTCGGTTTCAAAAGGCGGCATCCAGCAGCTCACGCGCTCGATGGCGCTGGCGCTTGCCCCTTATGGCATTCGCGTGAATGCCATCGGTCCCGGCTCGATCATGACGGAAATGCTGAGCGGCGTTGCGAAAGACCGCGAGGCGAAACGAATGATTTTGTCGAGAACTCCGCTCGGCCGCATCGGCGAACCGGAAGAAGTCGCGGCGGTCGCGGCTTTCCTCGCATCAGACGACGCGAGCTACATTACCGGCGAGACGATTCATCCCGACGGCGGGCGTCTCGCGCTGAATTACACGGTGCCGGTTGTAGATGAGCCGGACGAACGGCTGAAGTAATTCGCGTCCGCGATTACTCGCTCTTCCGTCCGCCGCCGAGCTTGGCGAACACCGAATCCACATCGATCGGCGCTTCGCGCTCGCGCTTCGGCGCTTCGGTCGAAATCTGAGGCTCCGGCTCCTTGCGCGCCACGGTCGTCTCGGACGCGGGCAGAAGGGTCGACTCGTTCTGCGCCGGCGCCGGCTTCTCCTTGGAAGCACGGCGCACTTCGTGGTCGAGGTCCGTCTGCGACGAGAGACCGAGCGTCACCGGGTCCATCGGCTGCAACTGCTGCGAATTCCAGTGGGTACGCTCGCGCACCGACTGGATCGTGGACTTCGTGGTGCCCACGAGCCGCATGATCTGACTGTCCTTCAACTCCGGATGATTGCGCACGAGCCAGAGGATCGCGTTCGGGCGGTCCTGCCGCTTGGAGACGGGCGTATAGCGCGGGCCTTTTTTCGGCTTCGCCTCGGGAATGGGCACACGGCGGCTTTCAACGATCTCAAGGCGATGGGCCGGGTCCGCCTCGGCTTTCGCGATCTCGTCGCGGGTGAGCTGGCCGGTGGTCACCGGGTCCATGCCCTTGATGCCCTGCGCCACCTCGCCATCGGCAATGCCCTTCACCTCAAGCGGGTGCAGCTTGCAGAAATCGGCGATCTGATCGAACGAAAGCGAGGTGTTTTCGACGAGCCACACGGCGGTGGCCTTCGGCATCAGGGGTGCAGCAGACATCAGGGGCCTCTTTGGCGTGCAGATACGGGTTTTCGCGCTCCGCCGCCCTATCGGACGGAGCCTCGGTTGTTCTTAAGTTGACCGGGGTTGAGGGCTATATAGGGGTAGAAACCTTAGGAAGCAATAATGAGCCCGGCTGCCCAACCCCTCGAAAAGCCCCCGCTGCGCATCCTTTTATGCGCCCCGCGCGGCTTTTGCGCCGGCGTCGTGCGCGCGATCGACGCGGTGGAACGCGCACTCGAGAAATACGGGGCGCCGGTTTATGTGCGGCACGAGATTGTTCACAACAAATATGTGGTGGAGAGCCTGCGCCGGAAGGGTGCCGTGTTCGTCGAGGAACTGACGGAGGTTCCGGACGGCGACCGGCCGGTGATTTTCTCGGCGCACGGCGTGCCAAAATCCGTGCCTGCCGAAGCCGAGCGGCGGAATCTGTTTGCGATCGACGCCACCTGCCCGCTCGTCACCAAGGTTCACCGCGAGGCGATGGTGCATTTCAAGCGCGGGCGGGAGATCGTGCTGGTCGGCCACCGGAATCACCCCGAGGTAATCGGCACAATGGGCCAGCTTCCGTCGGACGCAGTGACCCTGATTGAAACCACCGATGACGCGCGCAGTTTTCAGCCGCGCGATGCGGCGGCACTCGCCTATGTGACGCAGACCACGCTTTCGGTGGATGACACCGCGGAGATTGTCGCCATCCTGCGCGAGCGTTTCCCGGCGATCATTGGTCCGCACAAGGAAGACATCTGCTACGCCACCACCAATCGGCAGGAAGCGG